>CANQUI010000003.1 GCA_947626995.1 uncultured Eisenbergiella sp. | reverse complement strand
CATTGTAGTAGCAAGGAAAACCCTGCAAAATAAGGAAAAAATTTAATTAGGGTTAGCCAACAAGTGGCAAACTCGGGATGAGTTTATGGATAGGATTGGGTTGAATCCGAAAAAATAAATATCACAAATCAGTTTTGTCCTACACAGCATGAAAAATATTAGGAGGCATTTATGAAAACAAATGACACAATTCTAATTGATGGTATAATTGATGATATAATTACAACCAACAATTTAAACAATACTCTTGATAACCGTGGTAAAATTTTTGAAGAATTTGCCATATCTGAAGTGCTTAAAAACTATGATTTAACCCATGATCAAATCTTAGACGGATTAGTAGACGGCGGTGATGATGGTGGAATAGATGGACTTTATTTTTTTGTAAATGGTAACTATACCGCAGACAAATCCACAATTCTTCCAAAAGCAAATGCACAGTTAGAAATATATGTTATAACATGCAAACATCACGATACATATGAATTAAATCCGTTAGAAAGCATTGATTCTTCCTTATCCGAATTATTCGACATGACAATTTGCACTTCTTCTTTAAATAGTAAATATAAAAGCGAAATACTAGACAAAAGAGAACTTCTGATATATTTGTATCGCAAACTATCACCAGCTCTTACTAATACAAGCATAAATATACAATACATATCTAGAGGAAATTCCGAAAATGTAGCCGAAAACATACGGAAAAAAGGTGATAAAATAAAAGCGACTTGCAACAACCTATTTTTATCTTCAACATCTAAAATGGATTTTATTGGTTCTAGAGAATTATTAATATTATATCGAACTAAAAGGAATGGAACTGTTGAACTCAAAATAAAAAAAGGATTTCAATGCGGAAAAGACTTTGTGGTTTTAGCACAGTTATCTGATTATTTTAATTTTATAACTGACGCTGACCATAAATTAAAAAGATATTTCTTTGAAGAAAATGTTAGAGATTATCTAGGCTCGAATAGAACGAATACAGATATTATCAATACACTTGAAAACCCTGATTCGATGATGGATTTCTGGAATCTAAATAATGGAATAACTATCTTAGCTTCCACCGCACATCTATTTGATCAAACTTTAGAAGCAGATAATATACAAATAGTAAATGGTTTACAGACTACATATGCGATTTTTAATCATTTTTCAAGCCAAAATATTACTAGAGATGAACGTTCCGTATTAATTAAAATAGTTGTTACCACAGATGATGTTATAAGAAAAAATATTATCCAAGCCACCAATAATCAGTCTTTAATACCTTTATATTCTTTACACTCGACCGATAAGATTCAAAAAGATATTGAAGATGTACTATTAAAAAATGGTATTTATTATGAAAGAAAAGATCGATACTACCAAAACTTGGGGATTTCTCTTAACGAAATTGTTACCCCACTATACTTAGCTAGTGGATATGTAAGCTTAATTTTAAAATTACCTCATAGAGCTGTAGCTTTAAAATCCAAATTTATGAATAATCCAAAACAATATAATAGAGTCTTTAATGAACATGACCCAATATCTGTATGGATAAACATAGCAAAAATACTAAAACAGGTTGACAAAATCACTCCTGCCTACAAGGGAACTATTAAAACTAGCCAAGATAAATATTTAAAATCCATACGCCCTATTGTTTCACTTATTGCAACTGCAAAAGTAATTGGTAAATTAAATTTTGGTACAAATGATCTTGTGAGATTAAATAATCACTTAATTACAGATGCTTTAATTTCTGATGTAACCAATAATGTTATATTAACATTTAACCGCAATAACTTAAAATCTATAAGAAATCTATCAAGCAGAACTCAAACTAATTTGATAATAAACCAATTAGCGACATATTATCATCTGACTGACTTTAATGCCATCAGTCAAAGAAAAGACTTTATATATGATGACTTTCAAATAACTGATGAATTTATAAATGCAGTTAAGGAACTCCTTCCACCACAGCCTTGGCCTACTAGTATTCACAAGATTATTGCCTCTCAACTGGGATGTACAAATGCTAAGGTTTCTCGTACAATCGAAGCCTTAATACAAAATGGCACATTTCTTCCACAAGCAGATGGCCAGATTTATGTAAAATAAAATGCAACATCAAAATTAGTTTTTGTACCCAAATCGTACCCACCGCCAATTTTAAAATCCCCGCAAGCCTTGATTTTTCAAGGTTTGCGAGGATTTACCCTCTCACTCAAACTCAATCGTCCCCGGCGGCTTACTGGTCAGATCGTACAGCACCCGGTTCACGCCCTTGACCTCATTGATCACCCGGTTCATTACTCTGGACAGCACGGCATAGGGAATCTCCGCCGCCTCCGCAGTCATGAAATCGGACGTAATGACCGCGCGCAGCGCCACGGCGTAATCATAGGTCCGCTCGTCTCCCATGACGCCCACCGACCGCATATTGGTCAGCGCGGCAAAATACTGGCCCAATCCCTTATCGCAGCCCGCCTTTGCCAGTTCTTCGCGGTAGATTGCGTCTGCATCCTGCACGATGCGCACCTTCTCCGCCGTCACTTCTCCTACGATCCGCACGCCCAGTCCGGGGCCGGGGAACGGCTGACGGTAAACCAGATATTCCGGAATTCCCAGTTCCAGACCGGCCCGGCGCACCTCGTCCTTAAATAACAGGCGGAGCGGCTCGATGATTTCCTTGAAATCCACATGATCCGGCAGGCCGCCCACATTGTGATGGGACTTGATCACGGCCGACTTGCCCAGCCCGCTCTCAATCACATCGGGATAAATGGTCCCCTGCACCAGAAAATCCACCGCGCCGATTTTCTTCGCCTCTTCCTCAAAAACGCGGATGAACTCCTCTCCGATGATCTTTCGTTTCTGTTCCGGATCCGTCACGCCGGCCAGTTTCCCGTAAAAACGCTGCTGGGCGTTGACGCGGACAAAATTCAAATCGTACTGTCCCTGGGGGCCGAAAACGGCCTCCACCTCATCTCCTTCGTTTTTACGCAGCAGGCCGTGATCCACGAACACGCAGGTCAATTGTCTGCCCACCGCCTTGGACATCAGCACGGCGGCCACGGAGGAATCCACGCCGCCGGACAGGGCGCACAGCACCTTTCCGTTTCCGACCCGTTCGCGGATCTGACGGATCGTGGTCTCCACAAAGGAATCCATTTTCCAGTCGCCCCTGCAGCCGCAGACCCGATACACAAAATTGGAAAGCATTTTCATGCCCTCCTGGGTGTGCATGACCTCCGGATGGAACTGCACCGCGTACAATTTCCGTTCGGCGTTCTCCATGGCGGCCACCGGACAGACCGGCGTATGGGCTGTTACGCGAAAATCCGCCGGAGCCTTTTCGATATAATCGGTGTGGCTCATCCAGCAGATTGTTTTTTCGGAAACATCTTCAAAAAGAAGGGAAGACTTGTCCGTCTGCACCTCAGTCTTTCCGTATTCGCTGACAGGCGCGGTCTTTACGCTGCCGCCCAGCATGTAGGCCATCAGCTGCGAACCGTAGCAGATCCCCAGAATCGGAATCCCCAGGTTAAACATCTCTGCGGAGCATCTGGGGGAATCGTTTGCATATACGCTGTTGGGGCCTCCCGTAAAGATGATCCCCTTTGGGTGCATTTCCCGTATTTTATCCAGGCTCAGGGTACAGGGATGCACCTCACAATATACGTTGCACTCTCTGACTCTTCGGGCGATCAGCTGGTTGTACTGTCCGCCGAAATCAAGAACGAGAACCAGTTCTCTATCCATTGCGTTCCTCCTGTTGTCATGGTCAAAAGCCGTCTGTCTTTGGTTGTTTTTATCTTATCTCATTCGGTTTGTTCTGTCAAAGCCTATTGCTCTCTGGCGGCAAATCCTTCCCATTTATGCCCCCGGTATCGCCATAGATAACAGCATCCGCGGAATACCCAGTCGATGATCATCGCCACCCAGATTGCCAGCAGACCGAAGTGGAACACATAGGTAAACACATAGGCCGCCACCACCCGGAACAGCCACATGGAAAGAATCGCCACAACCATCGGCCATACCACGTCTCCCGCCGCCCGCAGCGTATTGGAAATGGAGAAGGAGAATACCCAGAAAAGGACGGCCATCAGCGCATGAAAACGGGCCACTTCCACGGCCATCGCCGTTCCTTCCGGACTCAGGCGGTACCATCCGATAATGACCGGGGAAGCAAAGTACAAAATGGCGGACATCAAAATGGTGCCGGCCTCGGCGATGAGGCAGAGTTTTTTCGTGTAATAACGGGCCTGTCCGTATTCCCCCGCCCCCACGCATACGCTGATTACGGAGACAATCGCCAGATTGACCGCCATTCCCGGCAGGATATTCCAGTTTGCCAGTGTGCCGCAGACGGCGTTGGCCGCGATCGCCGCCGTTCCCATCGTGGAAACCGCGCTGATCACCAGGATTTTTCCCAGCTGAAACATGCTGTTTTCCATGCCGTTGGGCACCGCAATATAGAGGATCTTTTTGATCAGATTTCCGTCAAAGCGCAGCCGGATCTGCCCGTGCAGGCTGATTTCCCTTTTCGGATCCAGAATCAACGCAAAGATCAGAATCGCCGCTGCGAAACGGGACACTGTGGTAGGCAGCGCCACGCCCGCTACGCCCATGTGCAGTCCGAAAATGCAGATGGCGTTGCCCACCACATTGATGACGTTCATGAGAATGGAGACCCACATGGTGACTCTGGCGCAGTTCATGGCCCGAAAGAGGGCGGCGCAGGCGTTATAGATCGCCAGGGCCACAAAGGAAACCGCCGTAATTACCAAATAGGTTTTGCACGCCTGCATCACGTCCGGCTCGATCTTCCCGAACATCAGCCGCAGCAGCTGATCGTGGGCCGCAATAAACCCCACGGCGATCAAAAGCGCCAGCAAAGTGGAGAACAGCAAGATCTGCCACGCGGCTCTGCTGGCTTCTCCCGGTTTCTTTTTTCCGAGAAAATGCCCTGCCACAACCGCGCCCCCCGTTGCCAGCGCCGAAAAAACATTGATCAGCAAAATATTGACCGTGTCCACCAGAGAAACGCCGGACACCGCCGCCTCTCCCGCTTCTGATACCATGATCGTATCCGCCATACCCACCGCGATGGCAAGTACCTGCTCCACCAGAAGCGGAATGATCAGCTTTCGTAGGTCTTTGTTTGAATATAACATATTTCTCTCCCGTATTGCTGCGGCTCCCCGTTCCCTGGCCGCACTCCTGTTTCTTCTATCATCTTATCCAATCCGGGATGCTCTTGTAAATATCTAAAAGTCACGATATTTTTTCGTATTTTTCTCTTTTTCTCACCGTCTTTTCCAAATGCCCGCAGCCTTAACGCGTCAGATGTGATGCAGATACTTTTCCCGCGTTGCCAGCCCTCCCCTGATATGGCGTTCCGACTTATTGACGTCCAGCACGACCCTGGCCTCCTTTGCCAGTCCCGGGTTAATCTGTTCCAGGCGTTCCGTGATGTCTTTATGTACCGTACTCTTACTGATTCCAAACTGTTTTGCCGCCTGCCTTACCGTTGCACTATGCTCAATGATATAGCTGGCCACCGCCATCGCCCGCTCCTCAATATAATCCTTCACAGGGAAACCCCCGCCATACATTTTTTACATTGTATGACGGGGGTTTTGCGGTTATGACTGGGAACGCAGGCTCCCGGTTTGGGGCAAATCTCTGCTTTCGCTCTGCTCCGCCAGAAAACAGAACCCCAGATAAGCCGTCATCCGCCGTTCCAGGGCTCTCAGCGCATCTCTGACTGCCACTTCCCTTCCCCACTGTCTGGGCACGACCAGTTCCTCCATCCGTATGCCCAGATAGCAGCTCAACGCATAGAAATTGTCCAAAGAGGGCAGCGCCCGTCCCTGGAACCATCCGTAGACGGACTGCAAAGCCGCCAGTCCGAGAAATTCCTGGAGTTCGCGGGGCGTCACCTGTCGTCTCTCGCACTCCTTTTTCAGCTGTCTTCCCGTCTCCTGTACATCAATCACCGGATACGTAAGCATAAATCCACATCCCTTCCGTTTTGCGGCAGAATCGTCCTCCAACGCCTTTCTCCTTTCCCTGTCATCAGGATAGCAGCAGTGCTGTCCCAATATCCGTACTTTGATAGAACCGCCCGCCGCACAGCCATGCGGAAGCCCCGCGTTAACCGGACGACGTAAAACCGCTGTCATGGATTTTCGCGCCGCCAACGTGCATGCCTGTCAGCGCGCTTTGTTAACAAACAAAAAGAAAAATCCGAATCTTCTTATCTTTTTCTTACCAGACTTCAAAAGAGGAAAACCTCCCGACGGCATCGAAACGTGCCGTCTTTCCGGATCGGGTTTTCGTGCGGAGGGCGGCGCCGTTTTATACGGTAATCAGGGTATTGGCGTTGGAAATCCTGATCTTTGTGTCCAGTTCGATCAGCAGCTGTTCCCTTTTCTCCCATATTGCTTCCGCCTTTTGGCGAAGGTGAAGCGGATCGAACAGGTGAAATGCGTCCGGCTGTTTTGCCAGGACAGCGTCCATGGTCCCCTTGCTTTTCTTTGTCCCCGTTTCCGGGTTTGCGGACCGCCGGGCCGCCGGGTCCCCGGCCTGCAGTACAATCACCTGTGCGCCGTTTCTGCCGCGGTTATTCTGCGGTCTTGGGAGAGCCGCCCGGCGCATGGCTTCGTTTTTGCGCCGCATCCGATCCAGCGTATCCCGGTACTGCTCTTCCATTTTTTGGCTCAGCCGCCCTTCAAAATCCGCCAGCTCCCCGTAAACGCCGTCTCCCCGAAGGCGGCTGCGCAGCGCAATGGCGCAGGCCACCGTCATCCTGCCCCGGGACGTTTCCAGCATGGTTTCTGCATTGGAAACGCTGATGGCAAAATTCAGCCTGTCGTAACGGGCAATCAGATCTTCCAGCTGCTGCAGCGCGCCCCGGGCCTGCGCCTCAAACTCGTCCCGCGTCAGATGTTTTTCCAGCGTCACCGCCGCCCTTTGCCGGACCAGATCCACAAACTGCGCTTTCTGGGTCCGGTCCAGAATCTTTTTCACCAGAAGATCCCTCTCATCCAGGGCCTGCACGATCGTCATCCTGCTCTCCATGCGTTTCCCGCCTCCGTTTCCGATATGATTTCAAATCATAATACAAAAAAGAGGGGCTGTCATTCAGTTATAAACTGATTGACAACCTCTCCTGATTTCCGTATAATGTTTGTTTTTTGAAAAAAGGTGTTACCAGGCAAGAATTTCGCAGCCGTCCAAAGTCACCGCCACGGTGACCTCCCACTGGGCGGAGGGTTTGCCGTCCTGCGTATAGATGGTCCATCCGTTCTCCTCGTCGATGCAGATTTCCTCCGTACCGGCGTTGATCATGGGTTCAATGGTAAAAACCATACCGGGCACCATGAGCATTTCCGTTCCCTTTGGCGCCACATAGCTGACGAAGGGATCCTCATGAAATTCCAGCCCCACGCCGTGTCCGCCAATCTCCTCCACCACGCTGCAGCCGTTTTTTTGGGCGCATTGCTTCACCGCATCCGCCATATCGCCCAAAAACTGCCAGGGCTTTACCTGGGCGATCCCGGCCTGCATACATTCCTTTGCCGTCTGCACCAGGCGCGCCCGTTCCGGCGTCGTTTCCCCGATTATGAACATCCGGGAAGAATCGGAGTAATAGCCGCGATAAATGGTGGAAACATCCACGTTCACAATGTCGCCCTCTTTCAGGATGACGTCCCTGGAGGGGATTCCGTGGCAGACCTGATCGTTCAGGGAAGTGCAGACGCTTTTGGGGAATCCCTCATACCCCAGCGGGGCGGGAATCGCCCCAAAAGCCCTCGTCTTTTCCTCCACCAGCCGGTCGATCTGTTCCGTGCTCATGCCGGCGCAAATATGCGCCGCCACATGATCCAGCACCGCCGTATTGATTTTTCCGCTCTCCCGGATGCCGTCGATCTGCTTTTCGTTCTTTATCATACCGGGGGTGGGAACGATATGTCCCTCCCGTTCCCACATCCGGATCCTTTCATCCTGACGCATATGGCACAGCTTGTATTTTTTTCCGCTGCCGCACCAGCAGGGGGCGTTGCGCTCCGGCGTATGTTTCCAGTCTTCCATTTCGTTCCTTCTTTCCTGCGTGCCGGCTAGCCCACGATCCGCCGCACCGACAGAATCGGGCGGTAGTTGGCGTAGCCGTATTTGATGCCCGTCTTGGCGGTGCTGGCATGTACGATCCGGCCGCCTCCCAGATAGAGGGCCACGTGGCCCGAATAGCAGATGATATCGCCGGGCTGCGCCTGATCGTAAGAAACCTCTCTGCCCGCGCTGCGCTGCCCCGTGGAATTGCGGGGAAGGTTGTAGCCGTACTGCTTATAGACCGCCCATACAAAACCGGAACAGTCCGCGCCGTTTACCAGGCTTGTCCCGCCCGCCACGTAGGGATTGCCCACAAACTGACAGGCATACTGGGCGATATCGGCCCCGGTGGAACCGGTAGCCGGCGGAATCGTTTTCAATCCGCCTGCGGATGTGGAGACGGTCCCGCTGTTCGAGGTGCTCTGATTCGCCTGATTGGCCGCTTCCTGCGCCTTTCTTCTCTCCTCCTCCGCCCGGATGATGGCGTTTTCCTCTTCCTGCAAAGCTGCCAGCTGCGCGTTCTGCTGCTTGATCTGCGCCTTGTAGACCGCGGCCTCCTGCCTCACCTGGACGATCTGGATGTCGTAGTCCTCGGACAGCGCTTTTTTCTCCTCCATCATCTCTTCCATGGCGGCTTTTTCTTCTTCCATTTCATAAAGCTGCGCGTCCAGATCGCTCTGTTTTTCTTCCAGCTGCTCCTGTCTTTGCGCCACTTCTTCCTTCAGGGCGATATATTGTAAGAGCATTTTGGCGTCGTATTCCTGCAGCTTTTCCACATATCCCGCCTGATTGAGCATCTCCGCCCAGCTGGCGGTTTTGCTCAGCAGCTCCACATAATTGAGTTCGCCCTTTTCGTACAGGTAGCGGAGACGCTTTTTCATGGAATCGTACTGGGCTTCCTCCCGCGCTTTGGCTTCCTCGTACTCCTTTTGCGCCTCTTCCAGTTCTTTCTGGGTCTGCTCGATCAGCTCTTCCATCAGGCTGACGCTGGCGATCACCTCTACCAGCTGCGCGTCCAGCTCCTCAATCTCCGTCTGCAGCTGTTCCTGTTCGGCTTCCAGATCGCCCAGCTGTCCCTGGGCCTGCTGATACTGGCTTTGCGTCCTGTTTTTTTCCTGCTGCATCTGCTCCCTCTCCTGGGAGATCTCTTCCCGGGTACGCTGGGCGTACGCGGTCTGTGACAGCAGCAGGATCGACATGATAAAGGCAATCGACGCGGTCAGCTTCTTTTTCATCTGTAACTTTCCTCACTGTTTTACAGTTCGCAGTTTTTCACCGTCCTTGGGAACGGGAGCACGTCCCGGATATTTCCCATGCCGGTCAGGTACATGACGCAGCGTTCGAATCCCAGTCCGAATCCCGCGTGTCTGGCGGATCCGTATTTGCGCAGATCCAGATAAAACCGGTAGTCCTCTTTTTTCAGGCCCAGCTCATCCATCCGTTTTTCCAACCGTTCCAGATCGTCCTCTCTCTGGCTTCCGCCGATGATCTCCCCAATCCCCGGTACCAGGCAGTCCATGGCCGCCACCGTCTTGAGATCCGGATTGAGCTTCATATAAAACGCCTTGATCTCCTTGGGATAATCCGTTACGAATACCGGGCGTTTGAACTCCTTTTCCGTGAGATACCGCTCATGCTCCGTCTGCAGATCGCAGCCCCAGGATACCTTATAATCGAATTCGTCGTTATGCTGCTCCAGGATTCTGACGGCCTCTGTGTAGGTCACATGCCCGAAATCGGAAGAAAGCACGTGATGGAGCCGTTCGATCAGCCCCCGGTCCACATAGCTGTTGAAAAACGCCATCTCCTCCGGCGCGTTCTCCAGCACATAGCGGATGATATACTTGAGCATGGATTCCGCCAGGATCATATCGTCCTGCAGATCCGCAAACGCGATTTCCGGTTCGATCATCCAAAACTCCGCCGCATGCCGCGTGGTATTGGAGTTCTCCGCCCGGAACGTCGGCCCGAAGGTATAAATATTCTTGAACGCCATGGCGAACGCCTCGCCGTTTAGCTGCCCGCTCACCGTCAGGTTGGTGGGCTTGCCGAAAAAGTCTCTGGAATAGTCCACCGCGCCGTCCTGCGTCCTGGGCACGTTGTTTAAATCCATTGTGGTCACGCTGAACATTTCGCCGGCGCCTTCGCAGTCGCTCCCGGTGATCAGCGGCGTATGGACGTACACAAATCCCCGCTCCTGGAAAAACCGATGGATCGCGTAGGCGATCAGAGAACGGACGCGAAACACCGCCTGAAACGTATTGGTCCTGGGCCGCAGATGGGAGACGGTACGCAGATATTCAAAGCTGTGCCGTTTCTTCTGCAGCGGATAATCCGGTCCCGAAGCGCCCTCCAGCGCCACCTCCTGCGCCTGCATTTCAAAGGGCTGTTTGGCGCCGGGAGTGGCAACGATATCGCCCGTGACGATCACGGCCGCGCCCACTCCGATCTTTGCCACCTTTTCATAATCTTCCAGCCGGTCCGCCGCGTATACCACCTGCAGCGGCTCAAAGAAGGTTCCGTCGTTGACCACCAGAAACCCGAAATTTTTGGAATCCCGGTTGCTCCTGACCCAGCCTCCCACGGTCACCTTCTGTCCGTAATACCGTTCTCTTTCCCGAAATAACTGTCTGATATCCGTCAGTTCCATTTCCTTCTCCTCATTCCTCCTGGCCGGGATCGGTCACATTGGCGTTTTCCACCAGATAATCGATCACCTTCTCGGTCAGCAGATATTCGCCGTAGGTCTGAAGTTCTTCGCCCAGGGCTTCCTTATAGTCTTCCACGGACTCGTACCCGTATTCCTCCGCATCCTTGGTCAGCCCTTCCTCGATTTCCTCCTCCGTTACCGTCAGTCCTTCGTTCTGGGCGATCTTCTGGAGCATGAGGATCTGCTTGGTGGCAAGGTTCGCCGACTTTGCAATATCATCCTCATTCGCCGCCACATATTCTTCCCAGGTCATGCCCAGATACGTCTCCAGATCCACGCCGTACATCGCCGCCAGTGTGGTGGCATAGGAATAATTCGTATTCACAAGCCGGTCGCGGTAACGCGCTTCCATCTCTGTCGCGTCCTTTTTGAATACCGCGTTCTGATAGGCCGCGTCCAGCACCGCATTTTCCAGATCGTTCTCATACTGCTGTTGGGCGGACTCCATATCCCGATCATAAAGATACTGCCGGTACTGTTCCACCGTCTCCACATTTTCGATCCCCAGACCCGAAACAAACGCATCGTCAAGCTCCGGCTCCGACAGCTCGTAAATGGTGTTGAGCGTAACGGTAAACACCACATCCTGACCCGCCAGCTCCGCGTCGTTGTAATCTTCCGGGAACGTCAGGTTCAGATCCTTTTCCTCCCCTTTCTTCATTCCGATTACGCCGTCCTCAAACCCGTCGATAAACGTACCGGATCCCAGTTCCAATTCATAGTGATCCGCCGTGCCGCCGTCAAAGGCCACGCCGTCCTTTTTCCCCACATAACTGATATCCGTCAGATCGCCTTCCTGCGCGGCCCGGTCCGTAATTTCGGTCCGCTTCGGATTGTTCGACAGCGCGGCCTGAATCTCCTCGTCAATCTGCTCGTCGCTGACGGAAGCGGCCGCCAGGGATATCGTCATGCCCTGATACTGGTCCCGGTCAAGCTCCACAAAATCGTCCACATTCAGATTTTCCAGATAGGCTTCGTCCGGATAGGTCACCTGCGTCTCCTGCGTCGCGGTTTCCGTTTCCTGCTGCTTTTCATCGGCGCCACAACCCGCCAGTAATACAACGGACAGGGCAAGAACGCCTGTCATCCAAAAATTTTTTTTCATCTTTCTTCTCCTTTTCTTACCGATCCGCGCGGCGCCTTATGGCGCTTTGCCCGATCATCTTTTCATATTATCACAGATTTGTCCCGGTTACAATACCGGCGAAAGCAGGCGGCTGACCTGCTCCTTAAACCGGATCCACAGGGATCTGCCCCGGTAAACGTCTTTGGTAATCATACGGCACAGCTTCAGATCCTCGGCAAAGATCCGCTCCATTTCCTGCGCCACCTTCTCATCATAGATCATGGCGTTGACTTCAAAATTCAGGGAAAAACTGCGGATATCCATATTGGCGGTTCCAAAACAGCAGGCCTCTCCGTCGATGGAAACCCCTTTGGCGTGCAAAAAACCGTTGTTGTAGGTATAACAGCGCGCCCCCGCCATGACCAGCTCTCCGATATAAGAGTATGTGGCCCAGTATACGAAGGGATGGTCGGGTTTACAGGGGATCATCACATTTACCGCCACGCCGGACTGGGCCGCCACCAAAAGCGCCGTGTGAATGGCCTCATCGGGAATGTAATAAGGCGTCTGCACATAGATCCTTTTTTTTGCCTTGTGGATCAGCCGCAGATAATTGTCCCGGATGTTCTGGCGCGTGGAATCCGGCCCGCTGGAAATGATCTGCACCTTTGTGCTGCCGCAGGGCGTTTCCGGATACCGGATATATTTTTGCTGCGCGAAAAGATTGGTCCCGGCCGCATAATTCCAGTCCTGAATGAACCGGATGCAAAGCGCCGTCACGGCGCCCCCGCGAATCCGCAGATGGGTATCGCGCCAATGGCCGAACTTGGGATCCAGGCCGATATACTCCTTGCCGATATTAAACCCGCCCATATAGCCGATCTTTCCGTCGATGATGGCGATCTTTCTGTGGTTGCGGTAATTGGCCCGCAGCTGCATCCTGCCAAACAGGGCGGGAAAAAACACGGCCAGATGGATCCCGGTACGCCGCAGGTCCTTCCAGTACCTTCCCGGTACGCCCCGGCACCCCATGGCGTCGTAAAGCAAAAACACTTCCACTCCCTGCTTGAGCTTCTGTTCCAGCACGTCCCGGATCCGGGCGAAAAGCACGTCGTTTTTTACAATGTAGTATTGCAGAAAAATAAATTCTCTCGCATGCCTGATATCTTCGATCAGCGCGTCAAATTTATCGTTGCCGTCGGTAAAAACGCGAATCTCGTTGTCCGTCGTCAGCACCGCGCCGGAGCTTTCCAAATTATAAAAGACCAGATCGGAAAACCCCTTTAAATCCGGGTTTTCCTGCTCCATCTCCCGGCTGCGCACGCTGTACTCCTGCCGACGCACCGCCTCGTTGACCAGATCCTCGTAGCCCTTGATCCGGAACATCCTGCGCTTATGCATGTCCGTACCGGCCAGCAGGTACAACAAAAAGCCAAACCCCGGAACGGCGTTGATCAAAAGCAGCCAGGCCCACGCGGATTTGGGCTCCTTGCGCTGAAAAAAAATGATGACAATAGAGAAAAAAAGGTTCAGAAGGAAAATATGGCGCCAGAGAAAAGAGCCTGCTGAAAGTATTTCGTTCCAGATCTGATTCCAAAGTTCCATCCTTTTTCCCCTTTCCCTTTATTCGTCTTATTATTATAAAGGAATCTACCCCAAACTGCAATAAACACCTTGTCTTGCGAAAAAAATTCTGCTAAAATCATGAAATAGGGCGTTCGTTCCCGCGCCGCCCGATTATGCAAGGAGGGACTATATTATGTCTACCTTATCATGGGTATTGCTCATCACTCTCGTGGTGCTTATCGCCGTTATCGCCGCTCTTTATTTTCTGGGAAAACGGGCCCAGAAAAAACAGGAGGAGCAGCAAAAGCAGATCGACGCGTACAAACAGACCGTGTCGATGCTGATTATCGACAAAAAAAGGATGCGCTTAAAGGACGCGGGGCTTCCCCAGGCGGTGATCGCCCAGACGCCCAAGCTTCTGCGCCGTTCCAAGCTTCCCATCGTAAAGGCCAAAGTGGGGCCTCAGATCGTATCTCTGGTCTGCGACGAAAAAATCTTCGACTCGGTACCCGTCAAGAAAGAAGTCAAGGCCAGCGTCAGCGGCATCTATCTGACCAGCGTAAAAGGGCTGCGCGGCAGCATACAGACGACGGAAAAGAAGAAAAAGGGCTGGCTGAAAAGAAAAGTAGAAGAATTACAGGAAAAGGCGGGTGCCAAACCCGTCAAATAGCCCGTTTCCGTTTCGCTTCATGCACCCGGCGCACCGTTTTGGGCGCGGCGGTCAGCAGGATCAGATAGAGTTTGTTCTTCCCGGTCAAAAACGGATTGGTCAGCGTATCGCCGATATGCCTGCGCAGATATTGTTTCACCCCCGCATAAAAGGGGTCTGTGTCCGACATGCGGCTCACCGGGATGTGCAGCAGATACTCCAGTCTCTGAAACAGAGCGAAACGCTGCGCCGGGATGTGCAGGTTCGGATAGTGTTCTTCCACCAGTTCCTGCACCCGGTCCGCATTTTCCACAATATCGATAAAGACGCGGGAAAATTCTTCCCGGTCTTTTTTTCTGGTGTTGCTGTTGCTGCGGTAAAACACATGATACATCTGCTGCGGCAGGACGCAGATACGCGCTGCGTCCGCCAGCATCTCCACCAGCAGGATAAAGTCCTCGTTGAGCTTCCCCTCCGGAAAACGCCGGCTCTCAAACAGCGTGCGTTTCACCAGCTTGGTGCAAAAGGAACAGTCCCCTCTATGCAGCAGCAGTTCCCGCAAAAAATCCTCGTCCGAATAAACCGTGATCCGCTCCGGCGGGACGCATACGTCCGGCCGCCGGCAAAGATCCTCGTCGATCTCGTCCCGGGACGCCTGGGAAATTGCCACGTCCTGCGTCAGCGCCGCTTCCAGCAGCCTTTCATACATTTCCGGTGCAATCCAGTCATCGCTGTCCACAAATCCCAGCCATTCTCCCGAAGCGTTTTCGATCCCCAGGTTCCGCGCCGAAGAGGATCCTCCGTTTTTCTTATGAAAGACCCGGATCCGTCCGTCCGCGGCCGCCAGCGCGTCGCAGAGCGCCCCCGTGCGGTCCGTGGAACCGTCGTCCACCAGAAGGATCTCCAGATTGGCGTACGTCTGCGCGCAGATGCTGTTCACGCAGCGCTCCAGGCAATCCTCTATATTATAACAGGGTACGATAACGCTTACCAAAATATCCTGTTTCATTCCAGCTTTCCCTCTCTGTATTTCCATCTTGCGGGCAGATTCTGCGCTGCGGAAAGGGGCCCGCTCTCTGGCAGGCTTATCCTGCCGGCTTTCCAGTTTTCATAAAACCGCAGACATTCCTCTGCCGCGTGCTGGGCGTTCCATTCTTCGGATATGGTGCGGTACGCGTTTCGGCCCATCCGTTCTATTTGCTCCGGCGCTTTCACAAGCCGCTTCACACAGTCGGAAAAGGTCTTGTAGGAGCCGTCGGCATAGAGAAGGCCGTTCTCCTTGTCCCGAATCAGAAACGGCGCCGCCCCGGTCTGCGCGTTGGCGATCACGCAACAGCCGCTGTTCATGGCTTCGTTGACCACGGCGCCCCAGCCCTCCAGATAATTGCTGGTAAAAAGATGGATCTGGCATTGTTCCATCACATCCCGCACCTGATCCGGCGGCAGGACGCCGTAACGGGTAAAGCGGCTTTCCAGCCCGCCTTCTTTGATCTTCTCTTCTATGGTTTCTTCCATGGGGCCGCCGCCGATCAGATGGATATGGAACCGGTATCCCATCCGTTTCAGTTCCCCGGCGATTTGCGTCACATATTCCGGATGCTTCAGCGGAATCAGCCGCCCTGCCCAGACCATCTGGATTTCCTCCCGGCAGAAACGGCGCTTTTTTTCAAACAACTCGTCCTCTTCATAGCGGCGCAGCGGCGGAAAATAGCCGAATTTCAGCTTCTTTTGCGGATACGCGCCGATCAGGGAAAAGTCCGAGGCCACATAAGCGCCCGCGCACAGCAGATATACCGGCGCCTTCCGAAACCGGATATGCTCCCGGTATTTGTCCAGAAGTCCCCGGGGAGAAATTGCCTTCCACTGTCCCTCCCGGTAGATCCGCTCGCTGATGCGCAAAGTCAGCTTATCCTCCCCCAGCCTGTCCATAAACAGATCCGTCCGTCCGGTCCAACCGGCCAGCAGAAGATCCGCTTCTGCAATGAGCTTCCTGGCCCGCTGCTCCTGCTCATAGGAGCACACCACATAGGGCAGCTTATTTGCATCCGTATGCCAGCCCATCTGCCTGCGTTCTTCCTCCATGGGTTCGGTCTGGATAAAATGATAGTCCTCTCCCAGCCGTTTGTAGAGCGCGTCCGAAAAGGGAATCTGATGGTGGTTGATGTAATTGGAGACAAATACCGTTCTCATGCGCTGCAGATCTCCTTGTAGATTTGCCGCAGGGTTTCGTAATTGCGTTCGCCGTCATATTTCTCTGCGGAAACAGCCCTCTGGCTTTCCCCGAGACGGCGGGCGAAGTCATCCGACGAAAAGACCTTCTTCACCACCTGCGCCAGGGCGTGCACATCTCCGCAGGGATACAAAAGGCCGCCCACTCCGTCTTCCACAATCCCGGGGATCCCCCCCGCGTCGCTGGCGACCACGGGAACGCCCAGAAGCTGCGCCTCCCCCACGGAATTGGGGGAATTTTCCATATAGGAAGGGCAGACAAACACATGACATCCCAAAAACGCCTGTTTCATCTCTTCCTCCTGCAGCTGCCCCAGGGGCCGCACCTTTCCCGACAGTCCGTTTTCCCGGATCAGGCGGCGCAGGTATTTTCCGTACGCCGGAAGCTTCAGCCTGCTGACAGGGCCGTCCATCCCCAGCACGCTGTTTCCGGCCACCACGATCCCGGCCTCCGGATAGTCCTGTAAAATCTCCTTCATGGCCTGCAGCAGATCATGAAACCCTTTGAGGGGATAATCCGCCTGACTCACAAAAATCTCATAGCGGCGGCAGCGTTTCGGTTCCCATTCCCCCCGGTAAAAACCGGGGCGCATGGTTTCATTCATAAAATGATACGCCGCGTCGGGATTGATGGCGGCCACGGTCTTTTTGTCAAAGGGCGTGCGTCCGGCCACATGTCCGACGCATTTTAAAAGCCTTTCCTCCCGGGCGGCCCGCAGGAAAAACTTTTCCTGCTGCTGTCGCATACTGTCGTGCCGGAGCCGGTCCCGAAGCGTGCGGCTTTTTTGCACCGACGCGGGCAGACCGGCCATATAGGCTCTCGCACAGGCGCACATCAGCCCCTGCAGGCCCACCAGCGTCCGCTCGGGCCTGTGATAAACCTTCGCGCAGGCGTAGGCATGGGGAAATTCGGTCCCGAAAATGTGAACCAGATCCGGCTTGAAATGGGACAGAATCCGCGCAAAGCAAAGCTCTATTCCTTCTTCATAGCGCTCCGGATGCGAC
This sequence comes from uncultured Eisenbergiella sp., assembly GCA_947626995.1. GTDB lineage: Bacteria > Bacillota > Clostridia > Lachnospirales > Lachnospiraceae > Gallintestinimicrobium. Next base: position 73,623 of record CANQUI010000003.1, on the reverse strand, counting down.
AGGTCTTGTGCAAATCCGTAGCAGACAACCTGCCGCCCCCATTTTCCCAGCTTCATTTCTGCCCGCAGCCCGTCTTTTTCCGCCTCCACGGGAAAGCAGATCCCCAGTTCGATTTCATCCTTTTTTCGGTCCAGCAGCCGGTCCAGGATGCCCGAAAGCCATCCTTCCCGGACGCTGTAGGATTCCCCCAGCTGTTTTGCGATGACCGGCAGCATGATATTACAGACCCACAATACTCTCATCGGCCCTCTCCTCTTTTCCCGGCCAGACGGTACAGTCCTGTCTTGATCCGATTATAATACCGGGACAGCGTTTCGCTTTCCGCCATCCGGCTCCGCAGGGGCGCCAGCGTCAAAAGCAAAAGCAGCCGGTACCGCAGCGCCTTCCTTCGTCCCAGATAGCGTCGGGTGATCTCCCGGTGTTCCTTGGCGGAAATCTTCCGGTTCTTTTTTGTTTCGGAAAACCCGCCGCCCTCGTAATCCGCCACCAGAAGCTCCGTATACACGCCCCGGGCCTTTCTCTCATAAATACAATATAAAAAGTGCTCGTAATCCGCCCTCACCCGGTACCGGAGCAGGTACCCTCTCTGGGAAAACAGGCGCGCGTCGTAAAAACAGACCTGATGACAGGGCACGTTGCGATAGCAGGTGAAATCATGGAGCACCGGTGCCGAATAGACCACGCTTTTCTGTTTCAGGTTGTACTGGTTGCCATAGAAAATCAAAAGCCGGTCCCGTCCGCTGCGGCTCTCTTTCTCCCTTTCTATGATCCGCGCCATGTTCGAAAGGACATCCCGGTCATGGAGCGTGTCGCCGCAGTTTAAAAAGAGCACATACTGCCCTCTGAGCAGGGGCAGCGCCTGATTCATGGCGTCATAAATCCCGGCATCGGGACAGCAGAGCAGACGGATCCTGCTGTCCTGCGGCAGTCCCTCTTTCGATCCGTCCTGCGACCCGCCGTCCTTGACCAGAATCTCATAATCGCCGTAGCGCTGCGTCAGCACGCTTTGCACCGTCTGCCCAAGCTTTGCGCCCGGATTTAAACAAACCACCACAATACTAAAAGTAATCCGATCCATTGATCCACTTCCAATCCGTAAAAAGCCAGGTTTTATAGGGAAGCACCTGAATCCCGCTGCCGGAGGCGGCGTGCAGGAAACCAAAGAAATACGCTATCCCAAAGAAAAGCACTGCCGCCAGCGCGATCCGCTTCTTTTTCCGGTCGGTCACGCCGGCCAAAAGCCCCGGCACCAACAGGATCTGCGGCGCCACCGCATAATAGGCAAGCCTTGACACCAGCGGCAGGAAGGACGCGCAGGTGTAAAGCAGAAAGCCCAGCACGGAAAGCTTCAGGTAAAAGCGGTTTTCCTCCTTTTGCAGGCTCTCCCGGCACCAGAAAGCCAACGCAAACAAAAACAGACAGCGCACGATGCCGGACAGATTCGCCGCCAGCCCCACGTCCTCTGAAAGATAAACCGTATTCCGGAAGGTGGGATAGAAAAACAGCGCCAGCGCAAGGATCGGTCCCCGCAGAAGAAACACCAGCGGACAGAGGATCGCACCGGCGATCAGCGCCTTTTTTTTGTACCGCAGACGGGCCAGCAAAACCAGCAGCAAAAGAAACAGCGCCGACTTATGAAACAGCGCGGCAAACGCCACGCACAGAACGAATTTCCCGTATTCCCTGCGCAGCACATAGCGGAGGGAATACAAAGAAAGCGCCAGCACGAAATAATAACGCACCGTGGTAAAGGTCCGAAAATAAAGGCCCAACGTCATAAACAGGAAAAAGGAAAGCCAAAAATTCTCGCTCAGGTCATACATGGCCCGCAGAAATAAAAAAACGGTGGCCGTCCCGAACAGGGCGAAGACAAGCAGATAGTTTTCATACCCGGACAGGGCATACACGGCCTTTACCACAAGATTAAAGCCGGGCTCCGTCACCACATAGGCGGCGTCGGTTCCCGCGCTGATCTCATGAAAAATATCCACATATTTTCCGTAGTCGTTGCCCACGCCTACCCGCAGCGCCGCCACGGCAGACAGCGTCAGAAAAATACCCGTCACACAGACCAGGTGAAACGCTCTTTGCCGCGTCATCTTCGTGCCGCCGATCCGGCCGGAAACCGGCAGCGCCCAAAGAATCGTCAGGGCCGTGATCGCACAATAGAAAATCATTTCCTACAGTTCCCTCTTTCCGTCCTCTATCCCCGTAAACAACAGCTTCTTTGCCTGTAAAAAACCGATCCTGCCCGCGCACATCTGCTTTTTGTTTTTCAGGAGAAACCGCAGTCCCATCGCCTTTGCCCACATCCCGTAAAGCGCATGATACAGCACGCCCCTGTCGTGAAAGAACTTTTCGTCGTAACCAAAAAACCAGGTGGAGGGGCGGTAGATCTCTTCCCCGATGACCATGGGAATCGCGTACACCTTCAGGCCGGTCCTGAGGCAGTCAAAAAGAAACAGGCTGTCCTCCCCGTTGGCATACCGGGCGCCTCCGCCGAACAAGAGCGAATAGGTCAGATTTGCGGCATGCATCTTTTGGGTGCGCAGCGCGATACAAAAAGCCGGATACCGGCCGCAGTTGTACCAGCGCACCCGGTGGAACCGCTCTGTCCAATAGGTACGGCGTTCCTCCCGCACTGTTACATTAAACAGGAGCACGTCCGCCTCCGGGTGGGCCAAAAAGGCTTCCTCGATCCGCTGTGCCGCGCCGTCTTCATATACGATATCCTCGTCCGAAAACAGGCATAGATCGCCGTCCGCGCGAAGCAGCGCGTTGTTTCGGGACAGGCCTATCCCACGCTCGCGAAAATGGTAACAGCGCATCCGATGGCCTTCGTATTCAAATTCCTCGTAACGGTTCTCTTCTCCCTGATGGATGATGATGCTCTCCGCCTGCAGGCGCATGGTCTCTGCCAGCCTGCGCACGTCCTGCTGCATCGTCGATACCAGAATCTGCAGTTTCATTTCGGCCACGGATCCTTTCCATAATAGCGGCTTAAAAATCTGCCGTCTGCACCCTCGATGACGGCGCCGGACAAGGCGACACCCTGCGCGCGCAGTACCGAAAACACCCGGTCCAGCAGACGCAGACAGGGCGTATTCCACGGGATCGTCAGGATGGCGCCGTCCCGGCGCAGCGCCTCAAAATCCGCCTCTCCTTCCAGAATCTGTCTCACCGATATCTCGCGGTCCGTTCCCTTCTGCTTCCGATAGGACAGATTTTGTTCCAACATCGGGTCTGTTTTTTCTCCCGGTCCCGCCATCCGATAGCCCAACACCGGAATTTCGTATCTGCGCTCCACATCGGAGGAAAGCAGGACCCTGTCGTCAAGCACATAGCGGCCGGCCAGCAAAAGAAGCCCCGCAAAAAATCCGATCGTCAGGCCAAGCGCCGCCGCGTTTGCCGCCCGGTTTTGTTCTCTCACCCGGACGGCGGGAACGACCTTCCACGCCTCGATGGCCGTAAGCCCGCGCTCGCGCAGGGTGGTTCCAAACGCCTCCATCGACCGGATATAGGCGTCCCGGATCCGTTCGGAAAGGGCCGGATTAGCCGCGGTAAAGCCCGCCGTCAGAAATTCGGGATCGGATGCGATGGCCGTATCCAGAGAATCCTCCAGCTGCGCCCGGCTCATATCCGGCAGTTCTTCCATCACGGCCGCCGTCACCCGGTCCGACCGCATCATATCGCCCCAGGTATAGGCGTTATACTCGTTGATAAAGGCCTTGAGCGTCTCATCGTCCTTTTGCATGTTGTAACGGATGGCAAACAGCGCCTCCGACCGGTACTTTGGCGTTGAGTCTTTTTGCGCCCAAACCGCCAGATAGCAGGCGGCAAAAAGCAGGGCGCATACCAGGGCCGCCGCCGGAACCATCCAGAATTTCCGTTTCATACAAAGGACGAAGCGTTTGAGATCGACGCCCTCTCTCCAGTATTCCTCATATCCTTCCCGCATCGGCATTTTCCTCATTTCTCCCGCTCTTTTGTCTGCCCGCGCAGGGCCGTCACCTGCCGGGCGTCCACCCCTTCCGTGCTGTCCGGCGTAAAAAGGATCTTGGCCGTCAGCAGCATCAGCTTGATGTCCAGCCATACGGAATAATTCTCAATGTAGAACAGATCCAGCTTCAGCTTATCGTAGGGAGTCGTGTTGTACTTTCCGTAAACCTGGGCGTATCCCGCAAGCCCTGCCTTGACCTTCATCCGGAAGGAAAACTCGGGCATCTGCTCCATATACTGTCTGATGATCTCGGGACGTTCCGGCCGCGGCCCGATGAAGGACATTTCTCCTTTGAGGATATTGATCAGCTGCGGCAGTTCGTCGATGCGTACCGCCCGGATGAATCTGCCCACGGGCGTAATGCGGGAATCGTTCTTGGACGCCAGCCGGGCCACCCCGTCCTTTTCCGCGTCTACCCGCATACTGCGAAATTTCAGGATTTTAAATTCCTTTGCGTTCTGCGTACAGCGCACCTGCCGGTATAAAACCGGCCCTCCGTCATAGATCTTGATCAGAAACGCCGTCAGCAGCATAAACGGGGAGGCCAGAATCAGAAGGAACAGCGAGCAGCACACGTCGATGAGCCGCTTGACGATCCGCTGCTCAATGTTCAGCGCGTATTCCCTGGTCAGCAAAATGGGCGTGTCGAACAGATGCAGCTGGGAACTTCCCTTTACAATGACGTCGGGGATCTTGGGCATCATGTAGATCCGGATGGAACGGCTGTAGCAGTATTTCAGAAGTTCGTTGCGGTCCATGGTGGGGATGTCCCAAAGGACGATGGCGTCATAATCGTGCACCGCCTCCTGGATGGCCTCGTACCCCTCCCGGATATTCATGCACCGGGCCACATGGTACTTATCCCGTCGGGTGGAAAATTTATTCAGAATATCCTCGATGGGATGCTCGCCGTACACCAGCAAGAGCCGGCGCGGCGGAAAAATCTTGCGGTACGCCAGATTGGTCAGATAATCCCAGGCGGCAAAAAAGAGCAGCTGGAACAGCGTCATGCGGATCATCCGCTCTCCCCCCAGCATGAACCAGCCGTACATCAGACTCAGCTGGCTGTAGGAGATCACGTTGACGCACAATAACGCAAACAGTTGGGAAAGAAAGATATCGACGGGCTTTAGGTAGCCGATTTTTAACGCGCCGTAGGTATTGGAAAAGAAAAAGAGCAGCGCGAAATAAAGACCGATGATCAGACGGTGGCCGTTGGTATTAAACCGGTTCATCGTCTTGTTGGCAATATGCTGATAATAGTAGACAAACCAGTCGTGCGCGTAAAAAGAAGTCAGGATGCAAAGCCCCAGCAGGGACAACAACAGTATGAACAGTCTTTTTTGGGAATCTTTCCTTCTCATGTGTCACTTCCTCTGATTTTTCCTGGCGAATCGGATCCCTCTTCCGGCGGGCGAAAAGGATCCTCACAGCCGCCGCAGCGTCGCAAAAATGGCCCAGAAGGTAAAATGCCACGCGCTGCGAAGCAGGGAGAGCCCTTCCTGCTTTCGGTACAGATTCCAGATCCGCGACAGCGCCGCCGCTTTGTTGGAAGACAGGGATTTCTTTGGTCTCCGGTATATCGTCAGCGCCTCGTTTAAGCCGTACGCCGTATATCCGGCGCGCAGGATGCGCCACCAGGCCGCGGTATCTTCGCTGGCGATGTCCGGCATCGATAAAAGTGCTCTGTCGATCCTGTCCGTATCGAATAAAACGGTGCTGGTAAAGATCACCGTCCGGGAAAGGGCTTTTGGGTAAACCAGCCGCGGCGGTACCGAAACGATCTTTCCGGTGCCCCGCGCCGACTCGTCCCCGAATTCGTAGGCCGTAAAGGCGAAAGCGGCCTCTTTTTTATGCAGAAAATCCAGTTCCTTTTCCAGCTTGTCCGGCATCCACAGATCGTCGGAATCCAAAAAGGCCAGATACCGCCCGTTTGCGTTTTTCGTACCCGTATTCCGCGCGCAGGCAGGCCCCTTTTCCCCCTCCCGGGTGGACAGCAGGCGGATCCTGCAATCCTCGGCCGCCAGCTTTTCCATGATCGTCCGGCTGTCGTCGGAGGAATGGTCGTCCACCATGAGAAGCTCCCAGTCCGGAAAGGTCTGATTTTGTACGCTGGCTACCGTTTCTGAAAGATAAGCCGCCGCATTATATACCGGCATGACAATGCTGACCGCCGCTTTTGTTTCCATTCTACAGTTCTTCCTTTATCAGATAAATCGGACGTCTCTTTACTTCCAGATAGGTTTTGGCCAGATACTGCCCCAAAATCCCCACCGAGAACAGCTGGACGCCGCTTACAAGCAGGATGATGCAGACCATGGACGGCCATCCCGCCACCGGATCGTGATAGAGCAGATTTTTGATAATCAGCGCCAGAATCGCCAGAAAGGCGGCAAGGCAGAACAAGACGCCCATCACCGAGGAGATGGCCAGCGGCACGGTGGAAAACGCCATGATGCCGTCCAGAGAATATAAAAACAGGCGCCAGAAATTAAATTTGGTCTTGCCGTTGGCCCGCTCCACATTTTCATAGGAGATCCATTTCGTTTCATAGCCGACCCAGCCGTAAATCCCTTTGGTGAAACGATTGTATTCGCACAGCTTTAAAATGCTGTCCACCACCTGCCGGGTCATCAGCCGGTAGTCTCTCGCGCCGTCCACAATCTCCGTTTTGGAGATCCGGTTCATGATCCGGTAAAAAAGACGGGCAAAAAAGGAACGGATCACCGGCTCGCCTTTTCTTGTGGCGCGCCTTGTGGCCACGGAATCGTACCCCTGCTTCAGATAAGAGAACATTTCCGGAAGCAGCGAAGGCGGATCCTGCAGATCCGCGTCCATGATCGCCACAAAATCCCCTTTCGCTTTTTGCAGCCCGGCGTAAATCGCCGCTTCCTTGCCGAAATTCCGGGAAAAGGAAACCAGATGCACGAAACGGTCTCTTTCATGCAGCCGCTTTACCTCGGCGGCGGTATTGTCGGCGGAACCGTCATTGATATAAAGGATCTCCGTCTGAAGCCCTTCCTTTTCAAAGAAAGGGCGGTTCTTCATCAGTTCCTTATAAAAGGCGGCCACATTTTCCTCTTCGTTAAAGCACGGTACGATCACACTCAGTAACATCTTTTTCTCCTATCGTCTATTCCAGCCTCACCCGGTCCGCGATCCGCGCGATATATTCGCTGTTGGTAGGCCTTGCAGAACCGGTCAGGCGGCTGAAACCGAACAGTTCTTCAAAAACGTCCGGATTTCCTCTTTCCCAGGACACCTCGATGGCGTTGCGGATCGCCCGCTCCACCCGCTGCAGGGTCGTTTTGTAACGTTTGGCGATGACGGGATACAAAAGCTTTGTCACGCTGCCCACCAGCTCCATATCCGCCACGGACAAAAGCACCGCCTCCCGCAGATAATAATATCCTCTTAAATGTGCGGGGATTCCCAGCTCCAGCATGAGTTCCGACACATAACGCTCCGTTTCCAACGTACTTTTCTTTTCGTTTACCATGGTGTTCCTCCTTACCGGGCAGATCGGATATCGAAAGATCCGTTTTCCCGCAATCCCATCTTAGCACCCGCAGACCATGGGTGAAACGAAAAGCCATCGAGAACTTTCGCGTTTTTTCGACGGTTATTCTGTCACAACCGGTCGAATCTTCCCTCCTTTTCCAGCGTCTCCACCACCTGCTTCACGCGCTGCGCTTCCCGGACCGGACAGACCAGAATGGCATTTCTGCCCTCTACCACCACCGTGTCCTTCATCCCCACGGCGGCGATGAGCTTTTCTCCGGCATAGATCACGCAGTCGTCGGTATCCATAAGCAGCGTGTCCCCGGAAGCAATATTGCCCCGGGCATCCTTTTTGCGCACACTGTCCAGCGTGTCCCAGCTTCCCACGTCGCTCCAGCCAAAATCCCCTTCCAGCATCAAAACGCCCCGGGCCCGCTCCATGATCCCGTAATCCACGGAAATCTTCGGGATGGTAGGATAGACGCGATGCAAAACCTCCTGTTCTTCCGGCGTGCCCATGGCGTCCCCGATCCGGGCCAGACATTCATAGACGTCCGGCAGAAGCTTCCGATAATAGTCCAGAATGGTGGAAGCCTTCCAGACGAACATGCCGCTGTTCCAGGCATAGCGGCCGGCAGCCAGATAGGCCCGTGCCGTTTCCTCGTCCGGCTTTTCCACAAACTCCTCCACCTCATGATAGAGCTGCCCTTTTTTAGGGGCATGTCTCATATAACCGTAGCCGGTGGAGGGAAACGTGGGAAGGATCCCGATGGTCACCAGCGCGTCGGTCTTTTGCACCGTGCGCACCGCCTCCTGCATCGTCCGGGTATAGGCGGCCTTATCCCGGATGTGGTGATCCGCCGCAAAAATGCACATCACCCCGTCCTCATATTTTCTGAGGATCTCCATCGCGGCATAGCCGATACAGGCCGCCGTATTGCGGGCGGCAGGCTCCGCCAGCACATGATCCCTGCCGATCCGCCCGGCGGTCCGCGCAAGCATCAGAGAAACCTGCATCTCATTGGTCACAATAAAAATATCTTCTTTTCTGATGAACCCTTCCTGCCGGTCGATGGTCTCGTTGATCAGACTCTCTTTGCCCGACAGATTCAAAAACTGTTTGGGCTCCGCCTTGGTGCTCAGCGGCCAAAAGCGCGTCCCTCCGCCGCCCGCCATAATGACGCCGTACGTCTTCATCCGTCAATCCTCCGAACCCTTTTTCCGAAATCCCGCCCTGACCGTACCTTTCCGCAGTTCAATGGGCTGCACCACCGGAGAGGAAGGGAACTTATCGTACCCGATCTGCCCCCGGTCGGTGGGAACATAGATGGTAAGCCCGTCCACCTCGTAGGAAAAGGCCGGCCACTGGCCGTAATCCTGCTGATAGAGGTAATACGGTTCCTTCCAGAATTCCGCCACCATATGATATAAATTATACCCCCGATACCCCAAAAAAGCCACCAGGAATATCACAAAGCCGTAAAATCCCGCCTTTTTTGGCATCCCCTTCCGATACAGACAGCCGACGGTGGTGACCGGCAGAAACAGCACGTAAAAATACCCGTAGCGCACCAGGGGCGCCCCAAACTGCCAGAAAAAGAAACTAAGCAGGGCCGTTGCTTCCAAAAGAAGAAACGCCGCCGGCTCCAGCCCTCCGCCGGACCATCGCTCCCGGCGGCCCCTGCCCAAAAGCACCAGCAGCATCCAGCCTGCCCCTATGGGCACGCAGAGCCATCCGGCCAGCACCAAAAGCCGGTCCGTCGCCGTCTGGGCAAAAAACCAATGGGGAAACCAGGTAAAAAAGGACTGATCCATTTTGGCAACATCATAGATTTCTTTGGCGTACGCCTGGATTTCACGGGCGTCGTAATTCGCATAGCCTTTTTCGATTTTCCAGTCCACCGGGAACCAGTCGAACAGGGCAAACGGATAAAACAGCCATCCGGAGATTAAAACGTTGCGCGCCAGATAGGGGAACACCAGCAGAAAACCGGCCGCCAGCCAGCCTGCCAGCTGCTTATACTTTTTGTCTAAAATCAGCAGCACCGCGGGATAGAGCACCAGCAGACACATGGGCGCGGCGGAAAGCTTTACCGTACAGGCAAAGACCAGCCCCTCCGACAACAGCGCATAGGGCAGCATCCTTTTTTCCTTCCGTTCCCACAGCTCCACCCAGTTGAGCGTAAGGAAGAACAAAAGCAGCATGGCGAAATAGTCGGAGGCCGGCGACACCAGTTCCCGAAACACCGCCACCAGATAAAAAATGCAGCCCACAGATAAAAAATCGGAAAGCCGCACCCTGCGATCCTCTTTTTTGGTCAGATGCAAAAGCCCCGTGCATTTTATCGCGCACAGCAGCGCGAAAAAACCCGCTGCGTCGTGCATCGGGTATCGGGTCAGCCCGGCGCCGCCAAACAGCGCGCAGAGCGAAAAGGCCGCGCTGTTGTATCCGAACCGACTGTGCAGGTTGGCCAGCCCCGGCACCACGCCGTATTCCTCGATCCAGCGGATGCTCTGGGCATGATACAGCCCCGTGTCCGAATGAAGATACCCCCGGGAAGAGCCGTACGCAAAAAGCACCGTCAAAAAGGCGAAAAGGATCCATTCGCCCCGGCTGACCAGGCGCCGTCTTTCACGCAAAAAGGCCCCTATCCGCCTGCGGTGGACCATAAGCGCTGCCAGGTCCGCCAGCACCACCAACAGATTGGCCGTCACGCCCACGCCCCCAAACAGGCTGAAATACTCCGCATAGACCGTCAGGATCACAAGACCCGCCATCATATAGGAGACAGCGTATAACACCCGATATCCGTTTTTTTTCTCAAATGGAGCCAGCACCGCAAAGCCCGTCAGAAACGAAACCAGCGCGATATAGCACCATTGCAGCAATACCATCACCATAGATTCATCCGTCCGTTCTTATTATTCTATCATGCTGCGATATCCTTTTCAACCGAAAACAGTCTTGTCTTTCACGGGAAAATAAGATACAATAAAGCGAAAGATGAGGGACGAATCTTGGAATTTTTAAACGCGCTGATACACAACACATTATTTATGTCCGCCGCCACCGGATGGCTTGTGGCGCAGCTGCTCAAAACCGGAATCCACATGTACGTTTACGGCTTTGATGCGGAGCGCCTGGTGGGAAGCGGCGGCATGCCCAGCTCCCATTCCGCCACCGTCTGCGCGCTGGCCACCGCGGCAGGCTATCAGTACGGCGGGGGCAGCTTCCAGTTCGCCATTACGGCCATCCTCGCCATCGTGGTCATGTACGACGCCCGGGGCGTGCGCCGGGAAACGGGGCTGCAGGCCCAGGTCATCAACGAAATGATGGACTTTTTCCAAAAGATGGGACAGCCGATTTCCTATCAGGAAAAGCTCAAGGAGTTCGTGGGCCATACCCCCATGCAGGTACTGGTGGGCGCCGTGCTGGGAATTCTCATCGCCCTTTTGTACTGTTTCTTCCTGGGCTGATCCCGTTGTTTCAAACATCCGATAAAAACGGCCATACTCGAGAATCCGTTCGGGTATGGCCGTTTTCTGTCCGGCAGGTCCGCCTCCTGTCGCGCTTTTATCCCAGTTCTTTCATATAGACGGCGACGGCGTCGTGCCAGTCCGCAAAGGAAAAGTCCGTCGTCAAACGGAACATCCGGTTATCCAGGACCGAATAGGCCGGCCGGGGCGCCGGGGCGCCGTATTCTTCCGTGGTAATGGCCTCCACCGCCGTATTCTTCCCGGCCAGTCGGAAGATTTCCTCCGCAAACTGCGCCCAGCTGCAGCTGCCTTCGCAGGTGGCGTGGAAGATTCCGTAGTTGTCCGAAAAAAGAACGGCGTTGATGGCCCGGGTCAGCTGCGCAGCGCTGGTAGGGGAACCGAACTGATCTCCCACCACGCGCACCTTGTCATGGGTCTCGGAAAGCCGCAGCATGGTTTTTACGAAGTTCTTTCCGTCCCCGTACAGCCAGGCGGTCCGCAGAATGAACCAGCGGTCCGCAAACTGTTTGACAAACTCCTCTCCGGCCAGTTTGGTGGAACCGTACGCTCCCTGCGGATTGGCGGGATCCGTTTCCACATACGGCCTTGTCGCCTTTCCGTCGAACACATAATCCGTAGAAATATGCACAAGCCGGGCGCCCGTCTCCCGGGCCGCAATGGCCAGGTTCCGGGGGCCGATGGCGTTGATGGCAAACGCCTTTTCATACTGGGTTTCGCACGCATCCACTCCCGTATGGGCCGCGCAGTTTATGATGGCGTAGGGTTTTACCTCGCGGGCCAGGCCCAGTACGGCGTCAATATCGGTGATATCCAGTTCTCCCACATCCGTATTCACAAAACTGAGATCGGACGCATTTTTATAGTATTCGTTTACCGCCCTGCCCAGCTGCCCGTTGCAGCCGGTTACAATGATCTTTTTCATGATGCCCTCCTGACAGTGATCCTTTGCATCATTTTACCATAGCTCTTTTCTTTTTGCCACCTTCTGCCGGATTTTCCCTCAAAAAAAATGTCGTTTGGTAGTGACAAACATCTTTCCGTCAGTTATAATCATTATTACGGCGTGAAAAGCGCATCCGTTTTTTATGCGGAGAAACGGAACAAAAAGAAAGTGAGGATTCGATTATGAAAAAGCTGACTGCTCTTCTGGTCGTCGGCCTTGTTTGTTCTACGCTGTGTTTTGGCTGTGGCAAGAACGAGGACGAGGTAGAAACAGTTCCTGTAAATGAAATGCTCTCCGAGCCGGTGTCCGTTCCCGAGACGCTGCCCGAAGAAACCGTTATCGAGACGGAAACAGAGGATCTGCCGCCCGAGGAGGGTATGGTAAGAAGTCCTCTGACCAACGAATGGATCAGCGGGGATCTGGAACAGCAGCGTCCCATCGCCGTCATGATTCCGGATGAAAACGCGGCTCTGCCCCATTACGGCATCAGCCAGGCCGACATTCTCTACGAATGTAACGTGGAGGGCGGCATGACCCGTCTGATGGCGGTCTTTAAAGACTGGAAGAACCTGGAAAAGATCGGCAATGTCCGAAGCTGCCGGGATTACTACGTATACTGGGCAAAGGAATGGGATGCCATTTACTGCCATATCGGCGGCCCTTTCTACATCCTGCCCATCATCAACGATCCGACCACCGACAATATCACCGGCGCCGTGCTGGCCAGCGACACCAGCCAGAAGAAGGGACTGGTGGACGCGGCGTTTTTCCGCACCTCCGACCGCGACGCGCCGCATAACGCATATACCAGCGGCGACAGGATCGAAAGCGCCATTCAGAAGCTGGGATATTCCGAGACCTATACCTCCAACTATGAGGGCGATCATTTTCGGTTTGCCTCCGGCGAAAATACGCTGGAGCAGTACGGCAGCGACGCCATTCCCGCATCGAAAATCGATCTGTCCGCTACCTACAAAAAAACCCAGACCTATTTTGAGTACAACGAGGAAGACGGTCTGTATTACAGATTCCAGGGTATGCAAAAGGGAGACAAGAAGCACATCGACGGCGCCAACGGCGAACAGCTGGCGTTCAAAAATGTGATCGTGCAGTTTACCCACTATGAGACCAGAGATGCCAAAGGGTATCTTGGCTACGGCTGCCATGACGATACCAAGGACGGCTGGTATTTCACCGACGGCAAGGGGATCCATGTAAACTGGAAAAAGACCGGCGACTACGATCCCACCCGCTACTATGACGACAACGGCAACGAAATCGAACTCAACACCGGCAAAACAAACATCTGTATTATTCAGGACGGCACGACCTTTGACGCCGAATAAATTCGTCTGAAATCACATCATAAGAACAAGAGGGCGTCCCTTAAGTCATTCGACTTTTGGGCCGCCCTTTTTTACAATCTTCTGACAATCTCATCCGTATATTTCATCATACAGATCCCCTCTTCATAAGCGCCGATGGCGGGAGGATTTTCCGTTCCCTCCAGGTTGTTGAGGATCATTTCGGGAAAATTCACGTTACAGTGGTACGCGTGCGGATAACCGCCGCCGAAACGGGGATTGATCTCCGAAACGAAAAATTCGTTTCCCACCCGGAACAGATCCATATCCACCGGACCGGCCAGCCGCAGCGTGGCGACCGTACGCTTCACCAGATCAAACAGCGCCGGATCCTTTACAGAAATCGCCTTCTCCGTTTCTCCGGCCCGCATCCGCACCTTTTTCTTTAAAAAGATGGCCGCAGGCTTATGGGAGATCAGATCCACATAGACATCCGCGCCGAATTCTTCTCCCCGGGCGTACTCCTGAATCAGCATCTTTTCCGGGCCGGCGCAGACCGCCCGGAGCATTTCCTTATGATCCACCCGGAACGCGCCTGCGCTCCCGCATCCCCGGACCGGCTTTACAAATACGGGGAAATCCATCCGGCCTTCCCTTTGGGCCGCTTCAAACTCCTCCAGCCCCACGCAGGTGGACAGGGCGGGAAGACGGTGCTGCAGAAGATGCCGGTAAAAGGATTCCTTATCCCGGCACAGCGATACGGTCTCCTGCTGCGAGACAAGAACGGTGATTTCCTCGTCCTCGAACCGTTTCCGGTTTTGGGAAACCAGCTCCAGCTCGTCCTCAAACAGAGGCAGCAGCCCCTTTACCTCCTCTCTTTTACAGATCTCCAGGATCCGTTCCAGATAACCGGGCTCTGTCATTTTCGGAACCAGATAATGCCGGTCCGCCTCATAGAGAGCCGGCGCCCAGGGGCTGCAGTCCACGGCGATCACCCGGCCGCCCGCCGGACGGGCCGAAAGGCTTTCCCGAAAAAAACGCACCAGCTTATTGCGCGTGCCGCAGCTTAAGATCAAGATGTTCATGCTTCTTTTGTTCCTTTCCCATCCTCTTGGTCCCACATATCCTCCTCCCGATAGCGCGCGCTGTTTGCCATATATTCCCGGGGCGTCCAGTGTTTCCTCACCTTGTGCAGCCTGCCGGCGCGCCGGATGTAAACGTCGGGGAAATATTGGATAAAGAGCGGCGAAAGGCTCATCGTATAGCCGCCCACGTTTTCATAGATGATTCGGTCGTGTTCCATCAGCTCTGCGCCGTCTTCATATTCAAACAGGCGATCTGCCTCCATACAGGAAAATCCGGATATGCACTGATGTGACAGCGTTCTTCTCTCTGCGGGATTTTCCGGATGCAGGGCGAGACGGAACAGATATGAGGACTTGATCATGGTCGGATCAATATGAAAACGGCTGCCGTCGGTGATCACATAGCGTTCGCTGCCGATTTGCCGCGCATCCACCACGCCGGTCACATAAGTGGTGGCTTTGGAAAGCAGAGAGATCCCCGGCTCTACGATCAGTTCCGTCTCCTCCGGCGCAAACTCCATGCGCAGGACAGCGGCTATGGCGGGAAAATAATCGGGATACTGGGGCCGGTCCTTCAGGCCGCCGCAATATCCGCCTCCCAGATCCACATAGGACAGCCGCAGGTCAAACTCCCGCTTCAGGCGGCACGCCATCTCTGCAATGGCCTCAAACACCGCCACGCTCCTGGTCTTACTGCTGGAATGGAGATGCAGCCCCGTTACCCTGGCGTTTGGCAGATTCCCGATCCGTCGGAGCACCTCGGCAAAGGTCCCGTTTTCATAACAGAACCCGAACCGGCCGCCGGCCTCTCCCATGGTGGTCTGGCCGGGGCAGCGCTTTTCCAGGTCAAAATTGACCCGGACGCCGACTTTAAAGACCTGATCCGGATGGGCGGCGCATAGCGCTTCCAGCCAGTCCAGCTCCCTTCTTCCGTCCATATTCACGATCCCGCCGGCGGACAATACCTTTTCAAAGGAATCCCTTTTCTTTATCGGGCCGTTATAGATGATCTGCGCATCCGAAAACCCCAGCGAAACCGCCAGCCGGTACTCATCGTCCGAAACCACCTCCGCCATGGCGCCCTTTTCTTTCAGGAAGGTGACCAGCCAGGGCAGCGAATTGGTTTTAAAAGAATATCCGATCCGATAATGGTTCCACGCGCCGTCCAGGGCGTGAGTGAGCATCCCATAATCCGCGGCCAGCTGGCCTTCGTCAATCACAAAATACGGGGTTTGATACTCCCATTCCTTCATTGGCTCCTTCTCCCTGTTCAAACCGCATAATACCCGGCGATTCTGCGCACCGCCCGGATCACGTCGTCCACATCCTGATCGCTCATGGCGTAATACAGCGGCAGCGTGATAATCTCCTCGTACAGCTTCTCCGCCTTCGGGCAAAGCCCCCTGGAATATCCCAGTTTCCGGTAGTACGGAAAATAATAGACGGGAATATAGTGGACGTTGCAGCATATATTTTCCGCGGCCAGGGCGTCAAAAAACCCGCGCCTGTCAATGCGCAGCTTTTCGGGCCTGATCCGCAGGATATAAAGGTGCCGCGCGGTGTCCGATTCGGGAATCTCCTCCTGGACCCTGAGCTGTTCCATCCCGGAAAAGGCCTCGTCGTAGCGTGCGGTAATCTGCCTGCGGCGGGCCTTAAACCGTTCCAGTTTCTCCAGCTGACTGATTAAAAGCGCCGCCTGAATATCCGTCATCCGATTATTATATCCCAGCGCCACCTGTTCGTAATACCAGGGTCCCTCCGGCTCGTTTTCCATCTGCGACGGATCCCGGGTAATCCCGTGGCTCCGGTAGAGAAGCAGTTTTTGGTAAAGCGCAGGATCGTTGGTCAATACCGCGCCGCCCTCTCCCGCCGTTACGGTCTTGACCGGATGAAAGCTGAACGTAGTCAGATCCGCCAGGGAGCCGGTGGGCTGTCCCTTATACCGGGTGCCGATGGAATGGGCGCCGTCCGTAATGAGCAAAAGATTGTACTTTTTGCAGATCTGGCGAAGTTCGTCAATCTGCGTCGACTGCCCCGTATAATCCACCGCCACCACCGCCCGGGTGCGCGGCGTCACATGGGCGAGCACGCTTTGGGGATCTATGTTATATGTCCTGTCGTCAATATCCGCAAAAACGGGCCGGGCGCCGCAGTAAAGGGCGCAGTTGGCGGAAGCGGCAAAGGTAATGGGCGTTGTGATGACCTCGTCTCCCTCTCCGATCCCTGCCGCCAGACAGGCAATATGCAGCGCCGCGGTACCGCTGCTCACCGCCACCGCGTATCTGGCGCCTCCGATTTCGCAAAGCCGGCGCTCCAGTTCGCCGATCCTGGGTCCGCAGGTCAGATCCGCGCCGCTTTGCAGCACGTTTTGTACCGCCCGGTAATCCGCCTCGTCCAGATATTGATGTCCGTAATATATTTTTCGGTCTCTGACCGGGACTCCCCCTTCTATCGCAGGAATATCGTTCATTGTATCAAATCCTTTCCGGCCCTTGCCTGTTTTCTTTTATAAAACAGCCCAGGAAAACCTGGGCTGACGAACGCAACTATTATTCACCAAGACCGCTTTCCACCACTTTTACCAAAGCCTCCAGCGCCTCCTGTTCATCCTCTCCCTCACAGATGAGTTCGATCTCGTCGCCGCATTTTATGCAGGCTCCCAAAACGCTCAGCACGCTCTTGGCATTCGCGGTATTTTCACGGAACTGAAATGAGATATGCGCTTTATGCTGCATCGCTGCCTTACAAAGAACGCCCGCCGGCCTTAAGTGAAGACCCGTAGGGTTCTTGATCACGACCTTTTGCCGCACCATAGCAGTTTCCCCCTTTCGACTCTTTTGCAGGAGTTTCTCCAGAAATATCATATCATTTTCTGCGGATTCCCGCAAGCCCTTCCTGACGGCGTTCCCCGTCCGAAAGAAGGTTCATACCAACAGATTCTGAATCAGATCCGCCAGCTTCTTTGCCTCCTGTTCAATCCTTTCCTTATCCGTTCCTTCGATCATGACCCGGACCGTCGGTTCCGTCCCGGAGGGCCGGATCAAAACGCGTCCTTCGCCCGCAAAATCGCTCTCCAGCTTGCGGATTGCCTCTGCGATCTCCGGATACTCCATATAATGTTCCTTCCGGTGATTGGGCACCTTGGCGTTGACCAGCGCCTGCGGCAGCACCGTCATGATCTGAGAAAGTTCCGAAAGCGGCTTTTGCGTCTGCGCCATCACTTCCAGCAGATGCAGCGCCGATAAAAGGCCGTCCCCGGTGGTATTCTCATCCAGAAAGATGATATGTCCCGACTGCTCTCCACCCAGGCTCGCGCCGATCTGACGCATGCGTTCCAGCACGTACCGATCCCCTACTTTGGTCTTTTCCACCTGAATCCCTTCCCGCTGGCCGAACTGGAAGAATCCCAGGTTGCTCATGACCGTGACCACGATGGTGTCCTTTTTGAGCTTTCCCATTTTTTTCATGTGGGCGCCCACAATCGCCATGATCTGATCGCCGTCCACCACCTTGCCGGTTTCGTCCACCGCCAACAGTCTGTCTGCGTCCCCGTCAAAGGCCAGGCCGACATCCGCCTTTTCAAATACGACCCTGGCCTGAAGCTCCTGCATGTGGGTAGAGCCGCAGTTGGCGTTGATATTGGTGCCGTCGGGCATATTGTGAATCGCCACCACCTGAGCCCCCAGCTGGCGCAACGCCTCCACCGACGTATAATGGGACGCGCCTTCCGCGCAGTCCACAACGATCTTCATTTCGCTCAGATCCACCGGAACAGACTGCACCGCATGATTGATGTATTCCTCCCGGGCGTCCTTGCGGTTCTTTACCCTGCCCACGCCGGAGCCGTTGGGGAATTTCACGCCCTTCATGCCGCTTCGGATCAGCGCTTCGATCTCATCTTCCAGCGCGTCGGGCAGTTTATAGCCGTCCCCGTCAAAAAACTTGATGCCGTTAAACTCCATCGGATTATGGGACGCGGAGATTACGACCCCCGCCTCTACCTTATATTTTTTTGTGAGATAGGCGATGGCCGGCGTCGGAATAACGCCCACATACACCGCATTGGCGCCCACGCTGCAAATGCCCGCCATAAGGGCGTGCGCCAGCATATCGCCGGAAATACGGGTATCACAGCCCACCATGATCGTGGGTCTGTGTTTGTTTTCTCTGGTCAGAACGTATGCGCCCGCCTGCCCCAGCTGCATCGCCAGAAGCGGCGTGAGTTCTTCGTTGGCCACTCCTCTGACGCCATCCGTTCCAAACATTCTTGCCATATCCAGTTTCCTCCTTTTATTCCTCCGAAAGCTCTACCAGACGGATCCGCGCCATGAGGGAAGCATCCTGATGCACGCCGTCGGGAAGCAGCACGCGGATCTCGATTTCATACTCGCCCGGCGCATAATCGCCGTCCTCATCCTGCAGGGTGGAAACGTCCGTATGCGGGGTAAGGGTTGCCGTGCTGATTCCGTCCAGCACCGTGCGCTGTCCGGAAAGGCTCAGCCGCAGGTTTTGTCCCGGCACAAGCTCCGCCAGCCAGTTGTCCGGCACATTCAGGATCTGAACACTGTTTGCTGCAATGTCGTATGTCCTGCGCGCGATGGGTTCCACCCTGGCCGTCAGCGTCACCTGCCCGTCAAAATCGGGATCGCCGATCCCCACGTCCGCCGGCAGATATTTCCGGATATCCACCGTGGCCGTCACGTCCTGATCGGCATCCGTCAAATCCAGCTCCGTGTCGGGAATCTCGATGGAATTCACCTCGTCGATCGCGTTTTCCCTTCCGGCGATCCGGACCGTTTCCGGCGCCGCGGGTTCCAGCCGGGTTATCATATAGCCGTCCTTTACCGTACCCGAATAGGAAAAGACCACCGGCACATCCTTTGTCGGATAAACGGGAACCGTCACCTTCACATCCTGAATACTTTTCTGGATCTCAGAATTTACAATCTCGTTGCCGTCCGCATCCATCAGCTTGATCCGCGCGACAATCTCAATATCCGATGTCACGGAATCCATGGAGACTTCCGCCACCGCCCGGGCTACCGACATGACGGCGGATTCCGGTCCGGATATACTCATCATGTTCGTCTCGCTGGAGGTTTTGCCGGCGGCGTACCCTTCGGGAAGCTCCCCGACCTTTTCCACCACGATCCCAAGCTGTCTCGTCCGGTAATTCTCGATCTGCAGACGGACAAAACTCTTATCCGTGCGGATGCTCTCAATCTCCTTCTCCAGCCCTTTGTTGTTCAAAAGAACCTCGATGGGAACCGTATGATCTTCCGTCAGATTGGAAAAATCCGCCCGGACCAGAAGGTTCTCCCGGGTAATATCGTTTAGCACATCCTTGGGGGCTTTTACGGTAACGTTGACCACGTCGCTGTTTTCCAGCACCTTATAGGTTTCGTTCTGTCCCGTAATGCTGCCCGTATTGAGAAACTGGACCTGCAGATTGGAATACGTCTCCGTATCCAGCGGATTGTTGATATTGGCATTGATCAGCCATAACAGAAGCGCGGACAAAACCGCCACGATTTTCAGGCCGAAATTGTGCGTCAGCTTATTTTTCATTGCGCGGCCATCCTTTCCAGCGTATCCGCTCCTTCTCTTCCGTGCTCTTATTCTGAATGGAACGCAGCATCTCTTCCAGTTCGGGAGCGCTCACCCCTCTGGTCAGCTTACCCTGGTAGGCAACGCTGATCTTGCCGGTCTCCTCCGAGACAATGATCGTCATGGAATCGCTCACCTCGGAGATCCCCACGCCGGCACGGTGGCGCGTTCCCAGTTCCTTGCTCAGATCCATGTTGTCGGACAGGGGCAGATAACAGGTGGCGTAGGTCACCCGGTCCCCCCGTACGATCACCGCGCCGTCATGCAGCGGCGTATTTTTTTCGAAAATATTGATCAGAAGCTGGCTGGTCACGATCCCGTCCACTTCGATCCCGGTCCGTTCGTATTCCACCAACGAATCCTTCTGTTCCACCACGATCAGGGCGCCGGTTTTGACTTTGCCCATCTCCGTACAGCCCTTGCTGATCTCCCGTATCGTCTTGTCGGAAAACAGACCGTCCTCCCCCCGGCTCAGATCAAACGGGAGCACGGAATGGATCAGATCCTTTTTCCCCAGTCCTTCCAGCGCCTTGCGCAGCTCCGGCTGCAAAATGACGATCAGCGCAAAAACCGCGATCTGAAAGACGCTGCTGGCAATCCACAGGATCGTGTCCATATCCAGAAGCAGCGCGACCAGAAGGAACACCAGAATGATGAAAACGCCTTTGAACAGCGACCACGCCCGCGTTTCCTTCGTGAAGACAATAAGATAATAGACCATAAAGGATATGATGAGAATTTCGATCACATCCATCAGACCTATAAACCGTAAATTGGCCAGATTGCTGTCTAAAAAAGTTTTGATCTGCTCCATGTTCTAATTCCTGTTCGTCTTTGATCTCGCCTTGCCGTGACTGCGCCGGACATTCTGATGGGCTCTCTGCGTCGTGATCTTCTTCACCCGCTTTTCGGGCACGGTAACGGCCATTTTGGGAACTGCCTTTACATAATAATAATATTCGTCGTCTTCAAACTGTACCTTTTCCGTGCGCGCATAATCCAGGCTGAAATGGAAAAACTGCATCACCAGAGCGATAAGCACGCCGAAGATGCTGCCAAAGATCACGCCCGCAATGGAAAAGTTGGCGTTATAAATCAGATCCCCCACCAGAAGGATCACGATGTTTGTCAGCCCGCCTACCAGGACCGCCACGGCTCTGGCATAATTGATGCTCATCCGCCGGATGAGATAGACCAGCAGTACCGTGACCACAAAGGCCGCCGCCATGATGATCATTTCCTTATTGTCCGTGATCCCCGTGGTCACATCCCGGAACCGCTGCAGCATGGATTCCGCTTCCGTTGCGCCCAGCGTCTGCGCGTTTCCCGTCACATAATAGAGCACATAATAGAGCACGACGCCGCCCGCCACCGGGATCGCCGACGCGGGCGAACCGAACAGTCCTGCCGCCAGCGGGACCGCATAGGGGATCTTCCAGGCAAACAAAAGCGGCGTAAGCAAAAGGAGCAAATGCCCTTTGGACGAAAACCGCAGGTAAATGACGGCAATGAAAAGATATGCCAGAAAAAGCGCCGCCATACATTCCAGCGAAAGCGCGTACACATGCGCCGCCAGAAAGACCGCGCAGAGAAACACCATAAATCCCAGCGGCATAAAAGAGCACAACAGCGCCGCTACCAGGACGATCACCGGGTTGTTGAGCTTCTCCATATACCCCAGCCGGCCGTTGATCGTAAAAAGGAGAAGCAGCGCCAGAAGAAACTTCAGCACCGGGAGTATGAATTCTTCATATTTGGTGTAAAATCCTTTGATATATTCCTTCATCACAAGTAAATTTGACATCGTCCCAAGCCCTTTCAGATTGTCTCCTCTGCGTCATCCAGATGTTCCAGCGCATCCAGCAGATCGTCCAGACGTTTTCTCGCCCGCCGGTAACGGTACGCATACACCGCATAGGTGACGGCCAGATAAAGAACGAGCGCCGCCAGATACCACCGCAGTACCCTCGTCCCCATTTCCACCAGATCCATGGTATAGATATTCGACATCAGTTCCTCAAAATGAAAACAGACGTACGCCCCCGCCACCGCCGCAAAAGCGGCTGTGATCACAAGGAAGGAAATGATCATCTGCAGGCCGATATAATCTCCCTGGAAATAACCGGCCACCGCCTTGTCCTTCCTGCCCTCTTTCGATTCGTACGACGCCATCCCGGTCATGCGCAGAACCTTTTCCCTGTTAACCATGCGTACTCCTATCCGCTCTCTGCCCGAAGGGGGCACAAACCCATCGGTTATATTCTTCCGCTGCCGATGGAGAGCGCTGCAAAATATATCTTTTTTACTCCGTGCCGCCTGCATAGGGCCGCCATCTCATCCACGGTGCTTCCTGTGGTATAAATATCGTCAATAATTACAATCGTATTTAATTTTACATCATTTCGCCCTGTTTTGAAAGCCTTTTTCAAATTATTTTGGCGTTCCTTTCCATCCAGAAGCTTTTGCGGGCGTGTATTCTTTTCCCGGACGATCCAGTCCTCCACCACCGGAACGTTCAAATACCGTCCCATTTCCCGCGCCAGCAGCAGCGCCTGGTTATATCCGCGGCTCCTTAAGCGTCTTTTATGCAGCGGGACCGGGATCAGCGCATCCGGCTTCCAGGCCAGGATCTGTCCGCCCAGACGGCGCGCCATCTCCCTGCCGAAAAAAGCCGCGTATTCCTGCCGCCCGCCATATTTAAACCGGTAGATGCTGCGGCGCACGCACGGATACTCATACAAAGATACGCCCCGGTCATAGACATGGGACTGATGCCGGCAGTCGAAGCAATACTCCTGCCGCGGATCGGTCAGCGCCTTGCCGCACCGCATACAAAACGGTTCCTTCACATATTTCAGCTGTCCGGCACAATCCCGGCAGACCAGCTCCCCGGCAGGTTTTACCGGCCGGTCGCAGACCGGACACCTGCGGGGGAAAAAAAGATCCTTTAGGGTAAGCACAAATCTCCTTTCAGCTCTTGGATTCTCCTGTCCAGACTGGTGAAACGGCCGGCCTCGCTGACGTTTTGGATCATCTGGCGCACCACCTGCCTGCTCCCCAGAATCGTGACGCAGTCCCTGGCCCGCGTCACCCCCGTGTAAAGCAGATTCCGGTTCATCAGCATCCTGGGGCCCGAAAGCAGCGGCAGAATGACGGCCGGATACTCGCTCCCCTGGGATTTGTGGATGGTAATGGCAAAGGCCGGTTCCACCTCGTCCATCTGGGAAAATCCGTAGGTCACCCTGCGGCCTTCCTCATATTCCACCACCACCGTCTGCGCATATTCGCTGATTTCCCGGATCACTCCCATATCGCCGTTGAAAATCCCCACCCCCCTGTCAATGGGGATTTGATAGCGGCTCAACACCTCCCATTCCAGTTGATAGTTGTTCTTCACCTGCATCACCTTATCCCCTTCGCGAAACAGCGTCTCCCCGATCTGAGCCTCTTTTTTCGACGGATCGGCGGGATTGAGGTATGCCTGCAAAATGACGTTTAACGTCTCCACTCCCAGATACCCTTTGCGCATCGGGGAAAGCACCTGAATATCGTAAGGCCGCGCGTGCACGTAGGGCGGAAGCTTTTCGCGGATGAGCTGGATCATATGTTTATAGATCACCTGCGCGTTGCTGCGCTCCAGGAAAAAGAAATCCCGGCTTTTGTTATCCAGAGGGATCTCTTCTCCCCGGTTGATCCGGTGGGCGTTGACCACGATATCGCTTTCCTCCGCCTGCCGGAAGATTCTTTTCAGACAGACCACGGGAAACGCGCCGCTTTGAATCAGATCGTGGAGCACCTGTCCGGGTCCGACGCTGGGAAGCTGATTGTCGTCTCCCACCAGGATCAGACGGGTGCCGGGACTGACGGCGGCAAGCAGCGAACGGAACAGATGAATATCCACCATGGACATTTCGTCCACAATGATCACATCGGCCTCCAGCGGATTGTCCTCATTCCGTTCAAACCGCGCGCGTCCCCCTTCCTTTGCCGCCTCTCCGGAAAGCTCCAGCAGCCGGTGGATCGTACGCGCCTCATAGCCCGTCGCCTCCGTCATCCGCTTGGCGGCCCGGCCCGTAGGCGCGGCCAGAAACAGACTCAGTCCCTCCGATACAAAATAATGGATCATCATATTGATGGTGGTGGTCTTTCCGGTTCCCGGGCCCCCGGTCAGGATAAAAATGCTGTTTTCCACGCTTCCCAGCACCGCTTCCTTTTGCAGTTCGTCCAGCCGGATCCCTTCCCTTTCCTGGATGCGCTCTATTTTTTCCGCAATTTCTTCCCGCCGTCCGTCTTTTCTTTCCTCATACAGACGGCCGCTCAAATCCACCAGCATTTTGGCGCAGGACAGTTCGGTATAATAATAGCCGGAAGCGTAGCACAGCGTTTCCTTCTCCGCCTTTTTGACCACCAGCTTCCGATCCATGGCCAGATTCCCGATCTGCTCTGATACGGTGCTTTCCGGCAGCCCCAAAAGCGCTGCGGCCTTTTCGACCAGAAGCGTCTGGGGCAGATAGACGTGTCCTTCTCCCGAAGCCTGCATGAGCGTGTATAAGATCCCGCTGCAGATCCGATACCGGGAATCCACGTGGATCCCGATTCTGGCCGCCAGCTCATCCGCCTTTTTAAACCCGATCCCCTCAATATCGTCCGCCAGCTGATAGGGGTTTTCTTCCAGAATACGATAGACGCGGTCCCCGTAGGTCTGATAGATCCTGACGGCCATGGCGTTGGAAATTCCATAGCCCTGCAGATACACCATGGCCTGCCTCATGCCTTTTTTTTCATCCATCTGCGCGGCGATATCCATCGCCTTGCGCTCGCTGATCCCCTTGATTTCCGCCAGCCGTTCCGGCTCTTCCTCAATGATCCGGAAGGTTTCTCCTCCAAAGCGCTTCACGATGCGCTTTGCCAAAGAAGGCCCGATCCCGCGCACCGCGCCGCTGCCCAGGTACCGTTCCATCCCGGCCGCATCGTCGGGCGGGGCGGTCTTCCAGTCGGAAACCTTAAACTGTTTCCCGTAAACCGCATGCTCCGTGTCGTCGCCCAGAAGCGTCAGCCGCTCCCCCTCCTCCAGCACGCAAAACATGCCGGTACAGGTGATCATTTCCCCGGTATCCAGTTCAAAAACCGTATAGCCGTTTTCCGGGTTCCGGTATATGATATGAGAAACATAGCCTTCTATCCGTTTCAAAGAGACCTCCAGATTTTCTCTCCTGTACTCTGCCCGCACAGCGAGCAGAAAGGACCGCCCTATGGGCGGCCCTTTCTTTCACGCGTGGTTGCCTTGCAGCGCGCCACACCCGTCGTTTCTTTCGGGCGCGCCTTCTTATTCATGATAACCGCCCAGAAATTCCACATATTTTCCCGTTCCGATCGCCACCGCCGTCATGGGGTCCTCCGCCGTCATGGTATTGATCCCCGTCTTATCCTGGATCAACTCCTCCAGGCCGCGCAGCAGGCTCCCTCCGCCGGTCAGGACAATGCCTCTGTCGGCGATATCCGCCGCGAGTTCCGGAGGCGTCTTTTCCAAAACGCCGTGAATGGCTTCCACAATCTGCAGCGTGGACTCCTTCAGCGCTTCTTCCGTCTCTTCCGAGGATACGCGGATGGTCTTGGGCAGACCCGTCACCAGATTACGCCCTCTGACATCCATATAGTCCGCCTCCGGCCGCCGGAACGCGCTGCCGATCTTGATCTTGATATCCTCCGCCGTCCGTTCCCCGATCAGCAGGTTGTGTTTTTTACGCATATAACGCACGATCGCTTCGTCAAAATCGTCGCCGGCAATCTTGATGGAGGCGCTGACCACCGTGCCGCCCAGAGAGATCACCGCGATATCGGACGTGCCGCCGCCGATATCCACAATCATATTGCCGCAGGGCCTGGAAATATCGATTCCCGCTCCGATCGCCGCCGCAATGGGTTCCTCGATAATGGCCACCTCCCGGGCTCCCGCCTGGTAAGTGGCGTCCTCCACCGCTTTCTTTTCCACCTCCGTCACGCCGCTGGGGACGCAGACCGCAATCCTGGGACGACGGAAGGTTTTCTTGCCCAGCGCCTTCTGGATGAAATATTTCATCATTTTTTCCGTCACGGTATAATCGGAGATCACACCCTGACGAAGCGGCCGGACCGCCACGATATTCCCGGGGGTCCGCCCCAGCATCAAACGCGCGTCCTCGCCGATGGCCTTGATCTTATTGGTATCCCTGTCGAAAGCCACAACGGAGGGCTCCTTTAAAACGACGCCTTTTCCCCGTATATAAACCAGTATGCTGGCTGTTCCCAAATCAATCCCGATATCCGTATACTGCATCTTCTCTCTCCTTCCGTCCGAAAGCAGGACATGTTCAAACGGCGCACGCCTCTTTCCCGATCCGAAAGACGGCGGCGATCGCATCATCTATTTGAACTGTAAAATCATGCCCAATTCCTTATCGCTTTAATCACCGGCTCTTTTGCGCGGGCGCCGCCCCGCCGTTTCTGCACGGTTTGGTACATTCGCGTACATTATATCCTAATTTCAGGCGGTTGGAAAGAGAAATTAAAAAATTTTCTTGTTTTTGCCCCGATTTGCAGCGCTGTCCCAAAAAGGAAGGGACGCTTGCTTTCTCACGGACTTTTCTTTCCGTCCCGCTCCAGCATTTTTTTCACATACTGTCCGGTATAGGAAGCGGGACATTCGGCGACCTCCTCCGGCGTTCCGGAAGCGATGACGGTGCCGCCGCGCATCCCCCCTTCCGGCCCCATATCAATGATATAATCCGCGGTCTTGATCACATCCAGATTGTGCTCGATCACCACCACCGTATTGCCGCCGTCCGCCAGCCGGTGCAGGATCTCGATGAGCTTGTGGACGTCCGCAAAATGCAGCCCCGTGGTAGGCTCGTCCAGAATATAGACGGTCTTTCCCGTACTGCGCCGGGAAAGCTCCGCTGCCAGCTTGATCCGCTGCGCCTCGCCGCCGGACAGTTCCGTGGAGGGCTGCCCCAGCTTCACATAGGAAAGCCCCACGTCATACAGCGTCTGGATCTTATTCTGGATCGAGGGCACGTTTTCAAAAAAGGTCAGCGCCTCCTCCACGGTCATATCCAGCACGTCGAAAATATTCTTTCCTTTATATTTTACATCCAGCGTTTCCCGGTTGTAGCGCTTCCCGCCGCAGACCTCGCAGGGCACGTAGACGTCCGGCAGAAAGTGCATTTCGATTTTGATGATCCCGTCGCCCGCGCAGGCTTCGCAGCGGCCTCCCTTGACGTTGAAACTGAACCGTCCTTTTTTATATCCTTTTGCCTTGGCGTCCGGCGTGGCGGCAAAAAGATCCCGGATCATGTCAAACACGCCCGTATACGTGGCCGGATTGGAGCGCGGGGTGCGCCCGATGGGGGACTGGTCGATGTTGATCACCTTATCCAGCTGTTCGATTCCGTCAATCCCCGTATGTTTGCCGGGAATACATCTGGCCCGGTTCAAATCCCTCGCCAGGTGCTGA
The DNA here is from genome assembly GCA_947626995.1 of uncultured Eisenbergiella sp. GTDB lineage: Bacteria > Bacillota > Clostridia > Lachnospirales > Lachnospiraceae > Gallintestinimicrobium. Next base: position 46,193 of record CANQUI010000003.1, on the reverse strand, counting down.
TACAGGATCTCGTTCACCAGGGAGGATTTCCCCGAACCGGAAACCCCGGTCACGCAGGTAAAGACGCCCAGGGGAAACTTCACATCAATGTTTCTCAGGTTGTTCTCTCTGGCGCCCCGGACAGTCAGCCAGCCGGAGGGCTTTCGGCGCACGGCAGGCACCGGTATCTTTCTTGCGCCGCTTAAATACTGCCCGGTGATGGAGGCGGGTTCCTTCATAATCTCCTCCGCCGTCCCGCAGGCCACCACCTCTCCGCCGTGGGAACCGGCTCCGGGGCCGATATCCACCACATAATCCGCGGCCCGCATGGTATCCTCGTCGTGCTCCACCACGATCAGGGTATTGCCCAGATCCCGCAGGTGCTTCAGCGTGGCCAGCAGCTTGTCGTTATCCCTCTGGTGCAGGCCGATGCTGGGCTCATCGAGAATATAGCAGACCCCCACCAGTCCTGAGCCGATCTGCGTCGCCAGCCGGATGCGCTGCGCCTCGCCGCCGGACAAGGATCCGGTAAAACGGGACAGCGAAAGATAATCCAGCCCCACGTCCATCAGAAAGCCGATCCGCGCCCGGATCTCCTTTAAGATCTGCGCGCCGATTTGTTCCTGCTGCGCCGTCAGCTTCATGTCGGCAAGGAACGTCTGCAGCTGTCCGATAAACAGGGAAGTGATCTCATAAATATTTTTACCGCAGACCGTCACCGCCAGCGCGCTCTTTTTCAGCCGCTGCCCCTTACACAGGGCGCACGGCGTGATCTGCATAAAGGACTCGTATTCCTGTTTCATCAGATCGGAAGCGGTCTCCCGGTATCTGCGCTGTACGTTCAGAATCAGTCCCTCAAAGGCAACAGGGTATATCCCTTTCCCGCGCTGTCCCTCATAGTAGACGGATACCTCCCGCCCGCCGGTGCCGTGCAGCAGCATATCCTGAATCTCCTGGGGATATTGCGCAAAGGGCGTGTCCAGGCTGAAATGATATTCTTTTGCCAGCGCCTGCAAAAGAGCGTTGGCAAAGGATCCCGGCTGATGACAGGACTGCCATCCCAACACCCGGATGGCACCCTGGTTGATGCTCAGGGAACGGTCCGGTATCATCAGCTCCGGTGAAAACTCCATTTTGTATCCCAGACCGAAGCACTCCGGGCAGGCGCCAAACGGGTTGTTAAAGGAGAAACTCCTGGGCTCGATCTCCTCGATGCTGACGCCGCAGTCCGGACAGGCGAAACTCTGGCTGAAGGACAGCATCTCCTGATCCGCGCCGAACCGGTCCACATAAACCACCCCGCCCGACAGAGCGAGCACATTTTCAATGGAATCCGCCAACCGCCGCTGGATGCCCGGCCGGATGATCAGGCGGTCCACCACGATCTCGATGGAATGTTTGAGATTCTTATCCAGCTGGATCTGCTCCGACAGCTCGTACAGATTGCCGTCGATGCGCACACGGACATACCCGCTGCGGGCCGCCCGCTCCAGCACCTTTTCATGACGGCCCTTCCGTCCCTTGACCACCGGCGCCAGAAGCTGGATCCTTGTGCCCTCCGGCAGCTCCATGATCTGATCCACCATCTGATCCACGCTCTGTTTTTTGATCTCCTTGCCGCAGTTGGGGCAATGCGGGATCCCGATTCTTGCGTAAAGCAGACGAAAATAATCATAGATCTCCGTCACCGTCCCCACGGTGGAGCGGGGGTTGCGGTTGGTAGACTTCTGATCGATGGAGATGGCCGGCGAAAGCCCTTCTATCTTATCCACGTCCGGCTTTTCCATCTGGCCCAGAAACTGTCTGGCATAGGAGGACAGGGATTCCATATAGCGGCGCTGTCCTTCCGCATAAATCGTATCAAACGCCAGGGAAGATTTTCCGGAACCGGACAGGCCGGTGAGCACCACCAGCGCGTCCCGGGGAATATCCACGTCGATTCCTTTCAGATTATGCTCCCTCGCGCCGCGGATCCGGATGCAATTCTTTTTGGAAAGCATCTTTTTTGTTTCTTCCATCGATCTGTTTCTCCTATCTTCCTTCCATATTTTCCAGCGCCTTCTTCAGCTCGATCATCCGGTCGCGCAGCAGAGCCGCCGTTTCAAAATCCAGCTCGGCGGCGGCGCGCTTCATCTTCTTTTGCACCTCGCCCACCAGTTTTTCCAGTTCGTCCCGATCCATGGATTCCGGATCCTTTTCAAAGGACGTCTCTTCTGCCGGAACGGCCTTTGTGATGCTGATCAGATCCCGCACGGCCTTTTGAATGGACTGAGGCGTGATCCCGTGTTCCTCGTTGTACCGCTTTTGCAGCAGACGGCGGCGCTCGGTTTCCTCAATGGCCGCCCGCATGGAATCCGTAATCGTATCGGCGTACAGGATGACATGACCGTCCACATTCCGGGCGGCCCGCCCTACCGTCTGGATCAGCGAGGTCTCGGAACGCAGAAAGCCTTCCTTATCCGCGTCCAGAACGACCACCAGCGAAATTTCCGGAATGTCCAGTCCTTCCCGGAGCAGATTGATCCCCACCAGCACGTCGAACACATTCAGGCGCATATCGCGGATGATCTCGGCCCGCTCCAGCGTATCAATATCGGAATGTAGGTATTTTACCCGGATCCCCACTTCCCGCATATAGTCGGTGAGGTCTTCCGCCATCCTCTTGGTCAGCGTGGTGATCAGAACCTTATTGCCGTTTTTTGTTTCTTTGCGGATTTCCCCGATCAGGTCGTCGATCTGCCCTTCCACCGGACGCACCTCAATTCTGGGGTCCAAAAGTCCCGTGGGACGGATGATCTGTTCCACCCGGAGCAGTTCATGCGACGCTTCATATTCGCCGGGCGTGGCGGAAACAAACAGCATCTGATCAATGCGGCTTTCAAACTCTTCAAAATTCAGCGGCCTGTTGTCCAGCGCGGAAGGAAGACGGAAGCCGTAATCCACCAGCGTCTGCTTCCGGGAACGGTCTCCGGCAAACATCCCCCGGATCTGGGGGATCGTCATATGCGATTCGTCTATGATGATCAGGAAATCATCCTGGAAGAAATCCAGCAGCGTATAGGGCGGCGCGCCCTTTGGCATACCGTTTAAATGCCGGGAATAATTTTCAATGCCGGAGCAGACTCCCGTCTCCCGCAGCATCTCAATATCAAAATTGGTGCGCTCCGCGATCCGCTGCGCCTCCAGCAGCTTCCCCTCTCCCTTGAAAAAGCGAACCCTTTCCTCCAGCTCCTTTTCGATCTCGTCGCAGGCCCGCTGGATCTGTTCCTGGGGCACCACATAATGAGAAGCCGGAAAGATGATGATATGCTCCAGCGTGGCGCGCACCTGTCCGTTTAACGGATCCACCTCCGCGATCCGGTCTATTTCATCCCCGAAAAACTCCACCCGGATCAGATAGTCGCCTCCCTGCGCCGGATTGATCTCGATCACATCTCCCCGCACCCGAAAGCAGCCGCGGTTGAGATCCATATCGTTGCGGTCGTACTGAATCGCCACCAGTGCCCTGAGCACGTCGTCCCGGTCCATCGTCATACCGGGGCGCAAGGAGACGCTCATCCCGGAAAATTCGTCCGGCGAGCCCAGGCCGAAAATGCAGGATACACTGGCCACCACCACAACGTCTCTTCGTTCCGACAGGGAAGCGGTGGCGGAAAGGCGCAGCTTGTCTATCTCGTCGTTGATGGCGGAATCCTTGGCAATGTAGGTATCCGTGGAGGGGACATACGCCTCCGGCTGATAGTAATCATAGTAGCTCACAAAATATTCCACCGCGTTCTCCGGGAAGAACTCCTTGAACTCCCCGTACAGCTGGCCCGCCAGGGTTTTGTTGTGGGCGATAACCAGCGTCGGCTTGTTCAGCTCCCGGATCACGTTTGCCATCGTAAACGTCTTGCCGGAACCCGTCACGCCCAGCAGCGTCTGAAACTGATTCCCCTCCCGAAAGCCCTCTACCAGCTCCCGGATCGCCTGCGGCTGGTCGCCGGTGGGCAAAAAAGGAGAATGAAGCTGAAATTGATCCCGCACCGTCTTCACCCGAGTCACCTCCCTATGATCCTTTCCGGACAGCGAAGCCTTCTTATGGCAAGCCGCAGCTTATGCGGCTCCGCCGCCGCTATCCTGTCCTGTCCGTGGGCACGTAGCAAGTATAGCATAAACCGCCTGAAAAGTATAGTGCATTTAGAACATTTGTTCTTTTTTCTGCTGTCTTTTACCGGAAGTTTGCGCCCTCCAGCGCCAGCAGCCGGGCCTTTCTTTCGATCCCGCCCGCGTATCCTGTCAGGCGTCCGCCGCTGCCCACCACCCTGTGACAGGGCACCAGGATCGAGATGGGATTGCGCGCCACCGCGTTTCCCACCGCCCGTGCGGACATCGCCGCCACGCCTTTGTCCTGCGCAAGCTGCGCTGCAATCTGCCCATAGGTCGTCACCCGGCCGTAGGGAATCCGGCGCAGGATCTGCCAGACCTCCCGTTGAAACGCCGTGCCCCGCAGGCAGAGCCAGGGCGGGCTTTGCTGCTCGATCCCCTCAAAGTAACGGTCCAGCCACAACCGGGTCCGGTCGAAAACAGGAAGATGTCCGTATTCTGCATCTTTTGACAGATGCGCGCCGAAATGTTTCTGTCCGTCAAACCACAGGCCGGTCAGAAAATCCCCTTCGCCGGCCAGGGTGATTGGGCCCAGGGCGCAGCAATCATGCTCCAGATATTCCATCTTTTTAATGCCTCCGTTTCCTCTGTATCCATCCGATGCCAAACGCCTCCCGCGCCGGATGGACGAATTCCCTTTTTTCTCTTGATTTCAGGGGGAAAAAGGACTAGAATATCCGGGACGAAGGAGGAAGAGTGCAAAATGAAGACCGCAAAAAAATCGTTTGAAATCGATATGTGCAACGGACCTTTGCTTGGCAAGATCCTTCTGTTTTCACTTCCGCTGATGTTATCCGGCGTTTTGCAGCTTTTGTTCAACGCGGCGGACGTCATCGTAGTGGGACGCTTTGCCGGACATGAAGCGCTGGCCGCGGTGGGCTCCACCAGCGCCCTCATCAACCTGTTAGTCAATCTTTTCATCGGACTTTCCGTGGGCACCAACGTCATGGTGGCCAATTACTATGGCGCAAAAAAAGAAGACCTGGTCAGTGAAACGGTACACACCTCCGTTCTGACCAGCCTTGTCAGCGGCTGCATCCTGATCGTCCTGGGCCTTTTCCTCGCCGGTCCGCTGCTGACCCTGATGGGGACGCCCGGCGATGTGCTGCCTCAGGCCACGTTATATATGCGCATCTATTTTATCGGGATGCCCGTCATTATGCTCTACAATTTCGGTTCCGCAATCCTGCGGGCCATCGGCGACACCCGCCGCCCTCTGTATTATCTCCTTCTGGCAGGCATCTTAAACGTGATCCTGAATCTGGTCTTCGTCATCCAGTTTGGGCTGGGCGTGGCGGGCGTGGCGCTGGCCACGGTGCTGTCCCAGGTCGTATCCGCCGGGCTGATCTTCCTTTCGCTGATGAAAAGCGAAGGCTGCTTTCGGCTCTATCCCGGCCGTCTGAAGATCTCTCCGGAAAGGCTGAGGCAGATGATCCGGATCGGGCTCCCCGCCGGTATGCAGGGCGCGATCTTTTCCATCTCCAATGTGCTCATCCAGTCCTCTATCAATTCCTTCGGATCGGTGGCCATGGCGGGCAGCACTGCGGCGGCCAATATCGAAGGCTTTGTCTATACGGCGATGAACGCGCTGCACCAGACGGCGCTGAGCTTTACCAGCCAAAACTACGGTGCAGGCAAGACGGCGCGAATCAACCGGGTCCTGCTTTTATGTCTTGCCATCGTCACGCTCATCGGACTGGTTTTGGGAAACGGCGCCTACATTTTCGGGCGGCAGCTTCTGGGAATCTATTCTTCCGACCCGCAGGTCATCGCCTATGGCCTGACCCGTATGGCCTATATCTGCGTCCCCTATTTTGCCTGCGGAGTCATGGATGTGCTGGTGGGTTCCCTGCGGGGTATGGGATACTCCATTCTGCCTACGCTGGTCTCTCTGACCGGGGCGTGCGGGTTTCGGGTCCTTTGGATCTTTACCGTTTTCCGCTACTCCCATACGCTGGAAACGCTTTTCCTCTCCTATCTGATCAGCTGGGTGCTCACCGCGGCGGTGCACCTACTGTGCTACATCTTGGTCTTCCAAAAACAGCGCAGGCGGCTTGGCGCGTGAATCCTCCATTTTCTCCTTTAACACCTCCAGGGCGCGGTTTAACTGGTTATCCGTCCCGTCCTCCCGGTAAAGCTCCGGATCAAAGGGGACTTCGAGGTCCGGTTCGATCCCGATCTGATGGATGTTATGGCCGTTTGGCATATAATATCTGCTCACGGTCAGCTTCACGGCCGATCCGTCGGACAGGCGCATGATACGCTGTACGACCCCCTTGCCGAACGTCGTCGTTCCCACCAGTGTGCCAATCTGATAATCCTGAATGGCTCCGGCCAGTATTTCCGACGCGGAAGCGCTGTTTCTGTCCACCAGCACCACAAGCGGAAGATTCAGCGGATGCTGCCCGTCGCAGAAATATTCTTCCCGGTTTCCGTTCTTATCTTCCGTGTACACGATCAGTCCCTCGGGAAGAAGCATCCGGGCGATTTCGCAGACTGTGGTAAGATTCCCGCCCGGATTGCCCCGCAGATCCAAAATCAGCCCGCACATCCCCTGCCCCCTGCAGGTTGCCAGCGCGTCCGTGAACTGGTCCACCGTCACGTCGTCAAATTCCTGGATCTGAATATACCCGATCCCGTCTTCTTTCATTTCGTAGGTGACGGTCTCATCGTCCAGCTTACAGCGTTTTACGTCAAATTCCAGATAATCGTTCTCCCCGTCCCGGATCACGGTGAGATGGACGATGGTCCCCTCCTCCCCTTTTACTTCCGCCACGATGGAGCTTAAATCCATCCCCGTCACGTCCTTATTGTCTACCTGGCAGATCAGATCCCCCTCCAGAAGTCCTGCCTCCTGGGCGGGCGTATGATCCGGTACGTCGGTGATTCTGGCAAACCCGGTATCCGCATCCAGAGACACCCTGGCGCCGATCCCATAATAGATCCCCTGATTTCTTCGCTGCAGTTCCGCCAGCTCCGCTTCCGAATAATAGGCGGAATAAGGATCCTCCAGGGCCTCCACCAGACCTTTATATACGCCCTCTTCCAGATCCTGTTTATCCCATTCTTCCAGGTAATAATCCTCGATCAGCTCCTCCAGCACGCCGATTTTTTGCACCGTATTGCTGCCAAACGCCGGAGCGTTGGAAGAAATCCCGGTATTGTCTGCCGCATTTTTGGGGGCAAACGCCTGATAAAGGGTTCTGCCGGCAAAAAAACCGGAACCCAGAAGCAATGTCAGAACAACGCCGATCACAATTCCTCCGGCCAGACTTCTTTTATCGTTCATTTCTTATCACTCCTGCCTGCTGATATCCCTATATAATATAACCGGAAAAAGAAAATTAGACTCTTTCTTCTTCCGGTCTGGGAACGCGCGTCGTATCTTATTTGAGATAATTCCACGGGCTCGTATAGCTGCCGTTTAACCTGACGGAAAAATGGAGATGAGGGCCGGTGGCTCTTCCCGTAGCGCCCACCGCGGCTATCTTTTCTCCCTTCGTAACCGTCTGTCCGGCGGAAACATACAACTGGGAAGCGTGCATATAAATGGTGTAAAGATCGTCCCCGTGATCGATCATCACATAGTTGCCCATGGAACTGTTGTACGTGGCCGCCACCACTTTGCCGTCATAGGCGGCCAGAATAGCCGTTCCGGAAGCGGCGGCAAAATCAATGCCGTTGTGGAACTGCGGCTTGCCGGTGATGGGGTGGATCCGGTTTCCGTAATCATCCGAAACCCTCTTATAACCGGGGCAGGGCATCTGGAACATCCCCCCGTCATATTTCATGCGGTTCTGTTCCGCCAGTTTGGCCTTGTCCTCCGCCACGGCCTTTTCCAGCGCGGTGATGACCTCGGTCTCCTGCGCGATCAGATCCTCATATTCCTGGATCGAAGCGGCCTGTCCGTTGATGTCCTTTTGATAGGACGCGATCTGCGCGCTTTTTTCACTGATCAGGGCGTTTACCGAATCCTGTTCGTTCTGCAGGCTGGATTCCGCCTCCTTTAGTACCTCTTCCTCTTCCTCCAGCGTCTGCCGGCAAAGCTTCAGATATTCCACATTTTGCTCGAATTCGTTCAGTTTTTGGCTGTCGTAGGCGTTTAAACGCTCCACGTACTCCGCCTGATTGACCATATCGCCAAAGCTGCGCGCCTCAAACAGCACGTCCAGATATCCCCCGTCCTTACTGTTTGTGTACAAATACCGCAGACGGGATTTCATATCGTCATACTGCTGATCGGCCACCTCCTGGGCGGCCTGGGTGTCGGCCTTGGCCTGTTCGATCTCTTTTTTCTTCTGGCTGATCTGCTCCTGCAGATCCTGTATTTTTTCTTCCAGTTCGGCAACCTGACTATCCAGCTGCGTCACATAGGACTGGAGGTTCTTTTTGGACGCCTCCAGCTGATTGACCAGCGCCTTGATATCGGAAAGACCGGACTGCAGTTTTTTCTTTTCGTTTTCCGCCTCGCTGATGGCCGCCTGTTTTTCCTGAATACTCTCCTCCAGCGACTTGGCGTACACAAAGCTGCCCGGCGCAAACGCCCCCGCTGCCAGCGCGAGAGCGCAGACCATCGCCAGCGTCCTCACCTTTTTTTTCATTCCGTTTCCCTCTTACACACGAAGATGTTTTCGCACTGTGATAAAGCTTCCCAGGAAACCGATCCCGGCGCCGATGCCAAGGGAAAGCGGAAGCAGAAGCCGATAGACGTCTTTTACCGGCAAAAACTGAAGCAGCCCGGTAAGCGCGGGGAACTGGATCCCCACATAATTTATCACTTCTATATAGATGAAATAAATCGCCGTCAGAGGAATCACGGAACCGATCAGGCCGATCACAATGCCCTCAATCACAAACGGAGAGCGGACAAAAAAGTCCGTGGCCCCGATGCCCTTCATGATCTCGATCTCCTGCCGGCGGACGGAAATCCCGATGATCACCGTATTGTTGATCAAAAAGATGGATACCAGGAGCAAAATCACAATGATTCCCACCGATACGTACGCCACAATGGCGTTTACCCCGGTCAGCGTCGTGGCGGTGACTTCGGAATAATGCACCTCGGAGACATCCGGCAGAGACTGCAGCCAGTCCACCAGGCTCTGCTGCTGTTCCACATCGTTCATGTAGATCTCATAGCTGTTCATGCCTTCAAACGGATTTTCGGCGTAAATATCCATATAATCCTCGCCGATATTTTCCGGCGCCCACTCCGCCCACGCCTGCTCGTCGGAGATGAAATCGGCCTCCGATACTTCCGGCCTGCTGCGGATCATTTCGCCCAGCTGATCGATCTGCTCCTGGGTGGCGTCCTCCTGCAAAAAGGCGGTAACGGACATCTCTCCCTCCGCCGTCTTGATGATATACTGAAAATTCGCAATCACCGTATAGAAAAGGCCGAACAGGAACAAACAGGAGCTGATGGTGGCTATCGATGCCAGAGAAAACCATTTGTTTCGAAAAATATTGACAATTCCCTGTTTTAACGTGTAAAAAAATGTGCTAATCCTCATCGATATATCCGCCCTTTTCTTCGTCGCTGATGACGACGCCCTTCTTGATCGTGATCACGCGTTTCTGCATGGCGTTTACGATCTCCCGGTTGTGCGTCACCACTATAATGGTGGTTCCCATCTCCTCGTTGATCCGTTTCAAAAGCTGCATGATATCCCAGGAATTTTTCGGATCCAGATTCCCGGTGGGCTCATCGGCCAGAAGGATCGGCGGATTGTTCACCAGCGCCCGGGCCACCGCGACTCTCTGCTGCTCGCCGCCGGAAAGCTGGTTGGTCTTGGCTTTGTACTTGCCCGCCAGTCCCACCACCGTCAGGGCATTGGTCACGTTTTTGCGGATCTCCTTCGCCGGCGTCTGTACGATACGCTGTGCGAAAGCTACGTTTTCATAAACATTCCGGTCGCTCAACAGACGGAAGTCCTGAAAGACGATCCCGATATTCCGGCGGAATCTGGGTACCTGGCGGTGCTTCAGACGGCCTACGTCCATGCCCTGTACCACCACTCTGCCGCTGGTGGGCGTCAGTTCCCGCATGAGCAGCCGGATGAGCGTGGACTTGCCGGATCCGCTGTCTCCTACGATAAATACGAATTCTCCTTTCTTTACGGTAATACTCACCCCATCCAGAGCGGGCACGCCCTTGGAATAGGATTTTGTCACATTCTCCAGCATGATTGCGTCGTGACTGTCTCTTTTTTTCTTCCGTTTCTTTTCAAAAGGTCCCAAATTTCTTTCCTCTCCTAATATTCGTACGTTTCCATATATTTCATGTATTTCACTACCATCAGCGCAATCTTGAAGGTGATGGCATCTTCAAACACCCGCAAATCCAGGCCGGTGCCCTTTTGCAGCTTATCCAGCCGATAGACCAGCGTATTGCGGTGAATGAAAAGCTGCCGGCTGGTCTCCGAAACATTCAGGCTGTTTTCAAAAAATTTGCTGATGGTCATCAGCGTTTCCTCATCGAACTCATCGGGGCTCTTGCCGCCGAAGATCTCCCGGATGAACATCTTGCACAGAGGGATCGGCAGCTGATAGATCAGACGTCCGATCCCCAGCTCGCTGTAAGCCACCACCGCGCGCTCATCAAAAAAGATCTTCCCCACGTCCAGCGCCATCTTCGCCTCCTTGTAGGAACGGCTGACCTCCTTGATCTCTTTGACAATGGTGCCGTAGGCCACGCGGTTGTCCGTCAGCCCCTCGTCGTGCAGATACTCCAGAATATAAGACGCCGTCTTTTCGATCTCGCGGCTGTCGTCCCCGTCGGATAATTCCTTGACGATGATCACGCTGTTTTCGTCCACCGCCGTCACAAAATCCCGGGAGCTTCCCGTAAAAGCGGCCCGCACCATTTCCAGCGTGTTGGTGTCCCTGCTGCCGCTCTCCACAATCAGCACCACCCGGTCCGCATCGGCGGGAATATGCAGCTTCTTGGCCCTGCTGTAAATGTCCACCAGCAGCAGATTGTCCAACAGCAGGTTCTTAATGAAATTGTCCTTATCGAAACGTTCTTTATACGCCACCAGCAGATTCTGGATCTGAAACGCCGCCATCTTCCCCAGCATGTAGATATTCTCTCCGGCGCCGCCGGCGATCAGAATGAACTCCAGCTGCTGCTCATCGTATATTTTGAAGAACTGATTTCCCTGTACTTCCTGGCTGTCCGCCGGTGAATCCACAAAAGCTCTGGCCGTCGGGGCGTACCGCTCCATTTCCTCCGTCGTGGACGCCACCACCTTGCCGTCCACATCGACGACGCCTAACTCCACTCTTGCGATTGCCTTAATCCCCTCCACCGTGTTCTGTAAAATCTGATTTGAAATCATACCCCTCTTCCTCCGCTAACGTAAAAGAAAGCGACCCGGTCGCTTCAAAAAACAAAAAACTATACCCTTTTTACATTTTAAAAGATAATCACAAAAAAAGCTATAGGAAATCGCAAAAAATTTATGCAAAGTTATCAGGAAACCCCAAAAACCGGCTGAAAAGCGGTCCGCATCAGCGGGCCGCCTTCTCTTCGTTATACTCGTTTACCTTTTTCTGGAATATTTTTTTTCGAATGGTCTCCAAAACCGACTGGCGCGACTTTCCGGGAAAAGACTTCTCCGACAGCGCGAGCCACATCTCCGCGTTCAAATAACGCCGGCCCTCATGCATCAGATCCAGATCTTCCGGCCACGTCATTCTGGACAGAATCACCCGGGGAGCGGATTCGTTGAGCGCGTTCATCAACCGCTCCGGCCGGGAGTCAAATTCCTCATAGCCGCTGCATCCCACAAGATGCAGATCCTCCTGTTGCGTCACCAGGGCTTCCCGCAGCGCTTCCGCCTGTTCAACGGTCCCTCCCAGCAGATAGATGGAATCCTGTCTTCTGGCCAGCCGCCGCAGCAGCAGACGCAGGAAGATCTGATGCTCGATCTCCCGGACCCGTCCGGCTCCCGCAAGATCCGCCGCCTCCAGAATATCCGGCTCCGCGCAGAACGTCAGATCCGTAGCCTCCAGCAAAAGCTTCCGTTCCTCGTCCTGGGCGACCTGTGCCAGCGCCTGAGAGGTAAGACACGCTACCGTGTTCAGGACGCCGCTGTTTAAAAATCCCTCTGCGATCCTGACTCCCTCTCTCGCCGAATGATCCGTGAGTGAAATGCCCAAAATCGAATATTTTCTCATTTCATCCCCCGCAAAATCGACAACCAAACCTCATGGCTACTCCTACATTTTTGTAGTTTATCACGATTTTAGGATTTTGGCAAGTTTTCCCTCTTCTGCCCCTTTGGGGCGCGCTTTCTCACCGTCTTTGAATGGCGTTTTCTGTGATGACGATCCTGCCTTCCTTCAGCAGGCTGCCCACCGCGCGCTTAAACTCGTTTTTGCTCATCCCGAATTCCTTCCGTATCGTCTCGGGCGAGGCCTGATCCGTAAACGGGAGCCGCCCGCCATAATCCTCCAGCGCCTTCCATACCTTCTCTGCGTCTTCCGCCATCTGCAGATAAGCCTTTTTGCGTACGCTCAAAACCAGCTTCCCATCCTCATGCACCTTGGTCACTCTGGCGTTGATCTCTTCGCCCGGGCAGATCTTTCCGAACAGCTCCTGCGTGGGAATCAGCGCCGAATACCGCCCGTCCACCGCCACAAAAGCCCCAAACCGGGGGCTGATCTCATAGACGCGGCCGCGCACCATATCGTCCCTGCGATAGGGGCTGTCCGTGCGCAGATACGGATAGATCCGCATGGTCGCGCAGAGACGGCCGCTCTTATCCACATAAAGGGCCACCGGGAAACGATCCCCTGTTTTCACCTGCATGGTCTGTTCCCGGAACGGCAAAAACAGATCCTTCTCCAGTCCCCAGTCCAAAAAAGCGCCAAGCTTTCCCGTCTGCACCACCGACAGCTCTGCCACCTCCGAAAGCTGCAGCGCAGGCGTCGCCGTAGTGGCGATCAGCCTGTCCTGAGAGTCCCGATAGAGAAAAACCGTCAGGCGATCCCCGATCCTAGTCTCTTCCGGCACCTGCTTTGCCGGCAGCAGCACCCGCTCCTCATGATCCGGTCCGTCCGCCAGATAAACGCCGAACGCCACTTTCTTTACCACGGTAAGTTCCTGTATTCTTCCCAATTCCAACACGATCACCCCTCTGATTTTGCCTGTGTAAATTCCGCCACCGCATACGCCATGCCGTCCGCGCCATTGAGAGAAACCAGGCATTTCTCCTCCTGCCGCCACACCACCGGCCGCACCTCGTCGTGCAGATGGGCCTGCCTTTTATACTCTACCCGAAGCTGTCCCACCTGAAAATCCTCCGGCAGATACCCCATGGCAATATGAATATACTGACCGTTATTTACATGATGATTCCCGTCCAGATGCTGTCTGGCGATAAAGATCTTTTCTTGTTCCTCGCCGCCCTGAGGCACCGGGATCTTGCGCGGGGCATACGCCATGGGAAGCCTTTCTCCCAGCTTATATTTTTCTATCATTTCGGCCGTCGCGCGCGCGGGCAGTCCCTTTTCGAGATTCATCAGCGTCCAGACCGAATTGGCCTCCACCAGCCGGTTCTTCTTCTCATCTTCGATCAGGAAATTGCGCAGTCCGATAAATCCCTTGAATTCATACGGGAAGGTACCGGCAAAAATACGCTCGCCCAGCACCGGATACCGATGGATCACGATCTGCCAGGCATTGACTACCCAGGCCAGTCCCATGCCCTTCAGATACGCCACGCCCAGTCCCAGATCCTCCGACTGAAAAGTGGAAGTGTCCTGAAAGTAATCCACAATCCCCGCTATGGAAATCCTCCCTTTTTCATCCGTCTCGCTGTAACGGACCCTGCTTTCAAACGTGTACCCTGCACAATCCAACCGTGCGTCAAAATCCTCCGGCAACCTTCACGCCTCCTTCACAATATTGTGCCGTGGCCAGTATAACACAAGACCTGCGGTTTCGTCTATCCTTTATTCGGCAGGCGCAAAAGTATGGCGGCCCCGACGTCGGGAAGACTCCTCATAACAAACAACCCGGCAGATCATCTCTGTCGGGTTCTTCTAACAGGGCTACCAGGATTCGAACCTGGAAATGACGGAGTCAGAGTCCGTTGCCTTACCGTTTGGCGATAGCCCTATCCTGCATTTTGCTCGGGATTTTCTTATCTTTCCCTCGCGCTCATTTACTATACCAAAAACCTTCACAAAATGCAAGCACTTTTTTCTTTTTTCTTACGGATGCCTGTCGGGGGGCGTCTCCCACGCCGCGGCGGCGGCGATCAGACCTCGAAGAGCAGATCGGAGTAAACCGGCACCGGCCAGTAGGACCGGTCCACCATGGTCTCCAGCTTATCAATGGGCGCGCGCAGCTCTTCCATAGCCGGAACCACCGTATCATGGTAGAAAAACGCCTGGCGTTTCGCGTCGCCATGGATCAGCTGTCCTTCTTTTTCCTTCCATTTCAGTCCCTCCAAAGCGCCGATGGCCTTCGTCATGGCTTCATTGACGTCCCGCAGAAGCGACGCCGCTACGGAGGCATCTCCGCCCGCCGCTCTGGCGGCGTTTACGGTTTCCGACAGCTCCCTGCTGTAACGCAGCACCGCGGGCAGCAGCTCCCGGGAGGCCATATCGATCATGGCCAGCGCCTCGATATTGATGGTCTTACTGTAGGTCTCGTACAGGATCTCCTTGCGCGACTCCAGCTCTGCCCTGGTATAGATCCGAAACCGTTCGTACAGCCGGATCGCTTTATCGGTGGTCAGCGCCTCCACGGAATCGATCATGCTCTTATAATTGGGCAGACCTCTGCGTCTTGCCTCCCGGATCCAGGCCTCGGAATACCCGTCTCCGTTGAAGATGATGCGCTGGTGCCTGGTCATGTATTCCTTGATCACATCGTGCACCGCCTGCTGCCTGCCCTCTTCCCCGGCCGCCTCGATCCGGTCCGCCGCTTCGCAGAACGCCTCCGCCACGATGGCGTTGATGGTCGTCGTCGGACTGCCGATGGAATCGGAGGAGCCCACCATACGGAATTCAAACTTGTTTCCGGTGAAGGCAAACGGAGACGTGCGGTTCCGGTCCGTGGCGTCCATGTGCAGATCCGGCACCGTGGACACGCCGGTATGTAAGGTGCTGCCCTCCAGCAGGCTGCGGGCCTCCCCCGTCTCCACAAGCTGACGCACCACATCCTCCAGCTGCGATCCCAGAAAGATGGATATGATAACGGGCGGCGCCTCGCTCGACCCCATCCGCAGGTCGTTTCCCACATTGGACGCGCTTCTTCTGAGCAGGTCCGCATGGGTATCCACCGCTTTCATGATACAGGAAAGCACCAGGAGAAACTGGGTGTTTTCATTGGGGGTTTCCCCGGGATCCAGCAGATTGATGCCGGTGTCGGTACTGATGGACCAGTTATCGTGCTTGCCCGAGCCATTGACGCCGGCAAAGGGTTTCTCATGCAGCAGGCAGCGCAGGTCGTGGCGCTCCGCCACCTTTTTCATCGTCTCCATCACCAGCTGATTGTGATCCATGGCGATATTGGCGGTCTCATAGACCGGCGCCAGTTCGTGCTGGGCCGGCGCCACCTCGTTATGCTGGGTCTTTGCCGTGACGCCCAGCTTCCACAGTTCAATGTTGAGATCCTTCATAAAGGCCCCGATCCGCTCCCGGATGACGCCGAAATAATGATCCTCCAGCTCCTGTCCCTTAGGCGCGGGCGCGCCGAACAGGGTCCTGCCGGAGAAGATCAGATCCTTCCGTTTCAGATATTTGCTGCGGTCGATCAGAAAATATTCCTGCTCCGCCCCCACCAGCGGGACCACCTTGGTAGCCGTGGTGTCCGGGTGAAAGATCCGCACGATGCGCATCGCCTGTTCCGACAACGCCTCCATGGAACGCAGCAGGGGCGTCTTTTTATCCAGCGCCTCTCCTTTGTAGGAACAAAACGCCGTGGGGATGCACAGGATCACCCCGGTGGCATCCTCCTTTAAAAAGGCCGGCGAGGTAATGTCCCAGACCGTGTACCCCCTCGCCTCAAAGGTGGAACGCAGGCCGCCGGAGGGGAAGGAGGAGGCGTCCGCCTCGCCCTTGATCAGCTCCTTGCCGGAAAAATCCAGCAACATTCTCCCGCTCTCATCGGGATGGGTCACAAAGGAATCGTGTTTTTCCGCG
The DNA here is from genome assembly GCA_947626995.1 of uncultured Eisenbergiella sp. GTDB lineage: Bacteria > Bacillota > Clostridia > Lachnospirales > Lachnospiraceae > Gallintestinimicrobium. The sequence goes on along the minus strand of CANQUI010000003.1, from coordinate 29,909 downwards.
GTAATGCCCGTCAGCGGCTGAAACCAATGGGTATAGTGCGTCGCGCCGTGCTCCACCGCCCAGTCCTTCATCGCCCGGGCCACCACGTCCGCCGTCGCCGGGGAGAGCTGTCCGCCGTGTTCCTTCACCCGCGCCACTTCCGCGTAGGCCTTCTGGGGCAGACGCTCCCTCATCTTCTCCATTGTGAAGACATTTCTGGCAAACAGTTCTTCTACGTTCAGTTTCTCACCCATGTTTTTCTTCCTTTCCCACGCGCAGGATGTCCCAGACCTTTGCCTTTTGTGAAAGCGTCAGCCAAAGAATCTGTTTGGGATGCGGCGCGCATGTCAGTTCCCTGCCATTCTCGTCCTGGATGCGTTTTACACACACCGGCAGATTGTCCCCGCACGGCTTCATCAGTTCGATCCGGTCGCCGACGCAAAACTTATTCCGCTGTTCTATGCGCACCCGGCCGCAGGAATCCGTCTCGGATACAACACCCAGATAGACGGATTCGTTCAGATAAGCGGCCGAGTCGTAAATCTGCTCCTCTTCGCCCGGTTTGTGAAAATAAAAACCGGTGCCAAACGGCCGGTGCGTGCATTTTTCGATTTCCGCCCGGTACCAGTCCAGATGGGCGGCATATTGTTCCGGCGACGAAAGATAATCCTCAATGGCCTTCCGATAGGTCCGCGTCACCACCGCCACATACAGGGCGGTCTTCATCCGGCCCTCCACTTTAAAGCTGTCGATGCCCGCCTCTATCAGCTCCGGGATATAAGCGATCATATTCAGATCCCGGGAATTGAACAGATAGGTCCCCCGCTCATTTTCATAGACCGGCAGATATTCCCCCGGCCTGCTTTCCTCTACCACCGCGTATTTCCAGCGGCAGGGGTGGGTACAGGCGCCCCGGTTGGCGTCCCGCCCGGTAAAATAATTGCTCAGCAGGCACCGTCCCGAATAGGAAACACACATGGCCCCATGCACGAAACACTCGATCTGCATCTGTGAGGGGATCTTTTGCCGGATCTGCCGGATCTCCTCCAAAGAAAGCTCGCGGGCGCACACCACCCGTTTCGCGCCCAGATTCCACCAGAACAGATACGTCTCATAGTTCGTATTATTGGCCTGCGTGGAAATGTGAATCTCTGCCTCGGGCCAGATTCGCCGGGCCAGAGAAAACATACCGGGATCCGATATGAGCAGCGCGTCCGGCGCCGCCGCCCTTCCTGCGGCGGTCCGCAGATCCCGCAGCGCTTCAAAATAATCGGAAGCCCCGGAAAGATCCGCATTATGCGCCAGAATATTGGCGGTGACATACACCTTTACGTTATGGTCGTGGGCAAAACAGATTCCCTCGGCCATTTCTTCCAGGCTGAAATTTTTTGCTTTGGCGCGCAGCCCGTACGCATCTCCGCCGATATAAACCGCGTCGGCGCCGTACATGACGGCGATCCTTAAAACCTCCGGGCTGCCGGCCGGTACAAGAAGCTCCGGTCTTTTCATGGATCCAAACCCTTTCTGACCGAAACAGATACGCCATCCCCCAGCGGAAGGATGACGGTTTCCCATATCGGATCGTGTTTGAGTTGGTACAGGTAATCCCGCATCCGGGTATGAATGGTCCGGTCCCGGCGCGTTACGGCGTAACGGGATTCCAGAATATCCCCTTCCTGCAGAACATTGTCGGAGACCAGCAGGCCGCCGGGTTTTAAAAGCCGCAGGACCTGGGGAAGGAAATGCGGATACTGTCCTTTGGCGGCATCCATAAAGATCAGATCAAAGGAGGTCTCCAGGCGGGGCAGCAGTTCGGCCGCATCCCCGCACAAAAGCGTGATGCGTTCCTCTCTCCCGGCTTTTTGAAAATTTTCCTGCGCCTCCAAAACGCGCGCCGCAACCTTTTCGATGGTCGTGATATGACTGTCTTGCGGCATATACTCGCTCATCAGCAGCGCGGAAAATCCCACCGCGGTTCCCACCTCCAAAATAGAGGAAGGTCTTGTCAGCGTCAGCAGAAATCTGAGAAGGCCGGCCGTCTCCCGACGGATTAACGGCACTTCCTTCTCTCTGGCGGACTGTGCCAGCTCCTCCAGCCAGGCGGGAAGATCGGGCTCCAGCGCACGGAGGAAGACCCGCATCCGTTCTTGTGTGATCATCCGTCCTCCTCATTGCTGCCCGCCATTGCGTCCATGATTTCCTCCGGCGTCATGGCGGTGGAAAGGGTATAGGTCCCGGCAGAAAAGCCGTCCTTGGCATAATTGGACAGATGTTCCTGCACCACAAACAGCGACGGATCCCGGATCAGGCCGCTCTCATACAGCTGCTTGGCGATCCCGTCAAAATCCATGCCGTCGGTCACCGTCACTTCCACTTCCTGTCCCGGCGCCTCCGACATGGCCGGTTCGCCAAAAAGACGGACGCCGTAGCGATATGCCGTAACGGAAAAACGATAGACCAGCATAACAGCCACAATGATCAGCACCACATTGAAAATCGTGCCCGTCACGCCGCCCGCAATGTTCTGCATCGCCGCCTGTTTCCGCCGCTTATTTTTTTTCTTTTTATGATGATTTGCCTCCGCCTGTTTTGTCAAAATCCGTCGCCTCCGCGTATTTTATCATACTTCCATAATGATGGGTAAAATCATGGGTCTGCGCTTTGTCTTTTTCCAAATAAAATCGCTCAGGGAATCCTTGATGGAGGTTTTGATCCGTCCCCAGTCCGTGCAGCCTCTGGCCACGCAGCCCTCCATCACCTTTTCCATCAGCTCCCGCGCTTCTTCCAGCAATTCGTCGGATTCCTTCACATAAACGAACCCGCGGGTCACCAGATCCGGCCCGCTGGCCACCTGTCCGGTCACGCCGTCCAGCGCCACCACCACGATCAGGATCCCGTCCTCGGCCAAATGCTGCCGGTCGCGCAAAACCACGTTGCCCACGTCGCCCACGCCCAGGCCGTCCACCAGGATCGCGCCTACCTGCACCTTTCCCGTGACCTCCGCCCGGGCATCGTTCATCTCCAGCACGTCGCCGGATGCCAGCATAAACACATTTTCCTTGGGGATCCCAAGCTCCAGCGCGATCTCGCACTGGGCCTTGCGGTGCTTATATTCCCCGTGGATGGGAATCGCGTATTTGGGCTGGGTTAAGGTGTAGAGCAGCTTAATCTCCTCCTGACAGGCATGTCCGGAAACATGCACATCCTGGAAGATTACTTCCGCGCCTTTGATCTCCAGCTCGTTGATGATCTTGGTCACCGCCTTTTCATTGCCCGGGATGGGGTTGCTGGAAAAGATGATCGTATCGTTGGGACCGATGGTGACCTTCCGGTGCATCCCCGACGCCATGCGGCTTAAGGCGGCCATATTTTCCCCCTGGCTTCCGGTGGTAATAATGACGGTTCTGTCGTCGGGATAGTCCTTCAGACGGTCGATCTCCACCAGGGTATTGTCCGGGATACTGATGCAGCCCAGATTGATGGCGGTTTCGATGATATTGACCATACTGCGCCCTTCCACCACGACCTTTCTGCCGTATTTATGGGCGGAGTTGATGATCTGCTGCACCCGGTCCACATTGGACGCAAACGTGGCGATGATCAGACGGGACCCCTGATGCTCATGAAAGATGGTATCAAAGGTATGTCCCACCGTCCGTTCCGACTGGGTAAAGCCCTTGCGCTCCGCATTGGTGGAATCGCACATCAGCGCCAGGACGCCCTTTTTCCCCAGCTCCGCAAACCGCTGCAGATCAATGGCCTCCCCAAAGACCGGGGTGTAGTCCACCTTAAAATCGCCCGTGTGAATGATGGTGCCCACGGGCGAATGGATCGCCAGCGCCGCCGCGTCCACAATGCTGTGATTGGTTTTGATAAATTCGATTTTAAACTGGCCCAGATTGATGGAATGGCCAAACTTCATCACCTTTCTTTTGGTTATTTCCAAAAGATTATGTTCTTTTAATTTATGCTCGATCAGGCCCATCGTCAGCCGGGTGCCGTAGATCGGGACGTTTAATTCCCGCAGCACATAGGGCAGTGCGCCGATATGATCCTCATGCCCGTGGGTAATGACGATCCCTTTCACCTTCTCCGCATTTTCCTGCAAATACGCGATATCCGGTATGACCAGATCGATCCCCAGCATATCGTCGTCGGGGAAAGAAAGGCCGCAGTCCACCACCACAATACTGTCTTCATATTCGAAGGCAGTAATGTTCATTCCGATCTGCTCCAGCCCGCCCAGCGGGATGACCTTCAGACTCGGCCCGTCATAATTTAATTGTTTCGTTTTTCTCACAAATTACCTCCTGTTTTATTCCTTCTTCAACTCCATATCTTCCAGCAGATCGGCAAAGATCGCGGCCACCGCATCGAATTCCGTGTCGTCTTCAACCACCTCATAGACCGCTTCCTCGTCCTGCAGCGCCGAAACATCCTTTAAGATCAGCGCATTCGCATCTTCCTCCTGGCTGTCCGCCACCAGAATATAATCCACTCCGCCCAGTCTGGTCTGCTCCAGCACATAAAAGTCCACCGCTTCTCCCTGATCGGGATAAAATGTAATCTTTTCCAATCTCCGTTCTCCTTGTTTTCGGCCGCTCTTTAGCCGCTGCGCCGTTTCTCATCCAGATAATTCTGTAAAATCAGCACCGCCGCGATCTGGTCCACATACGCCTTTTTTTCTTCCCGCAAAAGTCCGGCCTCATCCATCGCGCGGTTCGCCGCCACCGTGGTCAGCCGCTCGTCCTGCAGCGTCACGGGCAGACCGGTCCTGCGAAACAGCCTTTGGGCAAATTCCCTGGTCTTTTCTGCCCGCTCGCCTTCCGATGCGTCCAAATGCTTCGGCAGGCCCAGCACGATCTCCTCCACGCCGTATTCCACGATCAGCTCTTCGATCCGCGCCAGCGTCCTGCGCTGCTTGTTCTCCTCTTTTCTCCGAATGATCTCTATTCCCTGGGCAGTAATAAGAAGCGGGTCGCTGATCGCAACGCCCACTGTCTTTGAACCAAAGTCCAGTCCCATGATCCGCATTTGATTTCCCCTACTTCCAGTGATTGCTCCGGATATATTCCTTGAGCATCTCCTCTACCAGCTCGTCCCGCTCCACACGCATAATCAGCCCTCTGGCGTTCTTATGGCTGGTAATGTAGGTGGGATCCCCGGACATGATATAACCTACGATCTGATTCACCGGATTGTATCCTTTTTCGGAAAGCGCCTCATATACCGCCTCCAGAATGACCTTCACGCCGTTCTCCGGCTCGATATCCACCTTAAAATACTGTGTGTTGCCCAAATCCGTCATGTTTTTCACCCTCTGCCCATGTTGTCCGGCACTGCTATCTTTATCTTACCCCACTTTGGGAAAAAATTCAACGTTATTCTGTCGGCCGAATCAGCAGGATCTCCTCGTCCGCCAGTTTGACCGCCTTTCCCGTTACCAGAAGATTGGCATACATCCCCCGGTCTGCCCTGACCGCTCCCTTTATATAGTTTTTGGTATGGCCCAGCCAGTAACCGTCTCCGTCGATCTGCCGCTCTTCCTCCAAAAGAAGCTCCGTTTCCTTCCCTATGTAGGACTCCCGGTACTGCCGTGACTGCTCTTTTTCCAGCGCAAGCAGCACGGCGCTCCGCTCCTGTTTCTCCCTTTCCGTCAGCTGTCCCGGCAGCCGGTCCGCCGCCGTCCCCTTTCTGCGGGAATATTTGAAAATGTGCATTTCAAAAAACCGGACCCGTTCCAGAAAAGCCCGCGTCTGTTCAAATTCTTCCTGCGTTTCTCCCGGAAATCCCACAATCACATCCGTGGTAATGGCCGGGTCCTCAAAATAACGGCGTAAAAGGCTGACCTTTTCATAGTATTCCGCCGTGGTATACTTTCTATTCATCCGCCGGAGCGTTTCATCGCAGCCGCTTTGCAGGGAAAGGTGAAAATGCGGGCAGACCCGGGGGACGGCCGCAAGACGCGCCGCAAATTCCTCCGTTATAATGCGGGGCTCCAGGGAGCCCAGCCGGATCCTCCCAATCCCGTCCACCTTTGCAATTTCCTCGATCAGTTTAAGCAGATGTGCGCCGCCGGCGTCCCCGTCGAAATCCATTCCGTAGGAGCTTAGATGAATCCCGGTCAGCACCACTTCGCGATACCCTTTTTTTGCAAGGGCGGAAACTTCCTGCAGCACATCCTGCGGGCTGCGGCTCCTGACCCGCCCCCGGGCGTAGGGAATGATACAGTAGGAACAAAACTGGTTGCAGCCGTCCTGGATCTTAATGTAGGCCCGGGTATGGTCCGCCGTCCCGGTCAGACAGAGGGGTTCATACTCGCGTACGCCGGCGATATCCGTCACCCGGCTCTTTAGGGTCCGGTCCTTTAAAAACGCTTCCACAATCCGGACAATATCGCCCTTGCGGTCGTTTCCCACCGCCAGATCCACGCCGTCGTCCCTTTGTACCCGAAGCGGGTCGCTTTGCACATAGCAGCCCACCGCCACTACCACCGCGCCGGGATTGAGGCGCCGGGCGCGATGAAGCATCTGACGGCTTTTGCGGTCGGCAATATTGGTGACCGTACAGGTATTGATCAGATAGATGTCCGCGGGCGAATCAAAAGGCACAATTTTATATCCGCTTTCCAGAAATTTTTGTTGCATAACTTCCATTTCGTAAGCGTTTACCTTGCAGCCCAGATTATGTAATGCGATACTTTTCATACGACACCCCATAAATATTTGTCACCTTTATTCATTGACTTTTGCTTTTACTATTGCTAAGATAATGGCAGGAGCCAGGCAGAAGCCATAGGAAGTAAAGGAGGTATGAGCGATGAGAACCGTACAGATTTCGTTAAACTCTATCGATAAAGTCAAATCATTCGTGAATGATATCAACAAGTTCGACTACGATTTTGATCTGGTATCGGGCAGATATGTCATCGACGCAAAATCCATCATGGGCATTTTCAGTCTCGATCTCTCCAAACCCATTGATCTGAACATTCACGTGGAAGAAAATGTGGACGCGGTTCTGGAAGTCCTGAAAGCCTACATGATCTGAGGCCAGGCGCGGACCCCTGTCCGCGTTTCCTTTCTCACAATATAACGGATCACGGACAGAGATTGGAATTTTCTCCTTTGGGGGAGAAAAGATCCAGTCTCTTTTTATGTCCGGCCTTTGTTCACGCCTCTACCACGATCTGTTCCGCCGTCTCTACCGCCTTTTGGAAAAGTTCGTCGATGACGTCTTTCAGATTTTCCTCATGCCGTCTGATGACGCCCGGATTCGGTTTGGTCACCGGGTGCTTCGCCACGAAAATCGTACAGCAGTCCTCAAACGGAAGAATCGACGTTTCATAAGTGCCGATCTTTTCTGCGATTTCCACAATCTCCTGCTTATCCAGCCCGATGCAGGGCCGATATACCGGCATGGCGCATACCTCGTTGGTCACCGCCAGCGACTGCATGGTCTGGCTGGCCACCTGACCGATACTCTCCCCCGTGACCAGTCCGAGACAGTCCGTTTTTTTTGCGAGCTGCTCCGCAATGCGCATCATATACCGGCGCATGATGATCGTCAGCTCATCGTGCGGACATTTTTCATAAATCGCCATTTGAATATCGGTAAAGTTGACCACGTACAGATAGATCGGGCCGCTGTAACGCGCCACCAGCCTTGCCAGATCCACCACCTTTTGTTTGGCGCGGTCGCTGGTATAGGGCGGCGCGTGAAAATAGACGGCGTCGATCTTCACGCCGCGCTTGGCCACCATATAGCCCGCCACCGGGGAATCAATGCCGCCGGACAGCAGAAGCATCGCCTTTCCGTTGGTACCCACCGGCATCCCTCCGGGGCCCGGGATCTCCGTGGAATATAAATAAATTTTTTCCCGCACCTCCACATGAATCATCACATCGGGCTCATGCACGTCCACCTGCAGATCGGGGAACGCTTCCAGGAGCTTTTCTCCTACCAGGGCGTTGATCTCCATAGAGGTCAACGGATAGTTCTTCTGCGCCCTCCGGGCGTTTACCTTAAAGGTGAAATGCTTGTCCGGATACTGATCGTCCACATAGGCGACTACGTCCCGGCAAAGCTGCTCCACCCCTTCGTCCTCCGACTGCACCATGGGACAGATCGAGGCAATGCCGCACACGGTCTTCAGATTTTCCACCGTTTCTTCAAAATCAAACTCCGACAGCGCGTCAATATAGATCCGTCCCCGGTTGCGGCGGACAGAAAAACTGCCCTCGCAGCGCCGGAGCGCATACTTGATCTGCTGCGCCAGGGCCGCCTCAAACAGATCCCGGTTATTTCCCTTCACGCCGATCTCCGCAAATTTAATCAAAAATGCCTTAAACATCCTGCCACCAACCTTCGTCAACCATATCGTCTCCTGCGTTTTGCGCCGTTTCGGCGCTCCTGATGGTTCATTATAACACGATTTTGTCTTGTGCAAAACTACAAAATCAGTCTTTTGCGCAAAACGATGCCGCGGCCCTGACGAAAAAAGACGGGGAAAAAGCGTGCGCTTCTTCCCCGTCTTTTTTCTTACCTTCTGCTGAACCTGCGCAGAACCGGTATCAGTTCATACAACGCCTGCAGCGTGTATTCGATTTCTTCTTCCGTCGTAAACACGGAAAAACTGAACCGGATCGTAGAGGAAAGCAGTTCTTTTTTCAGACCGATGGCCCGCAGCGTAGCGGAGCCCGCCGTATCCGGATGGTGGGAGGCGCAGGCGCTCCCCGCCGAAACATAGATTCCTTTTTCTTCCAGCGCATGCAGCAGCACCTCGCTGCGCACTCCTTCAATGGAAGCGCTCACGATATGAGGCGCGCAGTCCCTTCCCCCGGGACCGTTTACGGATACGCCGTCTATTCGCGCCAATCCCTCCAGAAATCTCTGCCGCAGGGCGTAAAGCCGGTCCACGTCCTCTTCCAGATTCCGGTAAATCTCCTCTGTCGCTTTTGCCATACCGGCGATCCCGGGCACGTTCTCCGTGCCGGATCGAAGTCCTCCCTGCTGGCCTCCGCCGAACAGGATCGGGCGGATCTTCACGCGCTGTCCCACATAGAGAAAACCGACGCCCTTGGGACCATGGATTTTATGTGCGGAAACGGACAGCATGTCGACCCCGATCCGTTTCGGATAAATACGGAACTTCCCATATCCCTGCACCGCATCCACGTGGAACAGGATCTGGGGATTGTAACGGCGCAGCAGCTCTCCGATCTGCGCAAGGGGCTGTACGGAGCCGATCTCATTGTTGACATACATCACGGACACCAGGATCGTATCCGGCCGCAGCGCCTTTTCCAGATCCTCCAGCCGCAGTCTGCCGCAGGAATCCACGGGCAGATAGGTCACCTCAAACCCCTGTTCCTGCAAATACTGCATGGTCGTTCGCACCGCCGGATGCTCGATGACGGTGGTGATCAGATGTCTTCCCCGGCGGCAGTTGGCGTAGGCCGCGCCGCGCAGCGCCAGATTATCCGACTCCGTCCCGCCGGACGTAAAGAAAATCTCCTTCGGCTCCACCTTCATGCTCTTTGCAATCACTTCTTTTGCATATCGGAGATAGGACTCCGCCTGTACCCCCTTGCGGTGCAGGCTGGAGGGATTCCCGTAATCCCCGCACATGATTCTGGTCATCAGCTTTGCCACGCTGTCAAAGCAGCGGGTGGTGGCCGAATTGTCCAGATAACAGTTCATACCTTTCACCTACTTTTTCTAAATCGTATGAAGATTCCGGTCTTTGGAACCTTACTTCGTTCCCGCGCAGCCGGATGAAAAAAATCTTCTTGTATATGATATGCCGGAATTGGCCGCAGGGTCACACCGTTTCAAACGCTGCGCGGCGGCTTTTCGGTCACGGCTCCAAAAGGTATCCGAGCCAGGCCAGCACCACCATGCCCGCCGTCTCCGTACGCAGGATCCGTTTCCCCAACGTGACCGGCGAAAAACCGGTCTCCTTTGCCAGCTCGATCTCTTCCGGCGCAAAGCCGCCCTCGGGGCCGATGAACACGGCGACCCGACACCCTGTCCCAATGCCGGCAAACAGCTCCCGGGTCTTTTCCATCCCTTCGGCCAACTCGTAGGGAATCAGCCTGACGTCCATTCCGGCCGCCTGCTGTAGGGCCCCGGCAAAAGAGCAGGGCGCGCTGATCTGCGGTATGATGCGGCGTTTGCTCTGCTTTGCGGCCGCTTCCGCGATGGCCTGCCAGCGCGCGGTTTTGGCACCGGCCTTTTTGGCGTCCAGCTTTGTCACACAGCGTTTCGTCTCCACCGGCACCACGCCATAGACGCCCAGCTCCACTGCCTTTTGCACGATCCATTCCATTTTATCCGCTTTGGGCAGCGCCTGAAACAACGTCACCTGCACGGGCAGCTCCACCCCGGCTTCCCGGATAAAACAAAGCGAGCAGACGATTTCCTTCCCGCTGATTGTTTCAATCCTGCACCGGTATTCTCTGCCGTCCACGCCGTTGGATACGGCGATTTCCTCTCCGGGTTTCATACGCAGCACATTCCGGATATGATTCACATCGTCTCCTGCGATCACGATGCGGTTCCCCTGTATCTGGGAGGGACTGACAAAAAACTGGTACATCCCGTTTCCTTTCACGCTCTCTTTCTTGCGGTTATGCTGACCCATTCGCCCTGTCGGGTCACCTCCACCGGTTCCAGCCCCGCCGCCCTGATGGCGTCTGCAACGGTCTGCTCCTTCTCGTCGATGATCCCGGACGTGATATAAACCGCGCCGGGCTTCATCTGGCGTACGATCACCGGCGTTAAGGATACCAGCACATCCGCCAGAATATTGGCCGCCACAATGTCGTATTTTTCATACCCCACCGCGTCCTGTATAGCGGGATCCGTGATGAGATTGCCGATCATCATTTCAAACTGCTCCGGGCGTATTCCGTTGCTGCGCATATTGTCCGCCACCGCGTCCCTGCTGCAGGGATCCAGATCCGTACCCATCGCGTACTCTGCCCCGTACAGCAGCGCGACGATGGACAGGATGCCGCTTCCCGTTCCCACATCCAAAAGCCGGGTCCGGGGCGTAACGTATTTTTTCAGCTGACGGATACACAGCTGGGTGGTCTCGTGCATGCCCGTGCCAAACGCCGTGCCGGGATCAATGTGCAGCACCTTTTTCCCCGCATCCTCCGTTTTTACGGTCTCCCAGGAGGGGATGATCAGCAGATCGTCAATCGAAAACTGATGGAAATACTGCTTCCAGTTGTTGATCCAGTCGATATCCTCCGTCTCGTCCACCTCTATGCTTGCTTCGCCGATCTCGCAAAACACCCGCAGCTCCTCCAGCGCCTCCCGTACGCAGGACAGGATTTTTTGTTCCGTCACCTGCTCCTTTTTGAGAAAAAGCGCGCCGTCGTCCCCTTCCTCCACAAAAAAACTCAGATAGGCCACCCCGTCGTCTTCGGGTCCCTCCGGCAGAATATCCACAAACATCTGCTCCTTCTCCAGCGCCGTCAGCGGCACCTTGTCCTCGATCTGGGCCCCCTCCAGGCCAAGATCATACAAGGCGCTGATGATGATATCTTCCGCATCGGGAATGGTTTTGATCCTGAATTTTTTCCACTTCATAACCGTCACTTCCTCTTACTCTCAGCGTATGGCCGTCCTTTTCCGGCTATTGTTAGAGTTTAGCATGAAAAAAGACCGGGTGCAAGGATTTTCCATCCTTCCCCTGTTTTGTTTACACCAGCCGGATCAACAGCATATAAAACAGCGTCCCTCCCAGAATACTCAGCAGCGTGTTGCGCTTCCAAAGATGCAGGAACGCCACCAGCGCAAGGGAGGCTGCCTCCGGCAGTCCATGGGGAGGCTTGGTAAAAGACACGTCTTTTAGGCAGTATACCACCAACATCCCGATGATGGCGTAGGGCAGCGTATTCCCCAGATCGGTAAGATAGGAAGAGGTTTTTCCCTTCCTTCCAAACAACAAAAGCGGCAAAAAGCGGATCGCCGCCGTCACCAGCGCAATGACCGCCACCAGAAGCAGCGCGTGGATCTGTTGCGTATTCATGGCGTCTCCCCCTTCCTTTTTTGCCTTCGGTAAAGCGTCAGTCCCACGGTCGTAAGGAGCATCGTGGGAATGAGAAAATACTCCGCGCCGCACAAAAACAGGCAAAGGACGGAAATTCCCATCCCCATCAACGCGGGCACATGCTCGTCGCTGCTGAGCCACTGTTCCAAAAACACGGTCACAAACAGGGCCGTCATGGAAAATTCGATCCCCGCAGAATCAAACGCGCCGGCGCCGCTCAAAAGGGAACCGGCCACGCCGCCGCAGATCCAATAGCACTGATTGAGAAGCGACAGAATCACATAATATCTCTTCCGGTCCGCACCCTGCAGCGTATCCTCGGTACAGACCAGCGAATACGTCTCGTCCGTCAGGGAAAAGAACAGGTACGGCTTTGCTTTTCCCGTATCCCGATACCGCTCCAGCATGGACAGCCCGTAAAAAAAATGGCGGATATTCACGGTAAAGGTGGTAAACGCCGCCGTCAGAACGGACGCGCCGGAGGCCAAAAGCCCCACCGCCACGTATTGCATCGCTCCCGCATAAATGAGGACGCTCATTCCCAGCGCCCACCATACCCCGTATCCGTTTTTCTCCAATAACATTCCAAATCCGATCCCCAGCGTGAGATATGTCCCCATCACCGGGATCGATCGTTTAAACGCCAAAAGGGCGACCCGTTTCGTTTTCCGCCCCATGGATTCTTTTTCTGTTTTCATTGTGAAAATCCCATCACGGCAAAAAGCATAAGCGCCGTTTCTTTTTCTTCCCAGAAAGAGCCGGTGGCTGTGCCATCGGCTCCCGTTTCGCTTGCTTATTTAAAAAAGCCCCGTTTTTTCTTCGGCGCGTCGCCGCCGTTGACCCGGTCCGCGGCATGCAGGCTGTCGCCTGTCTCCTCATCGAATCTGCGCAGCAGATCCCTGGCCTCGGCCGAAAGACGCTCCGGCGTCTGCACCACCAGGGTTACGTAATGATCGCCCCGCACATCGGGGTTGCGCAGGGAAGGCACGCCTTTCCCTTTTAAGCGGACTCTGGTATCCGTCTGGGTTCCGGCTTTCACGTCGTAGACAACCTTGCCGTCCACCGTATCAATGACGGTCTCGCCGCCCAGCGCCGCCACCGCGAACGAAATCGGCACGGTGGAATAGATGTTCACATCCTGCCGCTGGAAGATCGGGTGGGATCCTACGATCACTTCCACCAGTATATCGCCTCTGGGGCCGCCGTTGGAGCCTGGTTCGCCCTGCCCCGCCAGCCGCTTGCACTGTCCGTTATCAATCCCGGCGGGAATCGTCACCGCAAAACGCTTTTTCATCGGCACATAGCCCGTACCGCGACAATCTGCGCATTTTTCCCGAATGACCTTTCCGGTGCCGTTACAGTCCGGACAGGTCTGCACGTTGCGGACCGTTCCGAAGAAGGACTGCTGTGTGAACACCACCTGCCCCTTGCCGCCGCACTTCGAACAGGTCTCCGGACTGGTTCCGGGTTTTGCTCCCGTGCCGTGGCAGGTCTTACATTCCTCTTTGACCGTCAGATCGATCTGCTTTTCCGTACCAAAGACCGCCTCTTCGAACGTGATCCGGACGCTGGTCCGCAGGTTCGCTCCTTTGACGGGGCCGCTTCTGCCGCCGCTGCGCCCTCTTCCTCCAAACAGGTCGCCGAAGATATCGCCGAAAATATCGCTGAAATCGGCGCTGCTGAAATCGAAGCCGCCAAAGCCGCCGGCCCCTCCCGCGCCGCCCTCAAATGCAGCATGGCCGAACTGATCGTACTGGCGTCGTTTCTCCGGATCGCTCAACACGGCGTAAGCCTCCGAGGCTTCTTTAAACTTCTTTTCCGCCTCTTTGTTTCCGGGATTCATATCAGGATGATATTTCTTCGCCAGAACCCGATATGCTTTTTTCAAAGCGGCGTCATCGGCATTTTTATCTACGCCAAGGACCTCATAGTAATCTCTTTTCTGTTCCGCCATCGTTTCACTCCTTTAAGCTTTGCGCACGACTGGGGGCCAATTTCTTGGCCCCCCTGCATCGCCGCGCTTCACTTATTTTATACCTCACGGAAGTCTCCGTCAATAATATCGTCATTGGGGTTGCCGCCGGCGTTTGTATTTGCCGCGCCTCCCATATCGGGGCCCGCCTGACCTGCCTGGTTCGCCGCGCCCTGCGCCTGCTCGTATACCTTGGCAAACAGCGCCTGTGCGGACTGCATCAGCTTCTCCTGCGCCGCCTTGATATCCGCCACCTGGCTGTCGGAAAGCTCCTGATCCTTTGTGGAATCCAGCAGAGACTTCAGCGCGTTTAAATCGGACTCCACGTTGGCCTTGGCGCCGGCGTCAATCTTATCGCCCACATCCTTTAAGGCCTTCTCCGTCTGGAACACGAAGGAATCCGCTTCGTTTCTCGTATCAATGGCTTCCTTCTTCTTCTTATCCTGCGCCTCAAACTCAGCCGCCTCGCGCACCGCCTTGTCGATCTCCGCATCGGACATATTGGAGCCTGCGGTAATGGTGATATGCTGCTCCTTGCCGGTGCCCAGATCCTTCGCGGATACGTTTACAATGCCGTTGGCGTCAATATCGAAGGTAACCTCGATCTGCGGCACACCGCGCATGGCGGGCGGAATCCCATCCAGCCGGAACTGGCCCAGAGACTTGTTGTCCCTTGCGAACTGTCTCTCGCCCTGCAGCACGTTGATGTCCACCGCCGTCTGATTGTCCGCCGCAGTGGAGAACACCTGGCTCTTCTTGGTGGGAATGGTGGTATTCCTTTCGATCAGCCGGGTCGCGATCCCGCCCATGGTCTCAATGGACAGAGACAGCGGCGTAACGTCCAGCAGAAGAATATCGCCTGCGCCGGCGTCGCCCGCCAGCTTGCCGCCCTGCACGGAAGCGCCCAGCGCTACGCACTCGTCCGGATTTAAGGTCTTGCTCGGCTCATGTCCGGTCAGCTGCTTCACTTTATCCTGCACCGCCGGAATCCGGGTGGAACCGCCTACCAGCAGCACCTTGCCCAGTTCGGAAGCGGTAACGCCCGCATCCTTTAACGCGTTTTGTACCGGAATCGCCGTTTTCTCCACCAGATCGCTGGTCAGCTCGTCAAATTTCGCCCGGCTCAGATTCATATCAAAATGCAGCGGGCCGTTGGCGTTCATGCTGATGAAAGGCAGGTTGATATTGGTAGTCGTCGCGGAGGAAAGCTCCTTCTTCGCCTTTTCCGCCGCCTCCTTCAGCCTCTGCATCGCCATCTTATCATTGGAAAGATCCACGCCCTGCTGCGCCCGGAACTCGGAAACCATCCAGTTGATGACCTTATTATCAAAGTCGTCGCCGCCCAGATGCGTATCGCCGTTGGTTGCCAGAACCTCTATGACGCCGTCCCCGATCTCAATGATGGAAACGTCGAACGTACCGCCGCCCAGGTCGTACACCATAATCTTCTGTTCTTTTTCATTATCCAGTCCATAGGCCAGCGCCGCCGCCGTGGGCTCATTGATGATCCGCTTTACATCCAGGCCCGCGATCTTGCCCGCGTCTTTGGTGGCCTGCCGCTGAGCGTCGTTAAAATACGCGGGGACGGTGATGACCGCTTCCGTTACCTTTTCTCCCAGATAATTCTCCGCATCCGCTTTCAGCTTCTGCAGGATCATGGCGGAAATTTCCTGCGGCGAATATTTCTTGCCGTCAATGTCCACCTTATAATCGGTTCCCATGTGTCTCTTAATGGAAGAAATGGTCTTCTCCGCATTTGTCACCGCCTGACGCTTTGCCGGTTCCCCGATCAGACGCTCTCCGTTTTTGGAAAAAGCCACTACGGAAGGCGTTGTCCTGGCTCCTTCCGCGTTCGCGATCACGGTGGGCTTTCCGCCCTCCATTACCGCCACACAACTGTTTGTCGTACCAAGGTCGATCCCAATAATTTTGCTCATTTTTTTCTCCTCCTACCCTTTTGCTATCTGAATTTTCGTTGTTGTCTTTCTTGTTGTTTTACGGCTCTGCGGCGGCTACTGTACCACGGCCACCATGCTGTGACGCACCACGGTGTCTTTGTACAGATACCCTTTCTGCAATTCCTGCGCCACCGTCCCGGATTCCAGTTCCTCGTTCTCCACCTGCATCACCGCGTTGTGCAGTTCGGGATTAAATTCCTGCCCCACCGCCTCAATGGGCTTTACGCCCAGATTGGTAAGCTCCGCCATAAGCTGCCGGTAAATCTTATTCATCCCGTCTACAAAGGGTTCCTCCCGGTTCTCCTCCGGCACCATGGCCAGACCTCTTTCAAAATTGTCCACCACCGGAAGGATCTTTTCGATGACGCTTCTGGCGCCTACCTCGTACATGGCCGTTTTTTCCTTATCGGTACGCTTGCGGAAATTTTCAAACTCCGCCATGCGCCGCATCAGCTTATCCTGCAGTTCTTCTATCTGGTTCTTTAAAGCCTCTTCTTTTTTATCCTTTTTGCGGGAAAAAATGGTCTTTTTGTCCTTGCCTTCTTCCTCCGCCTCTTCGGGCTTTTCTTCCGAAGGCGCTTCCGGCGTCTCCTGATCCTTCTCCGGTTCTGCGGCCGCATCCGGCTCCTGCTGCTCCAGAACCGTTTCCGGTTCCTGTTCCAGCTCTTCCTGCTTTCTCTCCTCTGCCATATCCGTCATCCTCTCCTGTCAGACCGCGTATGCGTCTATTTTTTATAAATGGTATCCAACTGATTCATCAACGTTTTCAATGTGCCGATGACCTTGTCATAGTCCATTCGCTTTGGGCCGATGATCCCGATGGTTCCGCGCATCCCTTCGCCCAGCTCGTAAGTCGCCGTGACTACGCTGCAATCCTTCATGGACTGCACCGGCGTCTCGTTTCCGATATAAACCTGGATGCCCGTTCCGTTTTCATCCGCCAGCGTTTCCTGTACCAGCTCGTTGAGCGCCTGCTCTTCTTCAAAAAGATTGATCAGCTCGCTGGCCTTTTCCCGGTTGTCCGTCAGCTCCGGATATCTTAAAATATTCCGCGTGCCGCTGGTGTAGATCTTTAAATCCTCATCGGAACGGATCGCCTCCGCTACCGCGTCGATCACCTCGCTGACAATGGCGCTGTGGATCCCCGCCTGCCTCTTTAATTCGGCGATCATGGCAAGATTGATCTCGTCGATACACAGCCCGTTCAAATGGGTGTTCAAAAGGATGTTCAGTTTCAAAAGCGTTTCATCATCCAGAATCTCATCCACGTTCAGGATCGAATTTTTGATCACATTTCCTTCCACCACAATGACGGCCAGGATCTGATTGGCATCCACCCGGGAAAGCTGGATGAATTTCAGCTTATTGACCCGATTCTGGGGCGTCGTTACCATCGCCGCGTAATTGGTGTTGGCGGCCAGAACCTTGGCCACCCGCTTGAGCAGGGTATCCATCTTCTCATCCTTCTGGCTGATGAGACCTTTGAGCTCTTCGACCTCCCGCTCCTTTTTCTCCAACATCGTATCCACGTAAAACCGGTAACCTTTATCAGAAGGGATCCGTCCTGCCGAGGTATGGGGCTGTACGATATAGCCCATTTCCTCCAGATCGGACATCTCATTGCGGATGGTAGCGGAACTCAGATTCAGGTCGGTATCCTTGGATATCGTCCTGCTGCCTACCGGCTCGCCGGTCTCCAGATAGTTTCGGATGACAGCCTGCAGAATCTTCTGTTTTCTTTCATCCAGTTCCATCTTCCTTCCCCGCTTTCTTTATTAGCACTCATCGCCATCGAGTGCTAATACCCTCTGATGCTTAAGATACCACTATCCCTTTCTATTGTCAACAACTTTTTCCCAAAATACTTATGAAGAATATGTGAAAAAAATATAAAGAGGGCCGGATCAAATCCGGCCCGTAAGATGCGCTGCGCATGACCGCAGCGCCATGTTTTGACATGCATGTCGGTCGGGGAGAAAAACCCCGGCTGAATTGAAATGCCGCTGTCCGATCCGATCAGATCAGGAAGCTTCCCATTTCATTTCCGTTAATAATGTAATAAACGCGGCTTTCTTCCGGCTTTACAAACAGTTCCACTGCCTTGAAGTCTTCCGGCGCTTTTCCAAGATCATACTGCCATACGTCCTTGGCGATCTGTACCAGAGCCTCCTGAGAATAATCCTTGCCGGCAAACTGTACCGAAACCGTGGAGGTTACCGCTTTTGTGGTTTTCCGGGTCGTTTTCTTTTCTGCAGCAGACGCCTTGGCCGGCGCTTTCTTCTCCGCTGCGGTCTCCTTTGCGGCCGCTTTTCTCACTGCTGTGGGCTTGGCGGCTGCCGCCTTTACAGGGGCCTGCACTGCGGTCTCCTTCTTGGGCTCTTCCGCTGCGGGTGCTTTGGCAGCGACCTTCGCTACCTTTTTGGTCACTTTCTTTTCCATAATTTTTTCCTCCTTTACACCCAGGTATCTATTCTTCAAGCTGTCCTGCTTCCTGTCTAGTCGTCACCTGAATTCTGTCACAGTTTACCCCCAACGATCCGATTTGTCAACTATTTTAGCCAATTTTAGTGCAAATTCCCTACATTCTCCGCATCTTTTACGCACAACAAACGGCCTCTTCTATCGAAGCACAAAGAAATACAGAAGCACCAGCAGGCCGAGGACAATGCGATACCAGCCGAATACTTTAAAATCGTGCTTTTTAATATAGCCCATTAAAAACCGGATGACTCCCAGGGAGACGAGGAAGGCTACCAGCATCCCCACAAACAGGATTGCCGTCTCCTGTCCTGTAAAGGAAAACCCGAAGCGCAGGATTTTCAGCAGACTGGCCCCCAGCATCACCGGGATCGCCAGAAAGAAGGTGAATTCCGCGGCCGTCGTCCGGGATACGCCGATCATCAGCCCGCCCAGAATGGTGGCCCCGGATCGGGACGTGCCGGGAAAAATTGCCGCAATAAGCTGAAACAGCCCGATGAGCAGCGCGTCCCCAAAGCTCAGCTTTTTCAGGCTGCGCACCCGGGCTTTCTTTCCCCGGTTGAAATACTCGATCACCAGAAAGCCGACGCCGAATAAAATCAGCATGACGGCCACCGTCACCGGACGATACAGATATTTTTCCAGCACCTCGTCAAACAAAATTCCTACCACCGCCGCCGGGACACAGGCAACCAGGATCTTCCCCCAAAGCAGGAAAATGTCCTTGCGGATCACCGTCTTTGCGCCGGGGGAAAGATCAAACGGAAAGATTTTGTTCCAGTAAAGCACGACCACCGCCAGAATGGCGCCCAGCTGAATTACCACAAGAAACATATCCCAAAATTCTGTGGAAACGTTCATGTGCACGAATTCATTCAACAGAATCATATGACCGGTGCTGCTGATGGGAAGCCATTCCGTAATGCCTTCCACGATTCCGAAAAGCACCGCCTTTAATATCTCCACCACTGTTTCCATCTGATCCGCTCCTTCTGTTATTTTTCCAGATACGCAAGCATGGCGTCATAGCAGGCGGCCGCTTCTTCATATCCTTCTTCATAAAGCGCCCGCAGCTTGTTTTTATTCTTTTCGATCCGTCCCACATCGCTCTTATGCCGGGGCTGAATCAGAAAAGCGGTCCCGTTTTTTACCTGCGCGTACAGATAATCCAGCGTCCGGTTATATTCGATATGGCGGTTCTTCATCAGCTCATAAACCTTCGGATACCGGGCGTAGCGAAGCTTAATCAGCCCCAGATGTGCAGACGGCTTTCTCCGGTAGCCTTCTTCCTTCGTCATAACCACCACATTCTTTTTGTTCCCGTCCGCCACGGAATGTAACAGCGGAATGGAATCGGCCAGCCCGCCGTCCAGATACAGGCCGTCCCCGATCTGCACGTTTCTGGATACGAGAGGCAGAGAAGCGGAGGCCTGCACCGCCACAATATCCTTACGCATATCCCGCAGGGGCATATATTCCGCAAGCCCGGTTTGGATATTGGTCACCACGGCGTAGCCCTTTGCCGGATTTCGATGAAAGGCGTCAAAATCATAGGGGTTTAACTCCTCCGGGATCTTATGATAACAGGTCTTTACGTTGAACAGATCCCCGGTGGTCAAAAGACTGTAAAGACTGCAATAATTTTTGTCCTCCAGATAATCCACCGTCACCGCGTAGCCCCGTCCCCGCTGTCCTGACAGATAACTGCACAGCGTACAGGCTCCCGCGGAAACCCCGTAGTTTTTGGCAAAGGAAATGCCCTTATCCATGAAAAAATCCAGAACGCCGGAAGTGTACACGCCTTTCATCCCGCCGCCTTCCAGCACCAGTCCCGCCTGATATAACATTTTTTTCTCCATTCCGGAGCGTTTCCGCGATGGGGCATCAAGCTCCTTTTCCATTTTATGCCCCCACCCTTTAAAAAAATCATTTTCCATATACTTCCCGGGCAAACCGCCGCAGTACCGGCAAGGATCGCTCCACTTTTTCCGTATCCATACAATACGCCATGCGGAAATAGCCGGGACAGCCGAACGTATCCGCGGGCACCAGCACCAGATCATAAGCCAGCGCCTTTTGGCAAAACGCGACGGCATCCTCTTCCAGCGCCTTGGGGAAAATGTAGAACGTTCCCGCCGGCTTTTTCACCTCAAAGCCGATGTCTGTCAGGCACTGATAAAGCAGATCCCGGTTTTTCTCATAAATGCTGAAGTCCGCCGTCTGATCCAGCACCCTGGCCACCGCCAGCTGCATCAGCGAGGTGGGGCAGTTATGCCCGATCCCTCTGGAAATCTGTCCGCACATATTCACGATCAGCGCCGCGTCCGGGCAGGCGGGATTTACCGCCAGATAGCCGATGCGCTCTCCCGGCAGGGACAACGCTTTGGAAAAGGAATAGCAGGAAATGGTATTGACGTAAAAACGGGACACATAGGGCTGCGTTTTGCCGTCAAAAACAATTTCGCGGTACGGCTCATCCGAGATCAGGAAAATATCGTGCCCGTATTCCTTTTGTTTTCTGTTGAGAATCTCCGCCAGCCTTTGAAGCGTCTCCTCCGAATAAACCGCGCCGGAAGGATTGTTCGGCGTATTGATCAGCACGGCGGCGGTCTTCTCATGAAGCATTTCCTCAAACGCGTCAAACCGGATCTGGAATTTTTCCGTGTCCGGCGGCACCACCTTTAAGACGGCCCCGGTCAGGTCCACATAGGGGTGATATTCCGGGAAGAAGGGCGCGAAGGTCAACACCTCATCCCCCTCCTTCGTTACCGCCCGCAGCGCATGGGCGATCGCGGCGGCGGCGGCCGAAACAGGGAAAATATGTTCCGGTTCGTAATTCATGTCAAACCGTCGATTCAGGGAATCCGCAATGGCTTTTTTTACGGAAGGGATCCCCAGCGTCGGACTGTAGCCGTGCAAAGACACGGGATCCTCATTTTTTACCAGAGAAAGCAGCGCTTCCTGAAAGCAGGCCGGGGCCGGCACGGAAGGATTCCCCAGGCTGTAATCAAACACATTCCGGCTGCCGATCTCCTTCGCCCGTACCGCCGCGGTCTCCGCCAACGTACGGATTACCGATTTTGCGTCCAGCATCTCTTTGTATTTCTGTACGATCATGGATGTTCCCCCTTCTCTTTATATAATTTATATCAGGAAAAAAACGGCGCCGCCTCAGACAAAACCGCTGCAAATTCCCTTGCAGCGGTTCTTTTGCATCGCCGTAAACAGGCGGATATGATATTTCAATATCGGATACTGGTAAAATCAATGCTGGTCAGCAGATTCGCCAACAGCACCACAAACGGCATCATGATCTCGCACACCTGCACAAAAAAGCTGGCGATATCCTCGGTGATGCCCCCGAAATGCCGAAACGCCACATAACAATAATAGAGAAACGCCAGCAGCGCCCCCACCAGACAGCAGGCCGCCACCTGCGGATCTAACCGGAACATTCCAATCACGCTGACGGCAATGTAAATCACCATGCACGCTGCTACAAGCAACCGGTCCCGGGTGGTGCCCACATAAAAGGAACACTTGCTTTCCTGGGTATGGGGAAAGCAGACGATGGAAAGGCCGTACAGCGCCCGGGAAAGAATAAAGCCGTGCGCCAGTACCGCCCAGCTGGAAAGCGGCATTTCACTCCATAACCCCACGATAATGAAAAAATAACAGACACAAATGAGGATCGCGAAATATCCGCTGTGGGAATCCCGCAGGATTTCCAGCTTTCCTTCTCTGGGCTGATGGGAACACAGAGCGTCCACGGTGCGGAAGAAGCCGTCCAGAAACGCGCCGCCGGACAAAAAGATCGGCATCATGACGCAGACTACGGACCCCAGAAAATTGTTGTTGAGCAGATAGGGACTGAACACCATCCACTCCCGGATCAGAAATCCGATGATCACGCCCACCAGAGGGACGAAGATCAGAATATATTTCATATCCTCCTTATCTCTGTCCCTTTTATCCTGCAGGGCAGGGAAGATGGAATACATCGAAAAGGCCAGCCGGAAGCTGTTCCAAATATGCTTCATGTTGCGCACCTCTTATTTTTCTTTGGTTTCACGGTTCTCCAAAAAATCACTCGATCACGACATCATCCGCATGCTCGTTCCAAATCAGACAGATCCAGGTCTTCCCGCGATTGAGTTCGATGGGGTTGCCGTCCTGATCCACATACAGCGCCGGATCGGTATCCTGGTAGCGCGACCAGGTCCCCTCGATCATCTTTCCTTTTGTAAAGACCTGTACCTTATACTCATCTTCGTGATCCACGCCCGGCTCCCAGCCGCCATGACAAAGGAAGGACATATAGCCGTTACTGTCCCTGAACTCGCCATGACAATACTGAAAGATCACGTTATCCACGGCCAGCTGTTCGCCGGTCAGTTCGTCGATATGCGCGCCGCCGTACTGATAACGGTAATATTTCCCGTCTTTTGCATTGTACTCAAACCGCGCCTGCACGTTGGAATAGCCGTTGCCGATGCCGGTTGATTTTCCGCCCGGATACAGCACCAGGGCGTCCTGCTCCTGGGGATAATCCGCGATCTCGCCCTGCGGCGCAAACGTAAATTTCTTTTTATGGGTATTTTCGTGATAGGTCAGACTGTAGCCGAATTTCTCTACGGCATCCAGCAGATCCTCTCCCGTGGTATATACGTTGTGCGGCGCTTTCCGCGCGTTGGTGCGCAGGAAGGCGTTTGTCGCGGGACGGTCAATGCCGGCCACCGCGCCGCTGATATTGTCCACCTCGTCGCTGTTTAACATGGCGCCCACATAAGGGGTTGCCTGTCCAAAGTGCGCGTAAATTGCGTCAAATTCCAGAGCGCAGTAAACGAAATAGTCCCGGCTGCTGCGAACGTATCCCAGATAATCCATATTCTGCCAGTTTTCAAATAAGGGCATCAGACGGGTCACATCGGCCTTCTCCATCGGCGCTTCATAAATCACGGAGGCCTGTCCGATCCCCGCCTGCGGGCAGCCCGCCTTGATATTATTCAGCATGATCGCCAGCGGCCGCATCTCCTGCTCTTCCTGCGTGCAGGCAAGTCCCGTCAAATAACTGACCGGCCCCTCCTGCGTTTCTTCCGCCTCCTCCGACGCCACAGGCAGAGAAGTCTCAGGGGAAGAAAACTGTTCGGATTCTATCGTTTCAGCGGGCGCCTCTTCCTGCTCCCTGCCGCCGCATGCTACCAACACCGCCATTATCGCAAGCACAAGACATAATTGACTGATCTTTTTCATTTTTTATCTCCCGAATCCATGGTTTCCTGAAAATTTACCAATGTATTATACTCCCTGGTTCCATAAAAATCCAGACCTTTTTCGTGTTTTGTCATTTTAAGGCCGCAATTTTCTTTTCTGCGCCTTTAAGAGCCCGATCTTTTCCGCCAGACTCACGATCTTCCCGCCTCCGGGCATTGCAAGAAGCTCCTCCCGGCTCATGACCTTAAACTTCAGGGAAACCGTCAGATAAACGAGCAAGCCGGAAATCACCGAAACCGCAAGGTTGATGGCGTTGCCCGCCGCGTTGGCCGGAAGCAGCATCGAAAGCCCGCCGTTGATCGCGGCCACCACAATCCCCATCAGCACAGCGGCCCACAGCGGCAGCAAAAAGGTATTGAGATATTCCTGCCGGTATTTTGTGGCGCGCCTGACGGACAGACTGTTTAAAACACACATCAGAAAAGAATACACATCCACCGAAATCGCCAGACTGTAGATCCCCAGATTCGTAAAACGCAGCAGCACCACAGCGACGGCCGACTGCGCCACAAGAGAGATCACCGCGTTTGTCACCGGCCGGGACACCTTACCCACCGCCTGCAAAATGGAATTGCTGAGGGTGGACAGACAGTAAAACACAATGCTGGGCCCCAGCGCCGCCAAAAGCCAGCCTGCCAGCGCCACGCTCTGCGCTCCGGTATTGTACAAAAGACGGACGATCGGTCGGGACAGGACGGACATTCCCATAGCCGCGGGAATGGCGATAAACATAATGGTCTTAATGGCCGTATGGATCTTACGGTTGACTTCCTTTATATTTTTTGTCTCAAAGCTGGCCGCAATACTGGGAAGTATTGCCGACGCCATCGCGGACGCAATGGCGATGGGAATATTGGAAAGTCCTACCGCCTCCGTATCGTAAATGCCGTTGATACGAAGCGCCTCTTCCTGCGCCAGACCGTGTACCGACTGCATGATTTCCAGATAAAGCGTCTGATTGATCAGGGAACTGGCATTGTATGCAAAGGTGCTCAAAAGCACGGGCGTTACCATAAAAAGGATGATCTTTACGATCTCCCCGTTTTTTAAAAGCTTCTGCGTCCGGTCCCGGGCCACCCGTCCCTGAATGGTCTTTCTGTTCAGCTGATAGACAAGGATCATAAAAATCAGCGCCACCAAAACGCCGGCTCCGGTACCCGCGGCGCTTCCCACAGCGCCCCACGCGGACGCCGTCAGCTCATCCGTCCCGGCAAAAGCTCTCATCAGAAGCCAGGCCGCGCCCAGACTCACCACCACATTCACAAGCTGCTCCAGCACCTGAGAGACCGAGGTCTGCACCATGGTCCGGTTTGCCTGAAAATACCCCCGCAGCACTCCCAGCAGCCCGGAAAAAAAGATCGTGGGCGCCAGCATCCGCAATACCATGGCGGGCCTTTGGGGAAGCAGGAGGTTCGCCCCGAAAAAAGCGAACAGACTGGCCGTCCCGCCTACCACGATCACATACAGAATCGCCACATAAAAAATCCGCTGCGCGTTTTTATACTGCCGCAGGGCGAGCCGCTGCGAAACCACCTTGGAAATCGCCGCCGGAATACTATAGGAAGAAATCAGCAGAATCATCTGATAATACCGGTATGCCGGCGTATAATAGCCGTTTCCCGTTTCTCCGATGATATGCGTCAGAGGGCTCCTGTATAAAAGGCCCAGGATCCTGCACAAGATCCCGGCCATTGCCAATATCCCGGCCTGTTTTACAAAAGAATTACTCTTTTTTGACTGCGTCGCCATAAACCACCCGTTCCGTCAGACGTCTATTCTCCGGCCGTTCCCTGCGCCAGACAAAATGTCTCCAAATAGTCCAGCCTTCTCTCCACCACTTCCAGTACAAACACATCCGGATCCTGCTCTTCAATCTGGGACTGCGTGAAAAACCCGTTCCAGTGCGGCATATAAGTATCGCGGAAATTGCTGGCCAGCACGCCGGCCATCCCGCCGGCAAACGAATCCCGTACCAAAAACAGCTTTCTTTCATCCGGCGCGTCCGAATGATAAATCAGCGCCGTTGCATCGTCCACCAGAATTGCCTGCAGATTATTACCATTATATCCCGTCACGATATAATTCATGTCTGCCGGCTTTTTTTCCTCATAATATTTCTGCAGATTCATCATCCTGGCCAGATCATAGCCGGAATAAGAATCCGGCGTAAGCGTCATTTCCTCTATCGGGGGAATTGCAATCCCCAGTTCCTTTAACAGCGCGCGGGCGCCGATATAACCGCCCGCGGCGTTCCAGTGAGTATCATAATGCCAGTAAAGGGAATAATCGTCCTGATAGGCCAACATCTCCGAAAGCGGATAGACCACCCGGATATCCGTATTCTTTTGCAGATAGGAAACCAGCTGCTGCGCCCTGCTGAGCTCTCCCTTCCGATAATAAGAAGGAAGCAGCTTTTCCCCGTAAACGGACTCCTTGTTGGGCGCAAGAAACAGGACAAACTCCGTTCCCCGCTGCGCCAGATAATCCCGGGACGCCACCAGTTGATCCGCAATCTGCTCCAACTGCTCCGGGGTGAACAGATTGGTCCCCTTATAATCTTCGATATCGCTTTCCGCGCTGTAAAACAGCCAGTTCTGATCCCCGATCACAACCTTGTCGTTCACAGACCGTTCCCGAAACAGCACGACGTCGGCCAGACTGTTTAACGTGATCAGCTGACTCCGAAACGGCACGTTGAGATTATAATAATTTTCAAACAGG
The DNA here is from genome assembly GCA_947626995.1 of uncultured Eisenbergiella sp. Lineage (GTDB taxonomy): Bacteria > Bacillota > Clostridia > Lachnospirales > Lachnospiraceae > Gallintestinimicrobium. The sequence continues at coordinate 3,463 of CANQUI010000003.1, read as the reverse complement.
CCCGGAAATTCCCTGTAATCCTCGCCCGGAAATTTCGGCGCCTCTGTGGCCGTGAGATTCTCCGTGGCCTCGGCAGCGAACCGATCCTTCGCCGCCCACCACACCGCCCGGGGCAAAAGCAGAAGAAGGGCAAAACAGATCAGCCATGCAGCCGCTCCTTTTTTATTCATGGCAAAACTCCTTATCCACTCAGAAATTCAGGTAAATCGCAGGATTGTAAGTACCGTTTACCAAAAACAGGATGGAAGATGCCACCAGAAACATACAATACAGCATCTCCCAAACGCTGCCTTCCAGCCGCTTTGGAAGGCTGCCGCATTTTTTCAGCAGCGCCTGAATCAGTCCCATCCCTAAAACGCCGGCCAGTGCCATGAAAATACAGCGATTGCTGATCAGCTCCCGAAGCGCGTAGGTGCTGACGGTATACCGCCACGGCATCAGCATACGCCGGATGTAAGCAAACGCAGGCGCCAGATTGGCCACCCGAAAGATCACCCAGCCAAAGATCACAATGACCATCGTATACAGATACCGGAGCACCTTCGTCCTGTCCAGTAATTTTTTAAGCCCCAACCGCTCCAGGATCATGAAAAAACCATGCAGCGCTCCCCAGAAAAGAAACGCGGTGGTGGCGCCGTGCCACAGCCCCGTGGCCAGAAACACCACGCTCAGGTTCAGATAGGTCCTTATCTTCCCCTTCCGATTGCCTCCCAGCGGAATATAAAGATAGTCCCGAAACCAGCTGCTCAGAGAAATATGCCATCTTCGCCAGAACTCCTGAATCGAACCGGACAGATAGGGGTAGTGAAAGTTTTCACAGATCTCAAAGCCGAACATGCCCGAAAGCCCTACCGCCATATCGGAAAAGCCGGAAAAATCATAATAAATCTGCAGCGTATACAAAAGCGCCGCGCACCATACCATGGCCCCCGTCACATTGGAAATATCCTGCCCGTAAATTTTATCCACACAGCCGCCTACCACGTTGGCCACCAGCACCTTCTTGCCCAATCCGTAGGCGAAGCGGCGGATCCCCGCCGCCGTTTTTTGGATCGTAACCGTACGTTCCTTTATCTGCCGGCCAAACTCCCGGTACCGCACAATGGGGCCCACGCTGACCTTCGGAAAAAAGGAAAAATACAGCGCCAGGGAAAGCGGATTTTTCTCCGCCGGCACCTGCTCCCGGTACAGATCCACCAGATAGGAAATCGCCGCAAAGGTATAAAAGGAAATGCCGATGGGAAGCGGGATTTGCTGCATTTCAAAAAACTGCCGGCCGAGCAACCGGTTTAAAATTCGCAAAAAGAAGTCAAAATATTTATAATATCCCAAAAGCGCCAGATTTGCCAAAATACCGGCCGCCAGCACAAGCCGCGCCGATTTCTGCGCCCGTTCCAGCCAGATCCCCAGCCCGTAATTCATTAGGATCGAAACCAGAAGCAGCAGAATATGAGACGGGTCCCCCCAGGCATAAAACGCCAGACTCGCCAGCAAAAGCAAAAGATTCCTCAACGCAAGATTGCCGCTTTTCCCGCGCCCCGGACACAACCTGTCCAAAAGGAAAACAATGGGCAGGAAGGCGGTGAGAAACAGCATGGAATTGATACTCATGTTCAATACTCCGATGAAAAATAATGTCGGACCGCATTGGATCCCTTAGTATAGTATACCGCTTTTTCCCGCTTTTTCAATCTTTTTTCCCAAACAGCTGCCGCCGGGCAAAAACGCCCTTCCCGATCCTCCCCGTCTCCTCCAGATAATTCAAAAACGCCTGACAGCCCTCCACAATATCGTTCCAGGCTGCGGTGAAATCCCCGGTATACCAGGGATCATCAATGTCCCGGGGCCGACGGGAAAAATCCAGCAGGCGGTAAATCTTATGTTCGGGATCTCCACCGGTAATTTGCAGCATGTTCCGGATGTTGAACTGCTCCGCGCCCAGCAGATAGTCATACTCTCGATAATCTTCTTTTTTCATCTGCCGCGCCCGCTTTCCGGAAGGGTCAATCCCATGCTCCTCCAGCTTCCTGCGCGCCGGCGGATAGACCGGGTTGCCGATCTCCTCCCGGCTGGTGGCCGCCGAGTCGATGCAAAACAGGTGGGCCATGCCGCGGGACGCCACCATATCCTTTAAAATGAATTCCGCCATGGGGGAACGGCAGATGTTGCCGTGGCAGACGAAGAGGATTTTTAACATTTTCATTTCTCCTCATTTATGAGTCTTTTTTCTTGAAATTCCTTGTATTTTCCGGCTTTTTTAGGCTTTCATAATTTCCTTTGAAAAATTTTCGCTCATAAATGAGCTATCTTTTTCTCCAAACAGTTGAGCTATGAATTGAGTGATGGGGCCACCTCATAGTTCCCGTTTCTGTCAACCCAGAGGAATCCTGTCGCACACTCTGTATGATCTTCGTTCCAGACGGTCTTTTCCTGTATCTTCGGCCGATTCGCGATCACTTTCCGAAAGGTTTCTTCCACATCCGGCAGCATCGGCACAGCCCGGTAGCCGTTTTCCGTCTTCAAGGTTTCGATATAAAGAATCATTTTTCCGCCGTCATGCAACCGGAGAAGCTGCCTGCGGACATGGATCACATGATCCTTAAAGTCGATATCCTCCGCTGTCAGCCCGCAAAATTCGCTGATGCGCAGCCCCGTATGAGCTTCACGGGTTTCCGATCCGCCGTACCGCTTCTTGTTCAACGGAAAATCAAATGGGTTGTCCATCACCCAACGGTTTCGCTTCGCCATCTGGAACGCCGGTCGGAGGATCCCTCGCAGGGTACAGAGCGTACTATACCCCTTGCCCTGTTTGTCGTGAAGCTGCTGAAACCATTCTTCCGCCTCCACAGGGCCTACGTCCCTGATCCTGCGCTGTCCCATTGGATCGTACTGCATAAAATTAAGCTGCGTCCGGTATCCATTACGGGTTGTCTCTTTCACATCTTTCCATTTCAGATCCGTATAGCGTTTCATCAACATATAAACAGACTGGTTTCCGGCGGCCGTATCGATCCCGTTCATGATCTGTTCCTGGATCAAGCGCTCCTTTTCCCGTAGGGATTCCCCATATTTCTGATTCACGCCTTTTGGAACGGTATCATTCGCCGTCAACGTCCAGGAATAAACTGACCGGCGCCTGCCTGCGGCATCCTGGTATTGATACCGGTATCTTCCTGTTTTTTCCTCATAAGTTTCCCCCGCTTTCAGCTTTCTTCCTTTGGGGTCTTTTCTTATGTCATTAGCCATTTTCTCCCTTTCCTCAGAATACAGCAATAGTATTATATCAAGGATCATCTTCTGATCCAGCCGTTTTTTCTGACATCGATTTTATTTTACTTTATTTTTACACCCGGTTCAAGAGCCTTGGCCTATTCACGCCTGTCATGTTTGTAGGATTACAATACATGTGTTACAACTGAATATTTAAAAAGCAGAGATGCTGCCTTTGTGTTATATTTTAGTC
>CANQUI010000002.1 GCA_947626995.1 uncultured Eisenbergiella sp. | reverse complement strand
TCCGGAAACAGCTTAGTTATTGTAACACAGCTCTCCGGCGGATGCAAGCGTTTTTCTTAAATAAAACGCATCTTTTTCACGGACTGGACAAACTCCGCATTATTTCTGGTCTTTGTAAACAGATCCAGAATCCGGTCCGCCGCCTCGTCCGATTTCATGCCGTTTAACGCGCGGCGTACAATGTTGATGGCCTCCATCTCGTCCGCCGTAAGCAGCAGATCCTCCCTTCGGGTGCTGGTCTTTGGAATATCAATGGCCGGAAACAGCCGTCTCTCGGAAAGCTTTCTGTCAAGAACCAGTTCCATATTGCCGGTCCCTTTAAATTCCTCATAGATCACATCGTCCATTTTGGAGCCGGTCTCTACCAGCGCGGTGGCCAAAATCGTCAGGCTCCCGCCCTCCCGCATATTGCGGGCGGCGCCGAAAAACCGCTTGGGCATGTGCAGGGCCGCCGGATCGATTCCGCCCGACAGCGTGCGTCCGCTGGGCTGTACCACCAGATTGTACGCCCGGGCAAGCCGGGTGATGCTGTCCAGTAAAATCATGACGTCCTGTTTATGCTCCACCAGACGTCTGGCCCGTTCCACCACCATCTCCGACACCCGTTTATGATGTTCCGGAAGCTCGTCGAAGGTGGAATAGATCACCTCCACATTGGGGCCCTCCACCGTCTCTCTCATATCCGTCACTTCCTCCGGGCGTTCGTCGATGAGCAGGATGATCAGGTGCATGTCCGGGTAATTTTGCTTCACGCTCATGGCCACTTCCTTGAGCAGCGTGGTCTTGCCGGCCTTGGGCGGGGATACGATCATCCCCCTTTGTCCTTTTCCGATGGGGCTTAAAAGATCCATGATCCGCATCGCCACCGAGGAGCCGTACTTTTCCAGCTTTAACCGGCTGTCCGGGAAAACGGGCGTCATATCCTCAAAATTCATCCTGCGGCAGGCCGTCTCCGGATCGTAGCCGTTGATGGACCTGACATACAAAAGGGCCGAGAACTTTTCATTCTGCGTCCGGATCCTGGTATTGCCCTCCAAAATATCGCCGGTCTTTAATCCGAAGCGCCGGATCTGGCTGGGCGCCACGTAAATATCGTTCTCGCCGGGCATATAATTGGCGGAACGGATAAACCCGTAGCCGTCCGCCATGACCTCCAAAATCCCGCTGACCGTAATGCCGCTGTCGAGCTCCGCGGGGAACCTGTCCTCTTCCTCGTTGGCAGACGGCGCCGTCCCTTTGTTATACGGGCTGTAATAACGGGGCTCCTGGCTGCGGGACAACACGGTCCGACCGCCCTCCGGTTTTGCCGGCCGCGCCGTATTTTTTTGCGCCGGTTTTCTTTTTGCGGTCTCGCCCTCCTGCTGCTGCTTTGCCTGCGCTGCGCCGCCCGCGGCGTCCGCCTGTTTTTCCTTTTCCTCCAGGGCGTCCTGGGCGAGCATCGCCTCGATGACCTCCGCCTTTTTCATGGCGGAAACTCCCTTCATTCCCCTGGCCCTGGCGATCTCCTTCAGGTCGCTGACCGCCAAGGATTCATATCTGGCTCTCATCACACTCAACATATTCTTTTCTCCTTTTCCGTTCTGTTTCCCTGGGATTTTGTCTGGATTCCTTAAGGATCTGTATTCCTGATTTGCTATAGAACGTCTTGATTTTGGAATAAAGCTGCCTATACGTATTTGTATCATATCATATCTTTTAAAAAAGAGAAAGAGGTTTTTTAATTTATCTTGATTCGGGAAAGCAAATATTATATGATGAAAAAGAATCCGGCCAAAAGAGCCGGAACAGCCTAAAACAAGAAACGAAAAAGAAAGCAGGTATGTAATATGACGACTCAGGAAAAAGCGCTGAAGCTGCATGAAGAACTGAACGGAAAGCTGGAAACCACCACCAAAATCCCCGTAAAGACCCGGGAGGATCTGGCGCTGGCCTATACGCCCGGCGTAGCGGAACCCTGTAAGGTCATCGCCCAGGACAGCTCCAAAGCCTACACCTATACCATGAAGGCCAATACCATCGCCGTCGTATCCGACGGTTCCGCCGTGCTGGGGCTGGGCAATATCGGTCCCAAAGCCGCCATGCCCGTCATGGAGGGCAAGGCCGTCCTCTTTAAGGAATTCGGCGGGATAAACGCCGTGCCCATCTGCCTGGACACCCAGGATACGGAGGAAATCATCAAGGCCGTTACCTGGATCGCCCCCGGTTTTGGCGGCATCAATCTGGAAGACATCAGCGCGCCGCGCTGCTTTGAAATTGAAGAACGGCTGAAGGCTACGCTGGACATCCCGGTCTTCCACGACGATCAGCACGGCACCGCCATTGTTGTGCTGGCGGGCATCATCAACGCCCTTAAGATCGTGAAAAAGAAAAAGGAAGACTGTTCCGTAGTCATCAGCGGCGCCGGCAGCGCGGGCGTGGCCATCGCCAACCTTCTGCTCCGCTACGGTTTCCGCGATATCGTCCTGTGCGGCAGCCGGGGCATCCTCTGCGAAGGCGATCCGAAGCTGAACTGGATGCAGCAAAAGATGGTTACGATCACAAATCTTTCCCATAAGACCGGGACGCTTGCGGACGCCATGGTCGGTTCGGATATTTTCATCGGCGTTTCCGCCCCCAACATCGTAACGGAGGAAATGGTGGCTTCCATGAATCACGACGCCATTCTCTTTGCCATGGCTAACCCTATCCCGGAGATCATGCCGGATCTGGCCAAAAAAGCCGGCGCCAGAATCGTGGGAACGGGCCGCAGCGACTTCCCCAACCAGATCAACAACGTGGTAGCCTTCCCCGGCATTTTCAAAGGCGCCCTGAAAGGACGGGCGAAGCAGATCACGGAAGAAATGAAGATGGCCGCCGCCATCGCCATCGCCGGAGTGATCCCCGACGATCAGATCACCGAGGACAACATTATCCCCGAAGCGTTTCATCCTGTCGTGGCGGACGTGGTGGCCCAGGCGGTCCAAAACCTCATTTAGGAAACGGCGGAGTACTCTCATGACGCAGGAACCGCTGACACTCTACAAACTGATCGTGCTCTATCTGCTGGATCGGGCCACCTTTCCGCTTACGGCGGCCCAGATCAGCGATTTCATTCTGGAAAAGGAATATACCAATTACCTGACGCTGCAACAGGTGATCCACGAACTGACCCAGTCCGGCCTGATCCGCGCCAGGACGCTTTCCAACCGCAGGCAGCTGATTTTGACGCCGGAGGGACAGGCTTCCCTTTCTTATTTCGAGAACCGCATCGGCCACGCCATCAAGGCGGAAATTCAGGAATACCTGCAGGAAAACGGCCTGGAAATGCGCAGCGAGATTTCCGTCACCGGCAATTACTACAAAACCACGGACGGTACCTTTGAAACGGCGCTTACCGCCTCAGAAAAGGATACGGTGCTGCTTTCTTTAAAGCTCAATGTCCCCACCGAGGAGCTGGCCGTCTCCGTGTGCGATAACTGGCAGAAAAAAAACAGGGAGATCTATCAGTATCTGACCTCCTCCCTGTTTTGAGACGCCCGTTCAGTTTTCCCGAAGATCCATCGCCCCGGAATGAAGCAGCCTGGCTTTCCCGGAAAGGATCAGGCTGCGATAATCGCAGGGAGCGGAAAATTTACGGTCCGTTTCCACCCCGCAGGCATAAATGCGGTCCAGGTTGTGGCTGTCCGCGCCGGAGGTGCCGGCCAGCCGGTACATCTTTGCATATTGTTCCGCAAACGCATCGCACTCGGCGGCGCCCTCATGGGCGCCGTTTATGATTTCCACCGCGTCCGTGTCCCAGGGGAACAGCAAAATGCTGTCGATATACGCCCGCTGGCGGAACGGATGCGCCTGCACGATGAACGCGCCGTCTTCGTGCATGATCCGAAAGGCCGTTTTGGGATTCTCCCGGTGGATATCCTCATGGGCAAGCAGCCATTTGGGATCCAGATTGTAAATCAGAAAATCCGCCGTCCCCACCCCGTATTCCATGCCGAAAAACACCTGCAGGCCCAGCCGCTGCCCCTCCTCCTTCGCGTTCTCATATCCGCTGCAAAAAAGGGAGATCCGCTCCTTCCAGGGCAGATTCTCCGGGATTGCGGTATTTCCGTTAAAAAAATGATCCGTGATAAAAAGTCCCGTATAGCCCAGTTTCCAATAAGCCCTTGCCATCTCTTTCCCGCCGGCCGACGCGCAGGCGCTGGCCTCCCGGGTATGGACATGCGTTTCATATCGATATCCCATTTTTTCTCCCTGTTTCAAAGCAGCATCTCATACTGCACGGTCCCGTCCGTCTCTCCCAGATCCAGCCCCATCAGCGCCGCGAGAGTGGGACCCTCGTCCCAGAGCGCAATCTCTTTTTGCTGTATTCCGGGCCGGATCCCGCAGCCTTTGGCGGCAAAAAAGGTCTGATCCTCTTCGCCTGCCGTCAGATAACCGTGGGAGCCTCGGACCGCATGTCCCTTTTCCAGCTTCGCGTCTTTGCTTTCCTGCCGCCAATCGTCCAGAAAACACCATCCTTCCTTTGCCTCCAGCATGGCAAAGCAGGTCGGATCCGCACCCAGAGACTGCGCCTCCCGGTTCGTAAAAATCCGACCGATCCCGTAATCCTCCCGTTTGAGAAGATCCTGAAGGATACGCATAAGTTTCTCCTCCGTCGCCGGATCCATCCGGTCTTTGGGATTTCGGTACACATAGGCGCTGCCGCCGCAGCCCTTGACGAACGCTTTCCAGCTTTTGATTTTCCCGTTCTTTTCCGTCATCAGTCCCTCCCGAAGCAGGATATAATTGACAAAGGCGATGTTTCGGACATCCTTCTGATAATGGTCCCCCAACAGGATCACCGTGGTCTCTTCCATCTCTCCCGTCTGCTTTAGGGCCTCCAAAAGCTCTCCCAGCCGCCGGTCGTGACGGCGCAGCGCCTCGGTTACCTTTTCATGCGAAACCCCGTAAAGATGACGATGGGTATCCACATCGGTCAAATGCAGGAGAAACAGCCCGGGGCGATAGGTGCGGATGGTATACAGCGCGCAGGCCTGTATGAAATGATCCAGCGCGGGCTGACGGATTCCGTCCCGCAGATATCCGAACCGCCGGTTCAGATCCAGCTGATACCCCAAAGGGCCGTTCATGGCGTTTACCAGAAGCTGCGTCTGCCACCTGCGCGTCGCCATCACCTCCGGCACCGCATAGGGGATCCCGCTTCTTCCCACCACAGGCCAGAGCAGCGCCGCCGTCCGAATTCCCTTTTTCCCTGCCTCATCATACAGCGTGGTGCCGCGAATGAAACGGCGCTGACAGATCCAGTCCGGGCACTCCCTTTTGGGGTCAAGCTTCGTATTATCCGTAACGCCGTGATTTTTGGGCATCCGGCCGGTAATGATGGAAGTATGCGCCGGATAGGTAAGGGACGGATACGTGCTCCTGACGTGGGGAAAAAGGGCCGCGTCCTGAAAAAAAGCGGAAAAATTGGGCAATGTGCGCAAAAAAGGAAGATCCTGACTTCCTACCGCGTCAAAGGATATAATCATCACACGTTTGGGTCTTTGCATCGTTTCTTACTCCTGCTGTCACCGGATTTTCATGTTCGGCCACACCTGTTCTACCATCTCATCCGGATAATTGGCATCCAGAAAAGCCTCCGTCACCGTTTCGGCCCCGTCTCCTGCCTGCCGCTTTACATAACGCACCATTGCGGCCGCGGAAAGCAGGGCGTCGCAGCAGAGCAGGACAATCAGCACCCAGGTCGCCGTTTTGCCCAAAAGAGGCGGGATTTTCTCAATCCAGCGGCTGATCACAGGATAACAGATCTTGACCCAGGCCACCGAAAGCAGCCCCCAGAAAATACAGAACAAAAGATTGGTGCGGCCGCCGATGTTAAAAGGGATTTTGCTGTAATCCCAAAAGGTCGTCCCGAAAAACACTTCCGTAAACACGCTGCACGTATATTCGTAGACGCCGCCCAGCACCGCACCCGCCAGAAATACATACCGGTCGTCCCGAACGGCCAGCCGCTGCAGGATCACGGTCAAAAGCACCGCGCCCATGCCCCAGACAATGCTGAACGTCCCGTATATGACGCTGGAACGGCTCATCCACCTTCCCATGGTCATACGGCAGTAGACCGTTTCGATCAGATCGCCGAAAAAGGCGCAGACGAGAAAGACCCAGAAGAGCTTATCCGGGCATACGCCGCGGGCAAAAACATATTCCCCCTCCTGGGAGGGCTCCGCCGTTTCCATATTCGGATACGCCCGGTTCAACCGTTTCCAGACAGTATGATAAATTTTTGCGCCCAGACGGTCCTTCCAGGCCATTTGCCCCTGCCGGATCTCCGCCGTCGCCTCCGGATCCTTTTTGCGCCTTCCCTTTATCACCACATAAAGGATCATGCCAAAATCCGCGGCCATGGCCAGCAAAAAAACGCCCGCCGTGATTTGCAGCACCAAAACAGGCAAAAGGCTGATGGCCAGAAAGAGAAACGGATGCAGCAAAAGCACCGTCAGATACGCGGCCACGGCCTTGGCTATGGCCAGCAGGCTGCCCCGGATCTCGCCGCCAAACACCGTGTTTCTCTCATAAGGCCACAGGCTCTTGCGCCAGATGCGCTTGGACAAAAAGCCCGCAAAATAGTCCGTGGCAGACACGACGGTCAGCGTCAGCAGAAACTGCAAAAAGAAATGCCCGCGCAAAGTGGGCAGCGCAATGATCAAAATGATCATCATCACGCCGTATTTGGGGCAGATGGGAAGGGCGAAAAACCCGCGGTTGACAAGCCGGCGGGCAATCACGGCCATACAGGCCGTTTCCGCGCACCATCCCAAAATGCCGTAACATAAAAAAAACAGAAACAACTGCAAATAAGTATATGCCATCCTTTTTATCGATCCGAAACCGAAATGACGCCGTCTGCGCCTCTGAAATCAGAAAGACGCGCCCGTGATCAAAACCATCCAGGCCGCCAGCTCCATTCCGATCCTGACTTTCTCCTTCATTCTCGCAATTCTTCTTTTGAAACAGCTCCCCTGTATCCCCAGTCCTCTGGCAATTTCCTCCGCGGTGTATCCGTTTTCATAATACTGACGCAGCAGATACAGCTGTCCCTTGGAAAGAATACTTTCTATGGAGGCATAATATTCCACCATATCGTAAGCGGGATCCTCCGCCTGTTTGAGGGACATGACCGTCATAAGCTCTGTAGATCCCATATACGCCACCTTCTGACCGATGCTCCGTTTAAGCAAAATATTCTTTGCCACCTGCGTCAAAAACGCCGGAATGTTCGGATGCTCCTGCAGCTCGTCCCATTTCTGAAACGCAATCAAAAAGACCTGCTGTGTCAAATCCTCCGCTTCCGGCCACTCCTGCCTGAGAGACCTTCTGATATAGGAATAGATTCTGGAATAGTTTTGTCGATAGATTTCATCGAAACTCTTTTCGGTGGTGACCATGGCCCGCCCCTCTTTCTCTTTTGTCCGGTCTTCCTTTCCTGACACCGATCCAGTTATCCGTAATCATATTTTAATCAATTCGTAACACAAAATCAATGTTTCACGACAAAAAACATCCCAAAGCCGCATGCTTTGGGATGTTTTTCTCTTTTTCTTTCAAAATCGCCCCCGGATCCAAACGATCGGAGCGGCTTACCAGACGCATACATCGTCCATGGAAAGCTCCAGGATGCGGCACAGCGTAGCGATGGTATAAAATCCGGGATTTTTCGTATTGCCGTCCACAATGTGCATAATCGTGGTGAGGGGAATCCCGGATTGTTTGGCCAGCCGGTAGTAAGAAAGATCTTTCTGCCGGCAGGCGTCGGCGATAACGGTTCCGATATTGTTTTCAGGTATCATGGGAAAGCTCCTTATCTTTGGAATGATCTGGTTCATACTATATATATTCCGCAGAAAGGACAAATCGTTACCTTTTTTTAAAATTTTTTTGACGATACCGTTCTATGCCAAGAACAAGCAGTCCTGCGACTGCCAGAAACGCCCAGAACACCGGCCGGGCCGTGTCGCCTGTGGCAGCGTTTCGCGCGGCCTGTTCGCCGGCCTCATCGTGCGCGGTTACGGCGTCCTGTGGCCCCTGCGTCAAAGCAGGGTTAGCGGCTGTCGTCCCTATATTCAGCGTTTTTTCCGGATTCGGCAGGCCGCCGAACCGTTTGCCGCCGCCGGACGATTCTCCGCTGTCCGCGCTCCGAAGCATATTGATTACGTCCACCGTTTTTTCCGTCCGTCCCATGGACCCGGATACGCCGTTTCCGATGCTGCTGACAAACGGCGGCGACGGCTGTTCTGTCAGACGCCACTTCGTATCCGGCGGCAGGACAAACGCAATGCTCTCGCCCGCGGAAAGCCGGAAGCTTCCCCGGTATTCGTCTCCCTGTTTTTCCAAAGAAACCGTTTCCGTTTTTCCGCTCGGCTCCTCCGTCGTTTTTTTCGTGCCGGAAACCTCCCAGGCGCCCGGCTGATCCTTTTTGTCAAAATAGTCGGCGGCTTTTTGGGGCGGCTCAAAGGTCACATAGAACAAAAACCCTTCCCCGGGCGCCGCTGACGACGCGCCCGCCAGCCTCTTTTGGACGATCAGCGTACCGGTCCTGTTGGCAGGACGATTCACATACGCTTCCTCCTTCTTCGTATTGGGCAGGACGCTTCCGTTTCTTTTGGGATCCTGCGTCTCATAATCCAGATCGTCCAACTGTTCCTCGATGGTATAGGATGTGCCCGCGGGAAGCGCAAAGGAGGCCGTCTGCCCGTCTTTCAGCTTCAGGGTGCCGGTATACTCCGACCCTCTTTTCTGCAGGGAAAGCTGCGACGTACCGCCGCCGCCCTTTCCGTCGTCCAGCGTATAGGATACCGTATAAGACCCGGTCCCGAAATAATTGGCTTCATTTCCCTGGGTATTGCCATCGTCCGCAGGAAGGGTGAAGGCAATCGCAAACGGAAATTCCGTGTCCGGATCCGACGCTCCCTGCACCGTCTTTTTCACATCCAGATGTCCCAGGGAAGAAATAAACCAGACGTCCATCTCGCCCTCGTTTTGCACGCCGGCCCAATAAAACTGCCCCGCATGATTCCGGCTTCCGTTTTTCGTGGTATCATATTTGTACCAGATATTCTGCGGCTCTTTGAGCCATTCATCCGGTCCGCCCGCCTGCGCCGTATCCAAAACCAGGTTCACGCTTTGGGCGCCGGAGTAGGTTTCCCGCTTCATCACCGCGCTGCCGCCCTGATACGCAATGTCGCCCGTAAACCGCGTAACCTGCGTCCCGTCCGCTTCGGTCCTGTTATAGGTCACGTAATAGGAAAAGTCGTTTGCGGGAAGTTCCCACCACGCCGTCAGGTAGATCGCGTAATTCTGTTTTGCTTCGTCAATCAGAGTCGCGCCGGAAATCAGATTTTCCAAACCGCACATATCCGCCGGATAGATCTTCTGGTATTGATTCGAAAGATCCCCTGTCCCGGTGATCTTTTGTCCTTTTTGATCCAGCGGATTCCCGTCGGCGTCGGTCACCACCCAGTACCGGAACGTAGCGGGACGCTCCGCGCCCCGGATCGAAGGCGATCTTCCGCTGATGGTGATCCGGTTATAGGAGGCAAAACCACTGTAACCGCCCGTGGTATCCGAAACGGAATAATATCTGCCGTAGTTGTCATCGGTGGTGGTATAGGCGCTTGCGCCGTCCTGAAAAACCGGCATGTTCCGGACGGAGGCGCCGCCGCTTAGAAGGTCAGAAAGCCCTTCGTTCATGGGACTGTCCTTGCCATCCACATAATGAATCTCATACTGTTCCATCTGCGCTTCAATGCGCAGCAGGTTGATACTGTTATTCGCCGTATTCTGATCTGTCAGCGTCACATAATACCATCCGGCCGAATCCGGCCCCAGTACATCATCCTCCGTAAAAGTCTGTTCCTTTAAGCCGGACTTATTGACAAAACGGATCGCGTCCCAGACGCCCTTCCCGTCGTTGGTCGCCCAGGCATAGCCCTCCTTCAGACGGAAACGAACGTTTCCCTCATACGGATTGTCAGATTCCGTATCATGGGGATATTGGTTCCCGTTCTGGGCCGTGTCCATATTTTTGTTGGTATACATATAGGCAAAATTATATTGCTGTCCGCAGCGCAGCGAATTGCCCTCCGTATTGTCCCTCCATTTATAATAGTGCTCGTTGTGCTGATTCGCCCAAAGCTGCACCTCCACTCCGGACAGCTCGCTTAGCACCACCTCCCGGTAGCCGGACATGTCGTTGATCAGCGTGCCATAGGTCAGATAAATATCCCGCGAGCAGTTTTCCACCGTCAGGTCGTATTTTCTCTGATAACGTTCGGTAGGCCTATCCAGATCCACGGCCGTCACCTTCAGCGTCACCTTCGCGCCGGAGGGAAGCGTTGTCGTCTCCTGCGCCGTCGCGCCTACCGTGTCGGCGGAGGGCGTCTCAATATAAGGAATATTCAGGCTGATTCCGTTGATCTCCAGACTGCGCAGTTCCACATGATACATGCCGGACGTCAGCTTCGTGGTAAAGCTCCACTGCCCGTTCATGGTCCCGTCCCCATTCATCGCAATCTGCGGATCCCCCTCGTAGGACATTTTGGTGGAATTGACCGCATCTCCCGTCCGGGCCTTAGTAAAATAATCCACGTTGAACTGATACTCGCTCAGCTGCCGCTTTTCCAGCACCACGCACACCTTCTGATCGCTTTGCGCGCTTCCGGGTCTGCCGGACGCATAGGTGCCGCTCCGGGAGAAAAACTGCGGCGTGGCCTGCCCGGTATCCACGATACCGCCGGCATTTTTGGCGGATTCATCCTTATCCTTCCAGGACACGTCCTCTCCCAGACGATTGCTGCCGTATCCTTCCTCCTGCGGGAATTTTTCCTGATCTGCCGGCACCTGAGACGGTTGGAACAGGTTGCTTGCGCCGATATAAACCCTGGCGTAATATCCCTCCGGCGCCGTCACGTCCACGCTGAACCACCGGTTTACGGTGGCGGTGGCGCGGCGAAGCCCGAAAATACTGTTTAAGGAGAATTTTTCCTCCGCGCCCGCCGGCGTCAGATTGTCGCCGTCCTTTAAATATACTTCATAGGAGACCCCAAATTCCGTGGGGACATAATTCAGGCGGAATTTTTCCCCGCTGCGTAAGACCGCGCTGGTCATCCCCGCGGTTTCCGTCGCGGAATAGTAAACATAGGTTTCCGTACTGGTCCCGCCTCCGTCGTCGGAAACCGTGATCTCCACATTGCCAAAACGCGCCACGTTCGTTCCGTTTACCGTGATGCTGTCCAGCTCGTATCCTTCGATTACCGGGAAATTGGTCTGATAGGTGGACTGGGCCCCCTGGACTCCGGAATTCGCCCCGTCCCAGTCGGCGCTGTCCAAACCGCCCACCGTCACCTTCGTGCCGCTTTCCTTTATCTTCTGCACGCTCTCATATTCCGTCGCGCCGCTGCCGTCCGGGTTTCCCAGAGAAAAGACAAAATGATCCGAAGAAACCAGTCCTCCCGTCAAACTGAGGGGCATGATATCGTCCAGCGAAAGCAGCGTGATCCCATCCATAATCATCCGGTCCAGCTCCTTTGCCGTCAGAAGCGCCGGTTCTTCCTTAGCAGTGGATTCTTCCTCTGTGGTAGACTCTTCCTCCGTAGTGGATTCCTCCTCCGTATCGGACGCTTCCTCCGTGGTGGACTCTTCCTCTGTGGTGGATTCTTCCTCCGTAGTGGATGCTTCCTCCGCAGTGGATTCTTCCTCTGTAGTGGATTCCTCCTGAGTGGTTTCCTCTTCTTCCGTCTGGTCAAGGGGCGCCTGAATATCCGATCCCCCGGATACCTGATCCGGCCCTGCCGCCTCGCTTTGCAACGCAAAGCCGCCGGTGGATATAACCAGCGCCACACAGAGCGTCACCGCCGCCGCACGCGTCCAAAAGCCGACCTTCTTCATTCCATTCATTCTCTTTTACTCCTTCTAGGGAACCCGCGCCGCATGGGCGGGAGATATGCTTCGTTGTAAATTCAAAAATTGCTGCTTTTATCATCATTTTATAATTCCACCCTGTTAAAGTCAACGATAAACAGATAAAATATATACTTTCTGTCTCTTTCCTTATGGACTTTTCACAAAAAAAATCCGTCTTTTTTCCCCGAAGCTTTTCTGTTTCGGATCCCGGACGGCCGCCAAAGAGACGTTCATTCAAACAGAATTTCCTCCACCGTGACAAATTCGTATCCTTCCTCCTGCAGCCGGTCCACGATCTGCAGCGCCGCCGTCACCGTGGAAGGATATTCGTCGTGCATCAGGATGATGGCGTTATCCTTCGCCCGGGAAACCACGCGCTTGACAATGTTGGACGCGTCCTTGCAGCTCCAGTCCAGCGGATCGATGTTCCACAGCACGGGGAACATATTCAGTTCCTCCTCGAAGCTTTTGTCCCAACAGCCGTAAGGAGGCCGTACGTATACGACCTCCTCTCCGGTAATTTCCTCTATGATCCGGTTTGTCCGGATCAGCTCCTGCTTAAAGCTTTCCCGGTTATTGCGGGTCAGCTGCATGTGACTGTAGGTATGGTTGCCGATCAGGTGCCCCTCTTCATGCAGGCGTTTTACCAGATCGGGATATTTTTCCGCATTTTTCCCGGTCAGAAAAAAGCTGGCCTTCACTCCCCTCTTTGCCAGGCCGTCCAAAAGCTGCGGCGTATAACGCGGATCCGGCCCGTCGTCGAAGGAAAGGCAGATCCGTCTGCGGTCCCTGTTTTCCTGCTGTAGAATGGAAGCGCCCGCATCTGCCGCCGCGTCCCTGACAAAAAAAACGGCATGCGTTTTGCCGGCGCTCCAAACCATCAGCGCCAAAAGCAAAAGCGATGCCGCCTGAATCAGCGTATTTCTGTTTTCCCTTCTCATCGCGCGCCCTGCCATATTCTCTTTCTATCATGATATGTCAAATCGCCGGAGATGATGAAGCAAAGCGCGCGCCTGCTTTAAACGATATTCTGCGGCTGCCCGTCCAGATATTTTCTGACGTTCTCAAACACCAGAACGGCCCGTTTGTAAAGCGCCTCCTTTGTGGCAAAGGCCACATGAGGGGTAGCGATCAGGTTGGGACAGTGCAAAAGCGGATGCTGCCGGTCAATCGGTGGTTCGGTTTCAAACACATCCACCGCCGCGCCGCCCAGCCGCTTTTGTGTCAGCGCATCCGCCAGGGCCCGGCTGTTTACCACGGGCCCCCGGGCCGTATTAATCAATATGGCGTCCGGTTTCATCAACGAAAGCTCCCGGGCGCCGATCAGCCCTCGGGTGCTTTCGTTGAGCGGAACGTGCAAAGAGACGATGTCACAGGTTTTTAAGAGCGTATCCAGATCCGTCATGGTCACGCCGGAGGGATGTCTGGGGCTTCTGTTGCAGGCGTACACCTGACAGCCAAACGCCCCCGCCAGGGCGGCGGTCCGGCTGCCGATGGCCCCCAGGCCGATCACGCCGAACTTCTTTCCTTCCAGCTCCAGGCCGATCAGCCCGGTCTTGTCCTTCTCCTGCCGTACCGCCTCGTTGCAGGCAATCACGTTTCGGTACAGACTCAGCGCCAGGCCGATCACCAGCTCGGAAACCGCGGTATTGGAATAGCCCGCACAGTTACAGACGAGAATCCCGCGCTGCCTGCAGGCATCCATCGCCACATGATCCACGCCCGTAAACGCCACCGAAATCATTTTCAGTTTGAGACAATGCTCCAGCACCTCTTTGGGAAAGGGGAGATTGGAAAATACAAGGATATCCGCGTCCTTCGCACGCATGACAAGCGTGTCGGTATCTGTTTTTCGTGTGTCATAATAGACGATCTCTACTCTGTCCCCCAATGTTTTTTGCGCTAGGGAAAGGAGTTTTTGCTCCTCTACGCCCAGCGGTTCCAGAATCACCAGTTTCATTCCATACCTCCTTTTCCCACGTTACGACAGTTGTTATGGTACCGTTTGACAGCGCAAAAGGACGCCGTTACAAAAACCGGACGGCTGTCCCATAGGCAATGCACTCCGCGGCCCCCTGCATGACCGAAGAAGTGGCATAACGAACGTTAAGCACGGCGTCCGCGCCCATCTCCTCGGCCTCATCCGCCATCCGCTTCGTGGCCATTCCCCTGGCCTCGTTAAGCATCCTGGTATAATCCACGATCTCACCGCCCACCAGCGTTTTTACCGCCGCCATAAAATCCTTGCCAAAGTTTTTTGAGTAAACCACGCTTCCTTTTACGATCCCCATCGCTTCCACGTTCTTTCCGGGGACATGATCAATATTGAGCAGCAGCATCTTCTTCTCCTCCTTCAATCTCTTTTAATCGCTGTACCAGGGCAATCACCGTTCCCACGATAAAAACCGCCGGAACGGCAATGCACACCGCCAGAACAAAAAATGGCGGCGCAGCTTCGGGATCTGCCCGGACAGCCCATAAAAACAGGGCTTCCACTGCGATCATCAGAACGCAGAATACCATCGCCGCGATCAGGGAACCGCGTTTTTTCTGTACCCGGTCCTGTCGTTTCACATCCATAAGCCGTATCCCCTCCTTTTCCATCTGATCCAGCTTTCTCAGCCACGCATCCGCATCCATCTGCCAAAACGGCTCCTGCGCCTCCAGGATCTGCGCGCAGGCGGCCTGCACCTGTAAAAGATTGTCGCTCTGCTCTTTCAGGACGATCATATGGCGTTTCAACACGCTTTCCATAGCCAGCTCGCCGCCCAGAAGCTTTCGGATCTCCTCCAGGGGAATCGACAGCCTGCGCAGAAGACGGATCCGTTTGAGGATCTCTACCTCCTCTTCGCTGTAATCCCGATATCCGTTTTCCAGATTCCGCTTGGGATGCAAAAGATTTTCCTTTTCATAAAAACGGATATTCTTTTTGCTGATCCCCACCAGCCCTTCCACTTCGTTGATCTTCACGCTTCGTCCCTTTCTTTTCCGCTGCAAAACCGAACCGTTTTCGCATCTTTTGACGCGTCTGTAACAGGAACATACACCTTCCACCAAGGGGAGGGTCAAGGGAGAGTTTCAAAATTTTATTCAAAAATTCAGGTGTTCCAGATAAAGGGGTTCAAATGCCGGATCCTGCGCCAGATTGACCGCCCGGCTGATCCGGCGAACGGCGTCCGCCTGGTCCTTTTGGCCGCGGCCGTAACAATAAGCGCCCTCCAGAGAAGTATTGCCCACCGCCCGCACCCGTCCGGTCAGTTCCCGGGGAAACAGGCCGATTTGCGCCGCGCTGTCTGCGTCCAGCGCATATCCGAATCCGCCGGCCAGCCAGACCGCGGAAATCTCGGAAAGGCCGATCCCATACTCGCGGAGCAGGACGCAGATTCCCGCATATACGGCGGCCTTGGCCATCTGCACGGCCCGGATATCCTCCTGGGTAATCCGGATCTTTCCTTCCCGGCACAAAGCGCCCGTCTCAAACCAGGCGTCGCCCAACAGTCCGGTCCGGTCCACTCTGCCCTGCCGCAGCAGCTCCGCGATCCCTGCGATCAGATCCGTTCCAAACGCCGCGCTGTCGGATCTTCCTTCAAAAGCCGGTCCCGCCGCTGTGGCGGTGCACAGCAGTTTCTCCCGGTTGCCCAGCACCATCTCTCCGTTGGTCCCAAGGTCAATCAGCAGGCTGATCTCCTCCCGTCTTTGCATCCCACAGGCCAGCACGCCCGCCAAGAGATCCGCCCCCACAAAGGCAGAGATCCCCGGAAGCAGAAACGCCGTGTACCCGCCGATTTGGATCCGCTGTTCCGAAAGCGTCTCCGGGCAGAACGGATAACGGCTCAGCCCATCCACCGGCAGCCCGGCCAGCAAATGCGCCATCACCGTATTGCCCGCCACATAGATTCCCTGCAGCCCATCCGGTCCCGCCTGCCGGGCCAGTTGTTGAACGCCCTCTTCCAAAACGGTCTGCACGCAGCGCTGAAGCTCCTTGGCATGTCCCGACAGCGCGGCATCCATCCGCGATACCACATCGCTGCCGAACCGGCGCTGGGGATTCATGGCCGTCTGCGTCGCCAACACCTCTCCGTCGGCCAGATTTCTGGCCTGCATGGCGATGGTGGTGGTGCCCAGATCCACCACGATGCACCAACCGGTTTTTTCCCGCGCTGTTTCCTGCAAAGGCGCCGTATGGGAAACGGTCAGGATTTTTTCCTCCGGAAGTTCTAAAAATGCGACTTCCACCCGACACGCCCGCTCTGCCCGGTGCAGACAGGCCAGCCGGAATCCCTGCCGCAGCTGCCGGGGCGAAAACAGCCTCCGCTCTATTGCGGTGGGCGCCGGCGCCGGCGTCAGGTACCGTATTTTACACTTTCCGCACAGACCCGCGCCATGACAGCCTCCCGGCATAAAGATACCCAGTTTTTCCAGGGCCTCTAACACAGACCGCTCCGGCTGCGCCTCCAGGCGCACGTCAGACAAACTGATTTCTCGTTTCATCGTATTGATATCCTATTGTCAGAAGCTTTTGCGTCAGTTCCCTGGGGTCGATGGAAAGGCTGTCGCAGCACTCCTGCAGGCTGGGATAATAATCCCGCAGCTTCAGATTGATAAAGCTAAGCAGCATGACCGGATCCTGTGGTATCATTTTTCCCTCCGTTCTGTCTGTATCGGGACGTCCTTTTTGATACCAAAAGTATACCACGAATTTTTTTCTCCCACAACAGCTCCTGATCGGCAAATGACAAAACTGCGGCATGACAAAAATCATGCCGCAGTCCCAAATATGATGAATCTGTTTTGTCGGCGTATGCCCGCCTTTTTTACCCTATTTTACAGCCGCCAAAGCTTCTGTCAGTCCGGATTCTTTTCTTCCTTTCGCGCCGCCGTGAGCGCGTTGTCTGTTACGTCGATTCGGATCACGTCGCCCATCTGCACCCGGTCTTCCAGGATCAGCTTCGCGCAAAGCGTTTCCACATGCTTTTGAATATAGCGTTTCAGCGGCCGCGCCCCATAGACGGGATCGTAGGCGTTTTCCACAATAAACTGCTCCGCCTCGGGCGAGAGCTCTATGGTAAGCTGACGCTCCTCCAGACGGCGGTTCAGATCGTCCACAATCAGATGCACGATGCCGGCGATATCCTCCCGGGTCAGCGGTTTGAACAGGATCGTCTCGTCCAGGCGGTTTAAAAACTCCGGCCGGAAATGGTTGCGCAGATCGTTTTTCACCAGTTCCTCCGCCTCCGGACGGATGGTGCCGTCGCTTTCGATGCCGTCCAGCAGATACTGCGCGCCGATGTTGGAGGTCATGATCAGAATGATGTTCTTAAAATCCACCGTCCTTCCCTGGGAATCGGTGATCCGCCCGTCGTCCAGCACCTGTAAAAGCACGTTGAACACATCCGGATGCGCCTTTTCAATTTCATCAAAAAGCACCACGCAGTAGGGCTTTCTGCGCACCGCCTCGGTCAGCTGTCCGCCCTCCTCGTAACCCACATATCCGGGAGGCGCTCCAATCAGCCGGGACACGGCGAATTTTTCCATATATTCGCTCATGTCGATTCGCACCATATTATTTTCGTCATCAAACAGGGCCGCCGCCAGCGCCTTGGCAAGCTCCGTCTTTCCCACGCCCGTAGGCCCCAGAAACAGGAACGAACCGATGGGCTTATCCGGATCCTTGATGCCGGCCTTGGAACGGATGATGGCCTCCGTCACTTTGGTGACGCCCTCGTCCTGGCCGATGACCCGTTTATGAAGTTCCTCGTCCAGATGCAGCGTCTTATTGCGCTCGCTCTCCGTCAGCTTTGCCACCGGGATCCCGGTCCAGCGGGAGATGATGCGGGCGATCTCCTCGTCGGTCACCGCTTCATGTACCAGAGAGAAATCTTCCTTTTTTACCTTTTCCTCTTCTTCCTCCAGCTGTTTTCTCAAAGACGGCAGTTTTCCGTAGGAAAGTTCGGCGGCCCGTTCCAGATTTCCTTCCCGCTGGGCGATCTGAATCTCATTGTTCATGCTCTCGATCTCTTCCCGCAGTTTGGAAAGGCGCTCTACGCCCGCCTTTTCGTTATTCCACTGGGCCTTTCGGTTATCCAATTCCGTCTTTAGTTCCGCCAGCTCCTTCTGCAGCGCTTCCAGCCGCTCCCGGCTCAAATGATCTTCTTCTTTTTTGAGCGCCGCCTCCTCGATCTCCAACTGCATCACCTTTCGCTGCAGTTCATCCAGCTCGGTGGGCATAGAATCCAGTTCCGTCTTGATCAGCGCGCAGGCCTCGTCCACCAGATCAATGGCCTTATCCGGCAGGAAACGGTCGGAAATGTAACGATGGGACAGCGTGGCCGCACTGACCAGCGCGTTGTCCAGAATCTTTACGCCATGATAAACCTCATACCGTTCCTTGAGGCCGCGCAGGATGGAAATGGTGTCCTCCACCGTCGGCTCCTCCACCATGACCGGCTGGAAACGCCGTTCCAGCGCCGCGTCCTTCTCAATGTATTTGCGGTATTCGTCCAGCGTAGTGGCGCCTACGCAGTGCAGCTCCCCTCTGGCCAGCATGGGTTTGAGCAGATTGCCCGCGTCCAT
The DNA here is from genome assembly GCA_947626995.1 of uncultured Eisenbergiella sp. Taxonomy (GTDB): domain Bacteria; phylum Bacillota; class Clostridia; order Lachnospirales; family Lachnospiraceae; genus Gallintestinimicrobium. The sequence continues at coordinate 85,627 of CANQUI010000002.1, read as the reverse complement.
GGCGCCGTCGGTTTTGCCCGCGCCCACGATGGTATGCAGTTCGTCAATGAACAAAATAATCTGCCCTTCGCTCTTTTTGACATCCTCCAGCACGGCCTTTAAGCGTTCCTCAAACTCGCCGCGGTATTTGGCGCCCGCCACCAGCGCTCCCATATCCAGAGAAAAAATTTTCTTATCCTTTAGCCCCTGGGGTACGTCCCCCCGCACGATCCGCTGAGCCAGCCCTTCCACCACGGCGGTCTTGCCCACGCCGGGTTCGCCGATCAAAACGGGGTTGTTCTTTGTCTTGCGGGAAAGGATGCGGATCACATTGCGGATCTCCGCGTCTCTGCCGATGACCGGGTCCAGCTTCTGCGCCCGGGCCCGTTCCACCAGATCCTGCCCGTATTTTTCCAGCGTATCATACGTCGCTTCGGGATTATCGCTGGTCACCCGCTGGTTTCCGCGCACCGAAGAAAGGGCCTGCAGGAAGCGTTCCCGGGTGATCCCGTATTCCTTCAGAATCTGCGCAATCTCCCGGTTCGGATGCGCCAGCATGGACAAAAACAGATGCTCCACGGACACATACTCGTCTCCCATCTGTTTCGCCTCGTCCTCCGCGGCCAGTAAAACCTGATTCAGATTCTTCCCGATATAAACCTGTCCCCCGGAAACCTTCACGCGTTTTTCCACCGCCTGCCTTGCCCGGTCTGTAAAATGTTCTTTCTGAATCTCCATTTTCTCGATCAGCTTCAGGATCAGGCTGTCTTCTATGGTCAAAAGGCTGTACAGCAGGTGCTCCTGCTCGATCTCCTGATTGCCGTACTCATAGGCCAGCTTTTCGCATCCCTGAACGGCTTCCACGGATTTCTGCGTAAATTTGGAAATATTCATACGACTCCCTCCTTGTCTGTTCTATCTCATGTATAACAACTTGCTTCTAGTGCTACTATAGCATTAGTTGTTAGCCACGTCAAGAGGTGAGTGCTAATTCTTTATATATTTTTTATGTGAAAAGGGATATTCCATTACATGCTTTTGGAATATCCCTTTATATCTACAGACCGAAATGGGAAAGCGCGTAGGCAATCCCGTCCTCATATAGCCCTTTTGTCACAAAAGAGGACAGCTGCCTGACCTGCAGCGGGCTGTTGCCCATGGCCACGCTGTTTTTCACCGCCCGCAGCATGGGCGCGTCGTTCATGCTGTCCCCGATGGCCACGGCGTCCCGGGTTGAGATGCCGTGATAGGCGCAGATCTGCGCAATCGCGCTGGCCTTGGAGCAGCCCTTTTCCGTCATTTCCAACACTTCTGTCCCGTGAGGGATGCAGTCGAACGTTTCGCCAATCTCTTTTGTAAAGCGTCCCACATCGCTCTTTTCATCATACCAGACCACAAAATTGTGAAAGGAAAAATCCGGATCGCTCACATCTTTTGTGAAAAACTTTCCCCGTTGTTCGTAGGCTTTCATCACCGGCAAAAAGCAGGGCACCATTCGGACGCGGGCGTCCACAAAAAAGGTGTCAAAGCGTTCATAGACCGGCGTCATATCACATTCCAGAACCAACTGCGCGATCCGGCGGCAGCGCTCAGGAGGCACGATCCGGTTCAGCAGCAGCTCCTGCCCGCATCTGATATAGGCGCCGCAGCTGCAGGCGTATCCGTCAAATCCGATCTGTCGGATCCGGTCTTCAATGTCCACCATGGCCCTGCCGGTGTTAAGATACATCAGATGGCCTTTCTTTCTCGCCGCCCGAATCGCCTCCACCGCACTTTGGGGAATCCAGTATCTTTCGTCGCTGGACACCAGCGTTCCGTCAATGTCGAAAAAAACGATCATGGATCTGCTTCCTCCGTCTATTCCGTCCCGTTCTTTTTCAGGATCGGACTGAGTTTTTTATAGATCAGAACAGTAATCAGGGAAACGATCCCGCCCTTTAACAGATTCAGCGGCAGGACGCACATCACCACCAGCCCCGTCACGCTGTGGATGGAGGGATGGATCTTGGCCCCCATGTCGATGATCGCCTCCAAAGGCAGCCCGAACATCTGGGAAAACTTGGGGAGCAGATACACCGCGTTAAAAGCGGATCCAAAGACCGCCATCAGGAGCGTTCCGCTCACGGTGGCAAGAATCGCCTGTTTTTTGGTCTTTTTGGCCAGATAGAGAAGGGAGGCGGGAAGCACCAGCATACAGCTGACGACGAAATTGGCCAGTTCCCCCACAAAGGCGGTGGAGGAAGGTTTGAGTACCAGCTTGATGAGGATCTTCAAAAACTCGATCATCACCCCCGCCACCGGTCCGTATGCGAAAGCGCCGATCAGCGCCGGCAGCTCCGAAAAATCAATGTCGTAAAAGGACGGCGCAAAGGGCACCGGCACGGACAGGGCCATCAGAATCCCTGACATGGCGGAAAAAATACCGATCACCACGATTTTTCTGGTGGTAAGCACCCGTTTCGTATCCCCGGTTTTCTTTTTGATGGCCTTCTCTGCCGCATAGGCCAGCAGAAATACCAGCGCCACCAGTCCCAGAAACTGCAGGACAAAAATCAGATTCTCCGTTACACTCTGCCATAATGTGTTCATTTTGATTCTCCTTTTCTGATTGCAAAGGAAAAGTTCTTTCGTTGTTTTTCTGACAAAAAACCCGGAAGAGAATCTCTTCCGGGCGTCAGAACAATTCCTCAGACGCGGGATGGCTTGCGCGGCATCGGTCCCCGTGTCCTGTGGCTGTCTTCTTTCATCCAGACTGTACTGTCGGCTTCGGAATCTCTCCTGCGGACTACCGATCATCCGTAAAGATCACCGAATCATGCCTTGCGGCTCGTGGGCTATACCACCGGTTGGGACTTGCACCCGACCCTGAAGAACTTCACCTTATTTTCTTATCCCGCTTATCATACTCCAGGAGTCCTTTTCTGTCAATCCCTTTTTAAAGCCGCATGGTCAGGCTGATCCGTTTTCTGGCCGGATCCACCTCCAGCACCTTAACATCCACCACATCGCCGACGCTTTTCTTTCGTTTTTGAAGGATACTTTTCCCGTCGGTTCAGTTTGCGGCATACCGATACCATTCCACCGTAAACTGCTCTGTCATATCCAAAAGCCCCTTCCCCAAAAAAGAAAACTCCGTTATCCGCGCCGTATCCCGACCTGCAAGCACGTCCTCCAGCTCAGTAAGATTCTGTGGAACTTTTGTCAGCGCAAAGCCAGACACAAGATTCGGCACAATCGCCCGGCCCTGTACGCCGCTTCCGTCTTCATAAACAATCCGCAGTTCGGTTACTCCGACATGCCAGAAAAACTTCTTCAGCTTTCCTTTCCCGGACAGAGACAGGAAAACCCTGGCGTAATCTGCCTCTGGCGGGCATATTACAGAATCCGTCAGCGCATATTTTTCCGAAAAAAGTAACTCCAACCGAGGTTTTTCTCCCGCGCCGCACTTCTCCAGCAGACAGACGTCCCCTTCTGTCATCACAACGCGGTAACGGCTCCGAATTGCCTCCCAGGTCAGCGGATTATCCAGATATTTAATGTGATCGTCGATGGTTTCGTCTGACAGAAGGATGTAATCCGCCGCGCGGTCGGAAAGAAACCAGTCCGCCACTTTTTCATCCAGCCAGGGAATAAACTCATTCACATTCTGCACGGATGGATACCAGACCATATTCAGCTCCTCATGCACCGCCCGATACCCGTTCCGCCACGGATAAACCGTCACGGTATGCTCCCCGACCGTTTCCAGGATTCTGTCCGGAAGACGGTTTTCTTCCTTCGTCCGCGCCAGAACGCTGTCCTCCTCAAGATGAGTCAGCGTATAAACCTTATCCGCAAACCGTTCCCGCACATAGCCGAAATTCCAGTGCAGCGCATTCGCCTGCACAATACCCGTTCCGCATACCGCCGTCAGCCAGAGCAGACAGACCGGCAGCATCCTGCCGGGCCGCTCTCTGCACTTTTCCCGCAGCAAACTCCAGTCCAGTGAGAGCAATACGGCGGAGAACAGCATACCGAACAGCCAAATTCCCACTTCCAGCCCGTGTCTGGTCGTCGCATACTTATATACCAGAAACATGGATGCCGAGCAGGCAAGAATGACCTCAGATCTTCTGTAATTCAGCCACAGAGACAATCCCAACAACAGCACATAGAAAATCATGATTGCCGCTAATTTCCGAATTTCGCCTTCTTCTAGCACCTGATTCCACTGTTGGCTCATCATCCATCCGTCTGAAATGTAAAAAATACCGGTCACATAATCAAACAAACTTTTCAGGGACGGACAATACAAAAGATACAGGCAGGGCATCACGGCAAGTCCCGGAAGGCATAAAAGCAAACTGCTTTTTCTGCGGGAAAACAACAGATCAAAACAGACAAATAGAATCAGAAAGGCCAGACCGCTGGTGAACGTGGAAAACTTTCCGAAAAACATCAGTATCAGCAGAAAATTCGGAATCGCCCGCACATACCGTGCGCCGAGGGAATATGCGGTCACGGCCAGTATCATGGTATAAAGCAGATAATTATCCCTCGTCACCTCGCTGTGCGCCGCCACATAACAGATCACGGAAAATACAATTGCCGAAAAGCTCAGCTTCCCGCTTAGGTACAGTTGATACAACCGCCAGAAAAGATATCCCTGTATCAGAATGATCAAAATCCACAGCGCGACGCCGATCCTGTAATAGAAAAGATTCTCTGGCAATTTCATGAGATAGCACAGATACCCCAGCGGCCCGTAGGTAAAAAATACGTCTCTGCCGAATTTGATGTTTTCCGGCAGTGCCAGATTCAGAAAATAGCGCCAAGAGGGATCCAGACTGATATTATCCAGACGGTAGACAATATCCGGCACCATCAGCAAAAACTGTATGAGAAACAGCCCCGCCGCCAGCACATGACGGACCTTTTCTCTCCATCCGGTTTCCGTTTTGCCCCCCCCGGCAATTTCAAAGCCGGCAAAAGCCGCCGCAAAAAGGAGCAATAAAACAGAAATCAAAAATTTCTCCCAGGTGGAAGCCGTCAGCGCATATCCGTAACCGGCCAGAAGACCGGTGCCCTCTTCCAGCGGTTTTCCGCCGTCATAGCACTGCAGGTTTTCCTCCGGATTATTTTCTCCGACGGCGGTCAGCACATAGGGCACCGAGGTACATCCTTCTGCGGAAACTGCCAGCTCATAGGTCCGATTCCGGTCCAGACGAACCTGCAGAGGAAAGAAGACCCATTCCCCCGGGGCGATTTCAGAGAGCTGTTTCAGCGCCGACGCGGCCGGCGCTCCGGTATCGTCCGACAGCACGATCCGTATGCTTCCCTGCCCGTCCTCCGCCAGATTGATCAGCAACAGTTCCACGCCCTTTAAATAACGTTTTCCGGAGCGGAAACGCTGACGGATTTCCTGGCCTTCCTTCAGCTCCAGCCAGGAAAACTGATCCGTATCCGCCTTCATCACCGCATAATCGTAGCGTATTCCGTCATAGATCCATAAATACCATATTCCGGCCAAAACAGTCAGTACAACTGCCGCCAGGACAACCGTCCTGTGCCATTTTCTCTTTTGCATTGTTTCCTCCATTCCGCGATCCGCCGCCGTTTATTTTTTAAAGCCGCATGGTCAGGCTGATCCGTTTTCTGGCCGGATCCACCTCCAGCACCTTGACATCCACCACATCGCCGACGCTGACCGCCTCCAGCGGATGTTTGATAAAACGGTCCGTAATGCGGGAGATATGCACCAGTCCGTCCTGATGCACGCCGATATCCACAAATACGCCGAAATCAATGACATTGCGCACCGTCCCCTTTAACACCATGCCGGGCTTTAGATCCTTCATTTCCATCACGTCACTGCGCAGGATGGGCGCGGGCATGTCCGCTCTGGGATCCCGGGCCGGCTTTTCCAGTTCCCGTAAAATATCTTCCAGGGTGATCTCTCCGATGTGAAGCTCTGCCGCCAGCTTCTTTTTATCTCCCAGGCGGCGTTCCAGCGCCGTAATCCCTGTATTTTCCTGCGCCCGTCTGTTTTCCGGATTCTGTTTTGGCGCATCCTTTCCTGCGTTTTTCTGTCCCATCGCGGCGGCCAGGGCTTTGCCCATGGCGGTATCCGTATTGCGGATCACAAAGCCGCCGCGGCGGCTCTGTGTTGCGCTGCTGCGTCTGTCCAACACCCGTTTTTTCCTTCCCTCCGCCTGCAGGGTGCGCACGTCCTCCATGGTCATCCCCAGCCGGTCCAAGAGCTGCCCGGCCGCCTCATAGGATTCGGGATGCACGCTGGTGGCATCCAGAGGGTTGTCCCCGTCCAAAATACGCATAAACCCGGCGCACTGCTCATAGGCTTTGGGGCCCAGCTTGGCCACCTTCAAAAGCTGCCTGCGGTCCGTAAAACGTCCGTTGGCCTCCCGGTATTCCACGATGTTCTTCGCCAGCGTCCTGCTGACGCCGGAAATATAGGAAAGAAGGGAGACGGACGCGGTGTTTAAATCCACGCCCACGCGGTTCACACAGTCCTCCACCACGCCGTTTAACGCCTCCGACAGCTTCTTTTGATTCATATCGTGCTGATATTGTCCCACGCCGATGGACTTGGGATCGATTTTTACCAGCTCCGCCAGCGGGTCCTGCAGACGGCGGGCGATGGACGCGGCGCTGCGCTGTCCCACATCAAAATTCGGAAATTCCTCCGTCGCCAGACTGCTGGCCGAATAAACGGAGGCGCCGGCCTCGTTTACGATCACGTAGGAAAGGGGACGTCCCAGCTCTTTGATCAGCTCTACGATCACCCGCTCCGATTCCCGGGAGGCGGTGCCGTTGCCCAGAGAGATCAGGGATACCTGATATTTTTCAATCAGCCGTTTCAGCTCCCGCTTTGCCTCTTCCACCTTGTTTTGCGGCGCGGTGGGATAGATTACCTTCGTATCCAGCACCTTGCCGGTTTCGTCTACGACCGCCAGCTTACAGCCCGTCCGAAAGGCCGGATCCCATCCCAGCACCACCCGGCCCGGTATGGGAGGCTGCATCAGCAGCTGTTTTAAGTTCTTCCCAAACACGTCGATGGCGCCCTCCTGCGCCCGTTCCGTCAGTTCGCTGCGGATCTCCCGCTCGATTGCCGGTGCGATGAGCCGTCCGTAGCTGTCTGCGACAACCTCTTTTAACACCGGAACGGTAACGGGGTTTTCTTTTGTAATCACCTGCTTTTCCAGATATTGCAGGATTTGTTCCACAGGCGCTTCCACCTGCACGTTCAGAAATTTTTCCGCCTCTCCCCGGTTCAGCGCCAGAATCCGGTGCCCCGCCGCCTTTTTTACAGGCTCCTCATAATCGTAATACATCTCGTAGACGCTGGCCGCCTTTTTGTCCCGGGCGGTGCTGACGAGCTTTCCCTGATCGGAGGTGAGCTTTCGGATGAAGCTTCTGGCGTCCGCATCGTCCGAAATGCGCTCCGCCAGAATATCTCTGGCGCCCTGCAGCGCCTCCTTTTCGTCCGCCACGCCCTTTTGCGCAGAAACATAGTTCTGCGCCTCCTCTTCCAAAGGCCTTTGGGTCTCCTGCAGAAGGATAAAATCCGCCAGTCCTTCCAGTCCCTTTTCCCTGGCGACGCTGGCCCTGGTCTTTCGTTTCGGCCGATACGGCCGGTACAGATCTTCCACCATGACCAGCGTCTCCGCCGCCAGGATCCGTTCCTTAAGCTCTCCGGTCAGCTTCCCCTGCTCTTCTATGCTGTTGAGGACGGATTCCTTCTTTTCTTCCAGATTGTGCAGATAACCGAGCCGCTCATAAAGGCTGCGCAGCGTCTCGTCGTTTAAGGATCCCGTGGCCTCCTTTCGATAGCGGGCGATAAAGGGGATCGTATTGCCCTCGTCGATGAGCTTTACCGCCGCCTCCACCTGCCAGCGCTCTACCTTCAGTTCCTCTTTCAGCCTGTTTAAAATATCCATTCTTTCCTCCATGCCGCGGTCACAAGTATCCGACGGGCCTTCCCTTTTTCGAAAACATTCCTTTGTAGGATACTATATCAGAATGTCGTTTGGCAAGACAAACCCGTTTTTTGGGACAAAATCCTATTCCTGATCCAAAAGCTGCTCATACGAAACCATCAGCACCTTGGAGAACCCCCGGATCTCGATATCCGTCACAAAGCGTTGGCCGGACTCAATCCGCTGGATCGCATTTTTATCCAGTTCAATCCCCTCCAGCTGCATTTTGTCCGCCAGACCCCGCTGGGAAAGCCTGGGTGAGATCGCCTTACGGCATTTTGCAATGTTTTTCCCGGAAATGTTGTTCTTCCCCGAAAGGGCTTTATTCTTGAACATGTTCGCCTCCTTTTTGACATTCTGTCCTTGTCATTTAGGAAATTATATGATATACTTTGCGATAAATTGACATTCACTAAACGTCAATAAGAGAAAGGAGAAGAAACATATGAAACGAAAAAACTTGCTTACAATCGGCTGCTGTCTGACGCTGACCGTCTGTCTGCTGGCGACGGGATGCGGCGCATCCGGGGAACCGGACGGCACGGCAGACCGGCCGGAAACAGAATCCGCCGTCAACGGGCCGGAAGAATCTCAGACGCAGGCGACAGAAACCGCAACGGAAACGGGAACCGCAACAGAAACGACGCAGATGGATGAGGCATCCTATGCTTTCCTTGACAGCTGGATTTTCTCCCTCGACTATGACGAATACAAATTTTGTCTCTGGAATCCGACCACTGAAACGGGAAATATCCTGGAAAACGACGAGGTGTACAAAATGGAGGAAAACGATGTGCTTGTGCTTTATAAGCCGGAGGAATTTTCTTCCTTTACATCGCCTGCACGCTCCGATTTTCATTTTACTATTGACCAAAAGGATCTCTATGACATCTGGAATGTTTCTTTTGAAAACATCCTTGCGTTTTCTTCCAAGATAACCTCCGCTTCAGGCAACGACTTCGAATTTCATTTTACCCTCTGCCCGCCCAGTTATATTCCCGTCGAAGAAGGCTATGATTTCTATCTCTGCGGACCCGGCAATGACGTCGCCATCATCGGGGTTATGCTGCCGGAAGGTTGGTGCAAAGAGCATAGAGACGTGCAACATGGGGATACCCTTTCGGAGTTTCTTCAATTCCGCACCGATCGCGTTGCTGAAGATGAGCCCTGGATTTTTGTTTCTTCTGAGGAATCGTGTTCCGACGAAGGCATAGTAAGTTATTTTCTAACCACAAGTAATCTGAATCTGAACCCGCTTGAATCGCAGAAAGCAGCCGAAGTTGAGACGCCTTACGGCACGGCGGAAATTTACTATCAGAAAGTAGAAGATACACGCAGATATAACGACATGGACTGTGTGGAACGGGAGGTTGCCATGTTCCCTTACAACGGACTGCATTTCCAGATCATCTATGAGAATCCGAAAAATCCGTACGACGAAACCTATAACGGGGATATTGAAGCGATCCTGCCGCAGCTTTTTCATAAGCCCTGACGGCAGGGGATCGGATATGCTGTGTCGGACCGCACGGTGATCTGTGTTCTCTGCGACTTCACATATTTTTCATTTGTATATCCTGTCAAAAAGTGATATGCTGTCTCATAGGAAAAGGGAGGTGCACCTATGCAAGACAATCTCTATGAAAATGATCCCCGGCAGCCCGCTATAGACCGCCGCCCTGCCAATTCACTGGCCACAGCGGCTTTGGTTCTGGGTATCCTGGCCATCCTTGCCACTTTTACCATGACGGTCATCCCGTCCGTTTTTCTTGGCAGTCTGGCCATCATTCTGGGTATTCTTTCCAGAGGCAGCGACCCTGCCCTGCACCGTTACGCCAAAAGCGGCATCCTGATCTCGGCAGGCACCATCGCCCTGAACATTGTCCTTTTGGTCACCTCCCTTTATACGATCTTTTCCAATCCGAAAATGGCGGAACAATACTGGCAGATTATAAACGAGTCCTATGAACAGATGACGGGAATGACTTTCGACGAACTGATGGAGAGCTACGGACTGACTGAGGAGCCGGAACGCTGAGTGTAAAATACGATCAAAAAGAGGTAAAATCTTATGAACAAGTATGCGACGAGAGCGGAACTGAAAGCAAAGGCGCGCGCATCGCTGATCGGGCATTATCTGCCCGTCATAGGCGCGTTTCTCGCCTTTTCGTTCCTGCAGTATTTTATCACGGTTCCCTCCACATTTCTGGATATTACGCCTCCCTTCGGCATCGTATTTTATTATGCGTCGTGCCTTTTTTTGGAGCTTTTTTTCTGCGTCTTCCAGATGGGCTTTGCCTGCCTGTTTTTGTGCAACGCCTGTCAGCGTCCCATTGGAGCCGGTTTCCTTTTTACGGGATTCTGGAACCGCCCGGGACGGACGATCGCCGTCCGGTTCTTCCCCACGCTGCTTTTGCTGCTTTTGAATCTGATTCCTACGGTTCTTCTCAGGCAGTATCTTGCCGTCCGGGAAGAAAAATGGCTTATGTACGCGATCTTTTTCTTCCTCGTTTTTCTGCCGGTTTCCTGGTTTATCAGGATCCTGTACTCTCAGACCTACTACGTCATGCTGGATTTTCCGGAGCTTGGGGCCAGAGAATGTCTCCGCCGTTCCCGCAGGCTGATGAAAGGGAACATGCTCCGTTATCTGTGGCTTGACTTAAGCTTTTTGCCGCTGCTTTTGCTGGGCCTTTTTTCCTGCGGGATCGGCCTGTTATACGTCAGGCCCTATCAGGAACAGACCTGCGCGTATTTTTATCTGGATCTGATCTCCAAACGACAGTCGTGATTTTTCTGCTTTTCACGTCAAAAACGCCTTCCCGGCCTGCGGCCGGGGAGGCGTTTCGTTTCTTTGTCACGGATTCCTTTTTATTCGCTTTTTGCGCTGCTCCATTTCAGATACGCGTTGATGAACGGGTCCAGGCCGCCGTCCAGCACCCCGTCGGCATTGGACACCTCCTGATTGGTGCGCAGATCCTTGACCAGCTTATAGGGCTGGAGCACATAGGAGCGGATCTGATTGCCCCAGGCGATATCCTTCACCTCTCCGCGGATATCGGAAAGCTTCTCGGCGTTCGCCTCCTGCTTGAGCAGATACAGCTTGGCCTTTAACATCTGCATCGCCTTGTCCTTATTCTGAAACTGGGACCGCTCATTCTGGCACTGCACCACCACGCCCGTGGGAAGATGGGTGATGCGCACCGCGGAAGACGTCTTATTGATATGCTGACCGCCCGCGCCGCTGCTTCGATAGGTGTCCACCCGCAAATCCTCCGGATTGATCTCGATATCCAGATCCTCTTCAATATCGGGCATGACATCCAGCGAAACAAAAGAGGTCTGCCGCTTGCCCTGGGCGTTAAAAGGAGAAATGCGCACCAGACGATGCACGCCCTTTTCCGATTTCAGATATCCATAGGCATTTTCTCCGTTCACCTGAAAGGTCACGGACTTGATGCCCGCTTCTTCCCCGTCCAGATAATCCAGCACCTCCACGGAAAATCCTTTCTTTTCCGCCCAGCGGGTATACATGCGGTACAGCATACCGCACCAGTCGCAGCTTTCCGTGCCTCCGGCTCCCGCGTTCAGCTTCAGGATCGCATCGCATTTGTCATATTCCCCGGAAAGGAGGGTGCCGATGCGCAGCTCTTCCAGTTCTTCCGAAAACTCCGTCAGCTCGTTTCGAATCTCTGAAACCATCTCGGGATCCTCTTCCTCATATCCCATTTCGATCAGCGTTTCGATATCCGAATACTGGGTCATTAACTTCTCGCAAAGCTGCCGGGTGTCTTTTAAGTTTTTCAGTTCTTTCATCTTGCGGTTGGAAGTCTCCGGATCGTCCCAGAAGCCGGGGGCTTCCATTTCCATCTCCAGTTCCTCGATCCGCTTACTCTTTCCGTCCAAATCCAGAGAGTCCGTCACTTCCCGCAGCGTATCCTCGTAATTTTGCAGCTCGAACTTCATCTGATCGAGTTCTACCATTGCCATTTTTTCAAAACTCCTTTATGACTTGTTGCGCCCACAGCAGTTTTTATATTTCTTCCCGCTTCCGCAGGGGCAGGGATCGTTGGGATATACCTTCATCTTTTCCCGTTTGACGGGCTTTTTGGGGGCGGAATCGTCCTTATTGGTCCCCGTCACCTTGGCTACCTGCTCCCGCTCCACCTTCTGCTCGATGCGGATATGGCAAAGCACCCGTACGGTGTCCTCCTTGATGCTCTCGGTCATATTGTCGAACATCTCATAGCCGCTCATCTTATATTCCACCAGAGGATCCCGCTGTCCGTATGCCTGCAGGCCGATGCCCTGGCGCAGCTGATCCATATCGTCGATATGGGTCATCCATTTCCGGTCGATGACCTTTAAAAGGATCACGCGCTCCGCCTCCCGGATCATCTCCGGATTGGGGAATTCCGCTTCCTTTGTCTCGTAAAACTTGACGGCTTCCTCCTTTAGCTGCTGTTTCAAGCCGTTGCGCTTCGGGTTGCTCACCCGTTCTTTCACAACGGGCTCCAGCGGAATGATGGGCAGCAGCAGGGAATTGAGTTCGTTGAAGTTCCAGTCGTCGATCCCGGCGTCTTCTCCGATCACCATGTCCACCGTATTGTCCACGATGTCCGTCAGCATTTTATAAATGGAGTCGCGCATGCTTTCGCCGTCCAGTACCCGGCGGCGCTCCGCATAAATGATCTCGCGCTGTTCGTTCATCACCTGGTCGTATTCCAGCAGATTCTTACGGATTCCGAAGTTATTTCCCTCGATCTTCTTCTGCGCGTTCTCGATGGCCTTGGTGAGCATCTTGTGCTCGATTTCCTGTCCCTCCGGTATGCCCAGCGCGTTGAACATGGAAATCATCTTCCCGGAGCCGAACAGACGCATCAGATCGTCCTCCAGGGAAATATAAAATTTGGACTCGCCCGGGTCCCCCTGACGGCCGGAACGGCCGCGCAGCTGGTTATCGATCCGGCGGGACTCGTGGCGCTCCGTGCCGATGATCTTCAATCCGCCCGCCGCCTTGGCCTCCTCATCCAGCTTGATATCCGTACCACGCCCGGCCATGTTGGTGGCGATGGTCACCGCGCCGTGGATTCCGGCGTCCGCTACGATCTCCGCCTCCAGTTCATGAAACTTGGCGTTTAACACCTTATGCGGAATCCCTTCCCTGCGCAGCATACCGGAAAGCTCTTCGGAGGCTTCGATGGTGATGGTGCCCACCAGCACGGGCTGCCCCTTGGCATGGGCCTGCCGGACGGCCTCTACGATGGCGTTCAGCTTTTCCCTTCTGGTCTTATAGACCGCGTCATGGTAATCGACGCGGATCACGGGACGGTTCGTGGGGATCTCCACCACGTCCATGCCGTAAATATCCCGAAATTCCTTTTCCTCCGTCAGCGCGGTACCGGTCATGCCGGCCTTTTTTTCAAACTTGTTAAAGAAGTTCTGGAAGGTGATGGTGGCCAGCGTCTTGCTCTCCCGCTTCACCTTCACATGCTCCTTGGCTTCGATGGCCTGATGCAGGCCGTCGGAATAACGGCGGCCGGGCATGATACGGCCGGTAAACTCATCCACGATCAGCACCTGATCGTCCTTTACCACATAGTCCTTGTCCCGGTGCATCAAATTGTGCGCCCGCAGCGCCAGAATGATGTTGTTCTGGATTTCCAGATTCTCCGAATCGGCAAGATTTTCGATATGGAAAAACTGCTCCACCTTCTCGATTCCCTCGGCGGTCAGGTTCACCACTTTATCCTTTTCATTGACAATGAAATCCCCGGTCTCCTCCTGCTCGATGCCCATGATGGCGTCCATCTTGGACAGATCCTCCATATCCTTGCCCCGTTTTAACCGCCGCGCCAGGATATCGCAGGCCTCATAAAGGCTGGTGGACTTTCCACTCTGTCCGGAAATGATCAGCGGCGTACGGGCCTCGTCGATGAGCACCGAGTCCACCTCGTCGATGATGGCAAAATGCAGCCCGCGCTGCACCAGCTGTTCTTTATAGATGGCCATATTATCCCGCAGATAATCAAAGCCGAGTTCATTGTTCGTCACATAGGTGATGTCGCAGTTGTAAGCCTCTTTGCGCTCTTCCGGCTTCATGCTGTTTAAAATGACGCCGACCTTCAGTCCCAGAAATTCGTGCACCGCGCCCATCCACTGCGCGTCGCGGGCGGCCAGATAATCGTTGACCGTGACCACATGCACGCCCTTTCCCTCCAGGGCGTTTAAATAGGCCGGAAGGGTGGCTACCAGCGTCTTGCCTTCCCCGGTCTTCATTTCCGCGATCCGACCCTGATGCAGGATCACGCCGCCGATCAGCTGTACGCGGAAATGCTCCATATTCAGCACCCGCCGCGCCGCTTCCCGGACCACCGCGTATGCCTCCGGCAGCAGATCGTCCAACGTCTCTCCGTTTGCCAGGCGGTTCCTGAATTCTTTTGTCTTGTCCTTCAGCTTTGCGTCGTCAAGCTCCATCATCGCCGGACGAAGCTGATCAATCCTGTCGATCAGCGGCTCGATCCGCCGGATTTCTCTTTCACTGTGGGTACCAAAGATTTTTTCAACAATACTCATTGATCTTCTTCTCCAATCAAATCCATATACGCCTTACAGCCCAACGTATATTCTAGCAGATTCAATCGGAAAATGCAAGATTGCGATAGAGGGCGAAAAAATGGCGCGTATTACACAAGGAAAAACGGCATAGCCGCATGACACAGCTATGCCGTTTTACGCTTTTTCTTCCTGTTTTTATCCGGTCAAAGCAGCTTCTGACCGCAGTTTTCGCAGAACACGGCGTCCGGCGCCGCCTCTTTGCCGCAGACAGGGCATACGATCCCGGGTTTTGCCTCCGGTTCCTGATAGGGCGCCCCGCAGTTGGTGCAAAAGGCGGCCTCTCCCCGCCATGTATTGCCGCACTTGGGACAGGTCCGCAGCGGCTCTTGCGGTACGGGGTTTGCCCGGACAGCCTCCGGCTTTGGAGCAGATAGCGCCGGCAGATCCTCCGCCGTCAGGAGCAATCCCGCGCCGGAAACCATCAGAACAAGATCGGAAAACACGGACAGGTAAAATCCCCATATCGCCCGCGAAGTACAGACGTAGTCAGACGCGGCGTTCGATACGCCTCCCTTAATGATAAACTGCATGATCAGACAGATCAAACCGATCCCGGCTGCGCACAGGCCGGTTATTTTATCCTTTTTGTTTACAAGCGTCACAATGAAAATCCCGATGGGGAACAGCAACAGCAGCGCCACAATCAGGTGCGGATTCGTAATCGTCGTTCCCTCCGCCTCAAGGCCGCACGTCACATCCAGCATGTTCAGTTCCATTGTTTCTCCGCTGCATGAAATCAAAAACTGCGGGCAGAAAAAGAGGATCGCCGCCACCACGCAGACGACTCTGATTATATTTTTCCAAACTCCCTTATGCATCACTTATCCCTGCTCCTTTCCCAACTGTGCACAGTATGCGTCCACGCCGTTGGCGATCCCGGTCACAATCTTTTCCTGATATTCTTCGGAGGCCATTTTCAGATCCTCCTCCTGATTGGTCATATATCCCATTTCCACGATGGTGGCCGGAACGGTGCACCAGTTGATCCCGCTCATGGTATCGGTTTCCCAGACGCCCTCGCTTCTCGCCCCGGTCAGCTGCGTCATTTGATCCAGGACATTCTGCGCCAGGCTTCTGCTTTGCGCATAGAGCGCGCCGCAATACGGGTTATCCGGCGTCTGGCAGATCGTCATCGCGCCGGTGACGCTTCCGTCCTGAGAGCCGTTGGCATGAATCCGCAGAAAAACATCGGCGTTATTTTCGTTGGCTACCTGCGCCCTCTGGCTGTTGCTGATATCCACTTCGTTGGTCTCCCGCACCATGATCACATCATAGCCGCGCGCCAGAAGCTCTTCCTTTAATTTGAGAGAGACCTGCAGCGTCAGTTCATACTCGCAAAGACCGCTGGCCACCCCTTGCGTACCGGAGGATACCTTCGCTTTCTGCTCCTGCGCGCCCGGTCCCACCGGCTCTTTTTCGGAATTTCCTTTTTGCTGATGGCCCGCGTCAATGACGACCAGATACTTCTGACCGGTCTCGGTCTCGGTCTCGGTTTCCGTCTCCGTCTCGGTTTCGGACTCCGTTTCCGTCTCCCGCATCTGTTCTATGTTCTCCGGTGCGTCTTCCTTCGATTCTGTCTGCGCGGCCAGCGTTTCCGCCGGTTCATCCTGCGTCTTTTCGCAGCCAAACAGACAGAACGAACCCAGCATGGCGCACAGAATCCCCAGTTGTATCTTTCTTCTCATCAATACGCCACCTCATCTCTGTCGATGGCTTCCTCGATCAGCCGGATATTCTGTTCAAGAATGTCCGTATCGGAGTAGTTCATCACCTGATCCAGCGCCTTTTGTAAAATATCCCTGCCAAGGCAAAGATCATATTCGCTCAGAAGCGTTTTCTCCGCGTCCGGGAAAATATCGGAGGACTCCGTCAGAAAATCCTCATACTCCTTGATAAACGTGATGTTTTCATTTTCCAGATCGGACAAAGGACTGGGCGATAACGAGTCGAAGTCCTGCGGCGAATACTTTTTTGCAATTTCCAGATACCAGGTCTTGGAGTAGAACCACTGGTTTAACATCACATCCTTAAACTGTCTGCCGTGCCGCGCAAAAATTTCGTTCCGGGCGATCCGAAGCTGCGCCAGGCTCATGCCTTCCAGATCCGACATCGTTACCTCCCGCTGAGAAGAATCCGGGATCATAAAATCCAGGTTCACATAGGAGGCGGAAAAAGCGCTGTCCAAGTCCGCCGTGGGGAAATATTCCTTCCGGCACTCGCCCTCGATGGGCGCGGACGACGAAGACGCAAGCACAATGCTTCTTTCTTCTTCCGTGTTGTCGGCGTCGGGGCTGATATAACGAAAGGCATAGTAATCCTGCTGTTCCTGGTAGATCTGCAGAGAGATCTCTTCCAGGATCTCCTCCAGATCCTCCTCGCCGGCGGCATAATATTTGCCCGAACACTGTTGCGCCAGTTGTTTCAGGCTGTCGGCGTTTGGAGAATCCCCGATCCCGATGATAAAGACCGGGATACCGGTGCTTTTGGCCGTGTTTACCACGTCCTCATAGGTATAGCTGCTGGCGTTTTCTTCCCCGCCTGTAAACGCCACCACACACCTTGCGCCGCTCTCATAATAGGTCTGCGAAAGACCGGTATAGATGCCGTCCAAAAGCGCCGCGTTTCCGGCCGCAGTCAGGCCGTTAATGGCGGTTGTCAGCAGCGTCTTGTCGTCGGAAAACTCTGTTTCCATGTAGACGAAATCGTTGAACTGGATGATCTCCACCTCGTCTCCTTCGTCCAGATCCAATTCGTTTACAAAAGCGATCGCCGCGTTTTTCGCGCCGGAAAGCTTTCCGTCCTCCTCCATGCTGTCGCTGGTATCCAAAACCAGATTCATTTTAATCCGATCCGCCGAAACGACCTGATAGACGTCCAACAGCTCGGCCTCTTTCGAATTGCCCTGCCCGTCGGTCTCCGTTACGGTAAAGTCCTCCTTTCCCAGCCCCTTCACCGATTCTCCGTCGGATCCGGTGACGCTGGCGTAGAAGGTGATTTCCGGGAAACCGATATTATCCACCTGGCGGATTGCAAGCTCGGCCGGCTGCTTTTCTTTTGCTTCCTCCGTCTCTTCTGCCTCGGATTCGGTCCCGTCAGAAACGCTCTCTTCCTGAGAAAATTCCTCTTCGCTTTGCTCGCCGGTCTCTTTGGGCGCGCTCTGCTCACGAAGCATACGAATCCCAAAGAAAACGGCTGCTGCCAGAATCAAAAGAAACAGCGCTACGACCAGGACTGCAATCCATCCCTTCTTTGCGCCGCTCTTTTTATTTTTCTGCGGTTTGTTTCCCGCCGGTCCTGCCGCCTGCGGCTTTGCCGCAGGCGAAGGAGCGCCGTTACCCACCGGGGTTCCGCACTTGGGGCAGAAACGGCATCCGTCAGGCAATTGATTTCCACACTTTGCACAAAACATGATTCGCTCCTTTAAAACAGATCCGGCTCCGTTTAGTCGTCAATCCGAAGAATCGCGCTGACGTCGCTGGAGATTTGCTGCACTTCCTTCCCGTTGTAGAGTTTCAGTTCGCCCTCATACCGGGAGGTGCTGTAATCCGTCAAAAACAGGATCTTATTACTGGAAAAATCTTCAAACGTATAGACGTCCGATCCGATCTTTTTGCTTTCTTTGCCGTCATACAGCTTCAGCGTATAGTTCACATCGTCGTACTCCGTCCGATACAGAATCTTTCCCGGTTCTCCCGATACGCCGGAAACATAGCCGGAAACATCGGAATCAATGCGTTTGTTGTCGCAGTAGAGGTCGCCTTCCATGGAATCGTTGCAATCCTTTAAGTAATACAGTTTTCCGTCCACCAGACCGCAGAGTCTTCCCACCTCCGTATCCTTTTCTTCCACCTTGCCGGCGTTGCTTCCGGTATACGGAATCGAAACAAGACTCGCTTCGTCTTCGACTATACCGTCTTCGTCCATTTCATAGAGCAGGATATAAAGGAGCTTCTTCTCATAATCGATTTCACAATCCCCGTAGTTGAAATCCCCTTCAAATTCCACCGGGATAATGGTCTCATCCGACTGGATCGCGGTAACCATACAATCCGACAGCCCGTCTTCGAGAATATCGCTCTCGTCCTCGTCTTCCGCCAGCACCGTGGACAGCTTGATCTTGGGAAGGTTTTCCTCGTTGAGATAGGCCAGGATACTCACAAATCCCTGAGAATCTTCCACATTGTAATAATTGGATGCCGTCACCCACTTATCTTTCAGAATGATCCGGCTGTCATTCGCTTCGCTGTCATAGACCATCAGATTCGCCCGGTTAAAATAATCGGACACGCCCAGGCTTTCCCCCTTCAAATAATCCCTGACATAATCGCGCTGCAGCTTTTCTCTGTACGTATCGTACGCCGCATAATAGGCGTCGTCGTCGGTCACCGTATATTCGCTGACTCCCCAGAAAGTCTGACGCATTTCCGTATGCTGGTAATCCTCGATATCGGGCTCTGTGATCTGCGCGTCGGAATCCGCCAGATCGTCCTCGACCAGATCCCACATATAGATATCCTGCGCGTCCGGGTCCTGCTTTACGTAATAGATCCGGTATTTTCCATTGATATCCACAACGGCCAGGTTTTCCACGTCTTCCGAGATCTTTTTCTTATCCTTCAGATTTTCGATGACATACAGCGCGTTGTCCTTCATATAGACGATCGTTTTAAGATCATCCGAATATGCCTGCACATACGTCACGTTGGAATCCAGCCGTTCTTTTTCGGCGTCCTTCTTTTTCAGATCCTGGAAATACATCCGGTTTTCTTCGTTGGAAAGCCATACCACCTGGCTGCCGTCTTTGGACAGCACCATTTCTCTTGCGTCCTTGGCAATTCTTTCCTTCTCTCCGTTAAAATCGCTCAGGTACAAAGATCCCTCGTTGTTGAGATACACGATCCGGTTCCCGGGAAGCAGGGCGTATTCCGACCCGTAATCGGTCATCATATCGGAGGCGACCTTTACCGCTTCCGCGTTTTTCTTGTCCGTCCTGACGCAATAGAGATCATAACTGGACGTGTCGGAATCATAATTGCGGGGATAGAACAGATATTTCCCGTCATCGCTCATCCGAAGCTTCAGATCATAGTATGCGAAAAGCGGTCCGCCGCTTTCCACGATCCCGTCGTCTACCATCTTCGGATCGCCTTTGCCAAAGCTCTTTTCATACAGCTCGTTATCCGCCACATAGTAAAAGTCGTTGACGCCGTCCTTTTTGCCGGACAAAAGCGTGATCCCCACAATCGCCAAAATCAGGATCACAGCGGCGGCGGCAATTCCGATCAAAATCCCTTTCTTCCCAAAGCCACCGGCTTTTTGGCCATCGGCTTTTTGGCCGGGCGAAGCTGCCTCCGCAGCCCCGGCTGCGCTGCCGTCCAGTCTGCCGCCGCAGCTGGCGCAAAACAGATCTTCGGCGTTGTTTTTTGTCCCGCAATGGGGGCAGAACACAAACGCGCCTTCCGCGGGCGCCTCGGGCGCACTCTCCTCTGCGGGCGCCTCGGGCGCGCTCTCCTCTGCGGGCGCCTCAGGCACACTCTCCTCTGCGGGTGTCTCGGGCGCGCTTTCCTCTACAGGCGCTTCGGGCGCGCTTTCCTCTGCGGGCGCTTCGGGCGCGCTTTCCTTAATCGGTTCTGCCGGCTCTACGGGCGTTCCGCACTTGGAACAGAACTTTGCGTTTTCCTCCATCTCGTTTCCGCATACACTGCAAAACATGCTTCTTTCCTCCCTCGTTTTCTCTTTACTGCATTTTACTGCCGCACTTCCGGCAGAAATTCACAGCGGTTTCATACTGTGCGCCGCAGTTGGGGCAAACTATCCGAGGCTGCGGCGCGGGGGCGGGCGCAGGCGCGGGCGCGGCGTCCTGTCTCGTATTCCCCAGAATCTGATTGTCTCTCTCGTCAATCGAGGACAGCTCCTGCGTCAGACGGGAAACCTCCTCTTTCTTTGCCTGGAGCAGTTTGCACTGCTCGTCCAGCGCTCCGTAATCCCCGTTTTGCTGCCAGATCAAAAACGCGTTCTCTCCCACGCTCTGATACAGCTTGCCGATCTCGCTTTCCAAAGAATCGATATGCGTCCGGATCTTTGTTTTTTCCAGCGATGACGAGGTCTTTACGCTGATGGTGGTGATCCCGCGGTTCACAGAGGATTTAAACTTCTGAAACGTATCGTTTGCCATGTCTGTTGTCCCTTTTGTCCTTTTATCAAAAAGTGACAAAACCCTCCTTCTTTGATTTTTCTATTTTCATTTTAATTTTCCTTATAATCCTTGTCAACAAATTTATACCGTTTTCGACAGCAATCGAGGGCATGCCAAAAAGGGCGTCCCGTTTGGGAACGCCCCGTCATGCGGCTTTGAAAAGAACGGCCCAAAGGGCCGCCGCGCTTTTTTGCGCTTTAAAAATCGTTCAGACAGTATCCGTTTTCATCGAAGGTCCGCTGTTTGCCGTCGATTTCCAGCATCATGCTCCGGCAAAAGCTTCCGTCCTCCCGCCGATATTTCCAGCCGACGTCGTCCTTTTTCCAGCCCTTTGGGGTAACGCCTTCCTTTAAGTAGACATTCAATTGCAGCTCCTCCCGGATCTCGTCGTCCTGGAAATGCCACCATTCGGAGACCAGGCCGTTAAATCCGGCCAGAGACATATACCGGGCCAGCAGATTTGCGTTTTCATTGTTATCTGCCGTGGAGGAATACCAGCTCAGATCGTGCATGGAGGTCTGCATGGAAAGTTCTGTCCCGGTTTCTTCCTCCACCAACGTCAGATCCAGCGCGATCCCCCTGTTATGGGCCGATACGGTCTGCGCCAGAAAGGAGGACAGACCATAGCGGTTGCCCGTCATAATCGCCGCGTAGGTCTGTTCGGATCCTTCGGCCTTTTTCCCCATCAGGGCGCTCATGGTATCGTACAGATAGCGGGTGGCCTCATTGGGGCGGAACGCGTCGTAGATCCGGAGACGGTAGCCGTCCCGCCGGACCGCGTTGGCGGCCTGCAGCAAAATCCTGGCGGTGGGATACAAAAGGGGCACCAGGTATTCGCCGTCGCACAGCGTTGTATGCTCATATCCCCGGATCCTTGTTCCGGAGATCTGCGGAATCTCGTAGCCGTGAACGCGAAAGAGGGACTCGTCGCCGTTTCGGATCTCATACTCGCAAAGATCCCCCAGATATTCCCGCAGGTCGATCATGCAGTATCTTTGATCCACATACCCGATTTGATCCCGATACCGGACTTCAAAACAGTTTTCTTCCTCCCCCAGCACGCACAGCGTCTCTCCCGCCGGGATCTTGGCCAGCGCCGCCGTGCCGTCCGCGTTTTTCCACAGCGTCTGCTCATTGAGGGGCCACACGGTGCAATATAGCGGGGAAACCTCTGTCCGAAACGTCAGTTCATACGGCGCCTGGGCGTATACCCCTTCCCGCCGCTGATCGCTGTTATCATAGCTGACCACCCGGAATTTCACCTGGGTGCCCGAGGGCAGCGTCCCGGTCTCATAGCGGGTGACAGACTGGGAGAGCACCGCCTTTGTCACCCAGTCCTCCTCCTTTGCAGACCATTGCTGCACCTCCCCGTATTTGCCCGGAACCGGCTCCCACTGCAGGGCGTACCGGCGGTCGGAAAGGCTTTCGTAGGTGATCCCCCACTGATCGCCGAACAGGTCGCTGTGCGCAATCTCCACCGGTTTTGCGTACGGACTGTAGGCGGTGTATCCCCCCTTTCGGACAAAACTGCGCCCCGTAAACAGGATCGTATCCCGGCCGCGCAAAACGTCAAAATCCTGCCCCGCGCCCAGACAGATCAGCGCGCTGTCCGTCTCCGCCACACTCTGCCACTGTCCCTGATCATTCTGGATGGAAATTTCAAATCCGCTTCCTTCCTTTGCGTTACAGGAGAAGAAAATTCTTTTATCCTCGCTGTCCACATCGCTTTGCAGATCGGGCGCGTCCAAAACAGCGGGCTCGATTCGGATATCGGAAAGATCCCCCTGCTTTTCACACGAAACACCCAGCCAGTTGACCGTCTCCCGGATCGGCCGCAGCTTCAGATAGACCGGGGTATTCTCTTGCGTTTCCTGCAGGATCACGCTGTGATTGGAAAAAACGCCCAGCTGCGTATATTCCTTCCCGTCGGCGCTGTATTCGATCCGGCACCGGGCAATTTCCAGCCGGTCGGGCCAGCCGATCAAAAGCTGCCCGTCCTGCAAAGTGACCTGCAGCATCCCTTCCGGAATGACGGGTTTGGGCCCTCTGGGCTGCAGCAGCAGACCTGCGCCAAACGCGACGGCAAAAAGCAGAATGATCCCCAGAAGGGTAACGAGCGTCCTGCCAAAAAATCCCATCAGTTTTTTCATTCCTGCACCCTTTCCGGCTGTCCTTCCCACAGGATCCGCTCTTTTTCTCCGTTTTGCGTCAAAACCTTCACGTCAAACTGCTCTCCTTCCAGCAAAATTTCCGACAGGTACAGCACAAACCCGTAATCGCTGACCTTTTCCCCGCTGGTCCTTTGCACGCAAAACGCCTCGTAAACCGCCGTTTGGCTGCCGTCGTTTACTTCGATTCGGATTGTTCCGTCCGTCTCCATCAGACGTTCGTCCGCAATTCCTTCAAACGCCCAGTAGCTTCCCGACTTTCTTACCGTCAGACAGGTATCGCCCTCTGCCCGTTCCTGTTTTGTCCCAGGCCGGCGCCGGGGCCCGCTCATCAGGGGCGCCACGGTTCCCAGCGTGGGCAGATGCCGCTCCACCTTCTCCAAAATCACCACGTCCGGACGCGCGGTGACCAGATCTGTCATCGGATAGGGCACCTGCTTGGAAAAAGTGGCGTTATAAAAGGTCTGGGCAAAATACGGCAGCAGGGAATTCCCGAACGAATCCCGATACATCAGCAGATTCTTTTTGCCCTGGTCGCAGAAGGTCTGAATATAGGTATCCTCCACGTCGTCGCCCGTGACGTAGGAATAGGTGAACTCCTTCTGATAACGGATCTCCTCCTCCGGCCGCGCCCCTACAGAATACAGCATCCGGTTCAGATCCCCGTAATAATCTTTCGCGGTCACATACGGAAGGCTGTCGTAGGTTTCATGTTCCACCCCACAGGCGTCCAGCAGCGCCTGATAAACCAGCGTAGCCCCCTTTTGATTCCAGTGGGAATCCCGGGCGTAATACAGCACCTCCTGCCGGTCGCGAAACAGTCCGTACAGATCCACGTAAGAAAC
Organism: uncultured Eisenbergiella sp.; assembly: GCA_947626995.1. Lineage (GTDB taxonomy): Bacteria > Bacillota > Clostridia > Lachnospirales > Lachnospiraceae > Gallintestinimicrobium. The sequence continues at coordinate 61,848 of CANQUI010000002.1, read as the reverse complement.
GCCCTCTCGCTCCAGCCAGGCAGAAAGCCGCTGCAGGTCGCTTTTTTCCTCCACCTGATACCGGTACCGGTCCGGCATATTTTCGCCGTAAAGGGTATTCTTATTGGGCGCCACCGCAAATACAAAGGTCTCTCCCAGGCTTTCGGCGTATTCCTGCATCAGAGAAAGATTATGGGCGATATTAAACAGCATCCGGTCAGACAGGGCGTGGTTATGCTGAAAATCGTCCAGCGTGGCCTCGTAATACAGCCATCCGTTTTTCCCCACAATCACGCTGTCCGACGCCGAAACGGCAAACAAATCCCCCCGGATCCTGGCGTTTGCGGCCACCAGCTCCTGCCGGAACGCAAAATGGTCGGTAAAATACGCCCCTGCCTCCTGTAAAAAGGAAAGGTTGAGCCCGGCATCCGTCCTCAGTTTCGGCCATGCCGCCAATGTGGTATTTTCCGTGGTCTGCATCGTGGGCCGCACCGCCATCCCCAAAAACGGGATCAGGCAGGCCAGCAAAACCAGTGTGCAATACAGCAGATACGCCTTTTTTTTCATTTTTTCGCCCCTCAGAATCTAAAATAAATAAACGGATTGTAGGTTCCCCCCGACAGACTCAAAAGACACAAGGCAAGAAGCGCCAGGGAGGCCGCATACAGCGCCGGTTCCCGAAACCGGCTTTTCCATCGCTGCGTAATTCTTTGGGCCAGCGGCGTCGCGCATACCAGACAGGCTGCCAGCGTCACAAAAAACAGTCTGTGAAAAATGGGGGCGGTGGATACCGCCACCTGCTTTGTCCAGCCGGCTCCCGCAAACATCGCCGTCAGCATCCCCCATGCCTGTCCCATGTTGTCGGCGCGAAACAGCACAAAGCCGACGCACACCACCAGCAGCACATAAAGATGGCCCACCCATTTTCCTTTTTGGGGCCGTTTGGGAAAAATCGTTTCCAGCGTCAGAAACAGACCGTGAAATAAGCCCCAGAGAACGAAGGTCCAGTTGGCGCCGTGCCACAGCCCCGTGCAAAAAAAGACGATCAGTCTGTTGATCCACGTCCGGTTTTTTCCCTTCCGGTTTCCTCCCAGCGGAATATAGAGATACTCCCGGAACCAGTCCGTCAGGGAAATATGCCACCGCCTCCAGAAATCCTGCATACTGGCCGCGATATAGGGGTACCGGAAATTCTCCCGGAAATGAAACCCGAACATCCGGCCCAGGCCGATGGCCATATCGCTGTAGCCGCCGAAATCAAAATAGATCTGGAACAGATAGGCCACCGCTCCCGTCCAGGCGGTGACCATGCCGATCTCCTGCGGCGGCAGGGCAAACACATAATCCGCCACGGCCCCCATGGTATTGGAAAGCAGCACCTTTTTGGACAGGCCGACGATAAAACGCCGCAGTCCGTACGCCGCGTCCTTTGGCGTAACGGACCGCTGATCGATCTGTTTTTCCACATCGGCATACTTGACGATGGGCCCGGCGATGAGCTGGGGAAAAAAGGAAATGTACAAAAGCACCTTCCAGAACCGTTTTTCCACGGTCACCTTCCCCCGGTACACGTCCACCACATAGGAAAGGGCCTGAAAGGTGAAAAAAGAGATGCCGATGGGCAGCCGGATGGCCGGGACAGGGACCAAAAGCCCCGTCAGGGCGCAAAATGTCTCCACGAACATGCCCGCGTATTTGTATACGGCCAGCATGGACAGATTCAGCGCCACCGCCGCCGCCAGGATCCCCTTTTTGCATCGCTCCGATTTTCCCAAAAAAGAGCGCGCCGCCAGATAATTGAACAGGACGCAGGCCAGCATCAAAAACACATAGACCGGCTCCCCGTAGGCGTAAAACAAAAGGCTTACCACCGTCAAAAGAGCGTTTTTGGCCCGCAAATTCGGCATCAGACAATACAGCAAAAAAACCACCGGCAAAAAAACGCATAAAAAAGGCATTGAACTAAAGGCCATATTTTCCCCGCTCCTTTAAAAAACGACTGCCCATTCCGCCTGTTTTTCCAGCGGCTTTACCGGGTAACCGTCGTACGTCTTTTTGTAAAAATCCCACTTCTTGGCGTCTTCCATATCCGGGTCAAAAAGATACCATTCCCCGTCTATCTTCACCTCCGTCCAGCCGTGGGGCGTCACGCCGCCTCTCGCCGCCTTGATCTGCCCGGTGGCCACCCGCGCTTCATATCCGATCCCCTTTGCCAGACAGGCAAACGCCGCCGCATACCGATAACAGTTTCCCTTTCCCGTGGTGAGTAGTTCGGCCGCATAGGGCCCCACCCAGTCTCCCGACGGCGTCTCATAGCTTCTTTGATAGCTGGTAAAATCCAGCACATACTCATAACAGGCTCTCAGCTTCTGCGCCCCGGTCATCTCCGGCGTGGTGACGGAGGCCACAGTGCGGCTGACCAGCTGCGCCAGCGCAGACACGCCGGATACCCGGCCGTCCGGCCCGATCACAAATCCCTCGATCTGTGTATTTTTTGCCATCTTTCCGTCCGCGTCAAAAAAATAGATCCCGTCTCCGATTGTAAGCCATCCCGTCGTCAGGATTCCTTCCGGCGTCAGATAATAAAAGTCCCCGTCCGCTTCGGTCAGACCCACCTGTACATATCCGTTTGAATCCAAATGCCAGATTTTCTCCCCCACGCCGACCCAGCAATCCTTCGCCAGGCTGCCGTCGGCATTTTGCCACATCACGCCGTCCGGAGTCTGCAGGAAACCATAAACGCCTGCCTCTTGGGCCCGCGCTGTCATCCCGCATCCCAAAAGCAGAAAAACCGCCGCGAAAATCCCCCACGTTCCTTTTTGCATCTCACTCTTCCCTCCCGTATCCGTTCTCATCAAACGTATAGTTTGCGCCGTCGATCTCAACGGTGCAGTTCTGATAATAGCTGCCGTCCGCCTGCCGGTATTTCCAGCCCTGATCGTCCTTTTTCCATCCTGTCACCTCTACGCCCAGGGTCAGATAGGAATTCAGGCCGATTTCGTTTCTTGTCTCGTCGTCCTGGAAATGCCACCACTCCGAAATCAGATCGTGAAAGCCGGCGTTCTTCATGTACTGCGCCAGCAGATCCGCGTTGGCGTTATTTTGCGTCAGAGCGGAATTCCAGCTTAAATCGTGCATCGAGGTCTGCATTTGCACCGCGCCTTTTCCGTCCAGCCGTTCCAGCGTCAGATCCACCGCGATGCCCCGATTGTGGGCCGACGTCTCCGCCGCCAGAAAGCTTCCCAGGTGATACGACCCGTTTGTCATCTCCTTGTCGTAGCTTTGCATATTCTGCGTCAGATATCGCCAAAATGCGGTAAGCTCTCCCCCCGGCAGGCCCCGTAAAACAGAAATTTCCTCGAAAGACAGCGTGCCCAGAAGCTGCGCGAGCCCAAGCTGCGCCGCCGTGTTGGGATCGGCCTGCGCCGCCGTAAGCTGTTCGCCCGGCAGCGAAGCGAAAACGGCAAGCGCCCCTTCCGACAGATTTTTGATCTGCAAAAGCGCCTGCGGAGAAAGCCCGCCCAAAGCTGCGACGCTGCTCTGGGAAAGCCCCATGACCTGCAGCTGATCCGCCGACATCGCTTCCAGACGGGAAAGCGCCTCCGGTTTCAGTCCGCCGTAAAGCTCCCCGTTCCAAACCCTTGTTCCGTCGTCCGCCCAGTCCGTCTCCGATCGTTCCGGCAAAGGCAGATCCATAAGGCGCTCCATGGTGTCGTATAAATACCGGGTCGCCTCGTTGGGTCGAAACGCGTCGTAAATGCGCAGGTAATAACCGTCCTCGCGCACCGCCTCCGCCGCCTGGATCAGCTTCTTTGTGCACGGGTACAGATAGGGCACCAGGAAATCCTTTTCGTCCAGACAGATCCCTTCATATCCTTTGACAACCGTGCCGGTGATCCCGGGAATGTCGTAGCCGTGCACCCGGAAGAGGGACGCGTAGCTGTTGGTAATATCATAAGCGCACAGATTTCCGATATAATCCGGCAGATTGATCATACAGTACCGGGAGTCGAGATAGCCGTACTGATCCCGGTAACGGACACGAAACTGTCCGTCGCTTTCTCCCAGCACGCACAGCGGGGTCCCGGCGGGCACCTGTCCCATGGCCGCCCCTCCCTGGGCGCTTTCCTGAAGGGTCAGATCCACCAGCGGCCAGATGGTACAGTAAAGCGGTGAATATTCCGTGCGGAAACTGACCTCCGTCGGATCGTCCACATAAGCGCCGCTTAAGCGCTCCGTCTCGTTGTTATAGGTGACGATGCGAAACCGCACTTCCGTCCCGGAGGGCAGCCGCCCGGTTTCATAGGACAGACCGCTGTTTCGGTCGCGCGTTTCCTTCGTCTCCCACTCTCCGGTCTTTTGAGACCACTGCTGAATTTCGTAATATCTGCCCTTTCCGGCCTCCCACCGGAGAATATACTGACAGACGTCCGTCCTGGCCCAGGTGATCCCGAGGTTTCCTTCCATCAGCTTACTGCGGTCGATATAGGCGGGATCGGACAGCGCGCTGTACATCACATACCCGTCGCCTTCCCGCTTTGCCCGCACCGCCAGCCGGATCGGCTGATCCCTCTGCGGCACCTGCATGTCCCGCATAAAATCCAGATCGACGCCTCCTGCCACCGTTGTTTCGTAAAGCTGCCAGTCTTCGTTTTGATCCGTCAAAAATACTTCGTATTCGTTTGCCGCCCTGACCGGCCAGCGTACGGAAAAAATCCGCTGGCCGACATTGACGCTCTCCGTCAGCACCGGCCGCGCCACGACGCCTTTGTCCAGGGAAAGCTTTTTCTTTTCCCCCTGCAAAACGTGGGAGAATCCCAGAAAGGACGTCTCCCGCACGACCTGGAGCTTATACGTCAGCTCTTCCTGCGTTCCGGGATCCGGCAGCACGATTTTTTCCTGCCCATATTCTCCGTACCAGACATAACGGTTCTGCGCCGCTTCATAACAATACACCCGGCATCGGTCCGTTTCCCGCATAGCCGGCCAGGTCAGCTCCACCACTCCGTCTCCCAGACTGATCTCGATGGCGCCGTCGCCGAATTTCGGCCGGATCATTCCCATATATAAAATGGCTGCGATGGCTACAATCAGCGACAGGACCATGGCTGCAAAAAAGGCGCCGAAAAAAGCGGAGGATCTCTCGCGCCGGGATTTCCTGCCCTTTCTTGTCCTGACGTCATTGATCCTGCCGTAACTGATGGGATAGTATCTCACCAGTCCGTAGTCACGCCGTCTTCTCCTGCTGCGTTTCAAATTTCTGCTCTCCTAACTTAATCCTCCAAATATTCCACATGCCCATCGGAATAGCGGACCTCCCAGTAACCGCTGTCCATCCCGCAATCCTCAATATAGGTGCGGCTGACCTCCGTTACCGCCGTATCCTCCTGGGCGGAGGCCGAGGCTGCCGCCGCGGCGGCCTCGGCCTCCGCGATTGCCTGCGCCCGCGCCCTGTCCTGACCGCCGTCCGGCGTTTCGGTTTCGGTCTCGGTCTCTGTTTCAGTTTCGGTTTCCGTCTCCGTCCCGGTCTCCTCCTCGATTTGCGTACTTTCTTCCGAAAGGACCGGCGTCGCCATAACCTCCACGGCGGTGGGATCCTGCGTCTCTTTTTCCTCTTTTGGCGCGCATCCGGCCATCAGCGCCACAACCATGAGCGCGAACATATACTTTTTCATTTTTTTCCTCCGTATATGCTTTTCTGAAAACAACCCTTTTCTATTTTATTTTTCTTTACGCGTATTGTCAATTCATTTTGCGTATTATTTTTCAAAAAAAGAACCTCCGTCTCCTTGACGGGAGAGGACCGACATGCTATACTGCCGCAAAAAGAAGTCCGAAAGAAGAAAAAAATGTATCTCAAACTGATTCAGCCGAAAATGAAAAAAAGGCCGATGGACACCGACCTGAAAATCCATATGGCGCCGCCTTTGGGCCTTTTAACCATCGTCAATATGTTTCGGAAGGAACACTGCGTCGTGCTGGAAAATGAAAACATCCAGCCCATCTGCTATGACGATCATCCGGATCTCGTCGGGATCTCCGTCACGGTGGACACGTTCCCGCGCGCGGCAGAAATCGCCGCCCGGTTTCGGAAGCGCGGCATCCCTGTGGTTGCCGGCGGTATCCACATCACCACCGCGTTTCAAACCCTGCCTCCGGACTGCTTTGACGCAATCAGCATTGGCGCGGCCGAAGGGACCTGGTATGATATTCTTGCGGATTATCAGGCCGGGACGCTCAAAAAAGTCTACCGCTGCGCAGGAAAGCTTAAAAGCGATCAGATCGTCTCCCCGGCGTACGATTTTATCGACCGCAAAAAATATCTCTACTGCAATGTGGTACATACCAGCCGCGGCTGCCCTTTTCGCTGCGATTTCTGCTATAACAGCGCCACGCAGCGGGACTATGTGAACCGCAGCATCGAAGACGTGCTTGCGGATATCCGGGCGGTGGGGTCCCGGCACATCATGTTCATCGACGACAATTTTGCCGGCAACCCCGACTGGACCAAGGCATTTCTCAACGTCATCAAACCCATGAAACTGAAATGGAACGCGGCGGTATCCCTAAACGCCGCCAACGATTTGCAGCTTCTGGATCTCATGAAAGAAAGCGGCTGTCAGAGCCTGTTCATCGGCTTTGAAAGCATCAATCCCGGCTCCATCGACGGCGTCCACAAGATCCAAAACAGCGCCGCCGATTACGACCGCGCCGTCAAAGCCATACACGACCGGGGCATCATGATCAACGCAAGCTTCGTATTCGGCCTTGACGGAGACACCCCGGAGACCTTTGACGCCACGCTGGATTGGATCGTCCGAAATAAGATCGAAACGGTGACATCGCACATTCTGACTCCGTATCCGGGTACGGCGCTCTATGAACGCATGAAAAATCAGGGCCGCATCACAACGGAAGACCTCTCCCTTTACAACACGGCAAACGTGGTATTTCGTCCGCTCCACATGACGGAAAAGGAACTGTACCGCGGATATCTGCGCGTCTACCGGCAGACCTATCGTCTGAAAAACATCCTCCGCCGTATGCCGGAAAGCAGACAGCAGCGCGCGCCGTATCTTCTGTTCAATCTGTTCTATCGCAAATACGGCAAGTTCACGGATCTGCTCTGCAAGATTATGACCTACCGGCGAATCGGCGCCATCGCCCAGTTCGCCGCCCACTATCTGAAACCCAAACGACTGACCGGCGCCGACGCGCCAAATTCTTCAACCACAAAACAATGAGGCAGCCGCGGCTGCGGCTGCACTCCTTTTTGTTGTTGCAATGGTTGCAGTTTTTGACCATCCATTCCCGAGCGGCCGGCTCGTCTTCTTCCGGAATCACTCTGGGAACCGTAGGCTCGTCACGTCCGCCCAAAACCTCTTCCAGATCTTTTTCATTGATCTCATTGAGTGCGCTGTTTTTTTTGACCTCGCTCATGTTTCATCCTCCTTGCTTCCTTTTGACCGGATGATACCGGGTGACAGCCCTTTGTGAGCGAAAGATATATGGCGCGAAATGTCTCTTTTGCCCCGCTCTTAGTTCAGTTTCTCGATCACATTGGTGTAATCCTCATACACCCCTCCGTCAGCACTGAAAAAAGAAATCATGATGATCCAGGGGGTTTCATCCGACAAAAAGATCCATCGCTGATCATTTGCATCGTAATGATCAGACTGTACGCCTCTTCCCTGATAAGGGATCTTTCCGATTGTTTTTTTCACGTCTTCTCCCGCTTCGGTCCATGTCGTACTGCCGTAGTCTGCTTCGGTATAAGAATCTACGAATCTTTGGAGCGCCGTCTCGATATCTTCCGATTCTTCTCTACGGAATACATCTCCCGCGTAGCTATCTCCGGCAATCGTCATCCCTTTCTCTTCGTTGTCACAACGGACCGCAAATTCCCCCATTAACCCTAAATAGAGAAACTCTATTCCCAGCGCCGGACAATGGAACCCATCCTCCGCGGAATAGGCTAAAAAGGAAGCGTCAGATTCTCTCTCTGCTTTCATAAATGTGTTGAGATAACTTTCTATGTCTTTTTCTTCCACACTTAAGGAGGATAACATCAAATAGATGCCGTTTCCGACAAAAACTACATCCACATCTGAAAACGCTTCGTCTTTGCCGTAGGCATATTCCAGTCCCCCTATACTTCCTTTTTCCGTAAATTGATGGTAGGGATTCTCCGCCATAAAGCTGTCCAGATCTCCCTCATAATAACCACAGATCAGAGTACCTGACACCGTTCCCAGATCGCCGGCAGGTTTACTGGAATCATAGTGAAGCTCATTTTGCGTAAACCCGCCATGCAGCCAGAGCCTACTACCCTCGGAATTGTCTTTTCGTATTTTCATCCCCAGTTCTTCGTTTTTGATTCCTTCCGAATCCATATACCAGTCCGGTGTCAGACCGCCGGGCGGAACGAGGATAAAATAAAACCCGATGCTGTCTCCCGCATCTGTCGCCACCTCGCTCTCAAACCGGATCATCCTGGTCACAGGGACGGAAAAAACCATATAATGATCGCTGTAAGATTCTATTTCTGGGTCGTTGTCTGCCATAAAGGAGGCCGTTTTGGGTTTCTCCGGTGTATACAGAACCAGACGATCGTCATTTTCCATCTCATAGGACTGTCCGTTTTCAAGCTGCCTCCCCTCGCCGGCGTCCTGGTCCCAAAGATAAAACACATTCTCGTCGCCTTCCAGGCCGTCCAACCACTGCGTAAAAAGCGCGCCGTCCGTCTGTCCGTTTTCCTCTGATGCGTCCTCTGCGGACGCCGTTTCCGCTGACGCTGTCGCTGACGTTGTCTCCTTCTCCGATCCGCCGCAGCCTGCCAGCAAAGCAAGCAGCAGGGACAGCACCAGCGTTACCGCTGTCATTTTGTTTTTTTGTCTCTTTTCTTTTCTCATTTCTTCTCCTTTCTCAGACGGGATCCCGGTGCATTTTCCCTTTGCGCCAAAAAACTCGGATCCTTCGTCAAATGTGGTTTGCATACAAAATTCAAATCCGCATAATATAAATAATAAACCTCATTACGAGTAATGTCAATTCGTTTCGCATATTACATGAAACCGTAAAAGCAACTACTTTACAATACAAGTAACTATGTCGGACGCCGCGCTCTTTGCGAGACGTCCTTGCGTTGATGAAAGGGGATAGGACTATGACATTCGGACAAAGACTAAAAGAACTGATGGAAGAGAGGGAACTGACACAGCGGCAGCTTGGGAAAGAACTGAACATAGCGGCCACTACGCTAAACGGATACGCGAACGATTACCGGGAGCCGGACTTTCAGACGCTGTCCACTATCGCCCGGTATTTTCAGGTTTCCACGGATTACCTGCTGGGAATCTCTACCACGCCCAAACCTGCCTTTCCCGGGAACGCGGAGACGCTGCAGCGGCTGATCCACTATTATAATCAACTGCCCACCGATTTCCGCTCTTTGTTGGTGGAAGAGGCAAAGCTTCTGGTCAAACACTGTAATTCTGCGTCGCAGAGAACAGAATCTGTGGTTTCCCTGTGATTTTTTTTTCTTTCCCGTCTGAGAAAAAGGACATAAAAACACCATTGCAGTCGGAACTGATCCGGTTCTAACTGCAATGGCGCCTTATCATGGAGACAACAGGACTCGAACCTGCGACCCTTTACACGTCAAGCAAATGCTCTCCCAGCTGAGCTATGTCTCCGTTTTCTACCTGAATAGAATACCAGATTTTTGTGTCAGGGTCAACTGTTTTTCTGAAGTTCCTTCCCGGATTTCTAAAACTCCACCTTCCACTCCCGCAGCTTGTTCAGCGGCTGGATGGGATAATTCCCATAGGTTTTTTGATACAGATCGATGCCGTTGGCATCCTGCAATTCACAGTCGAAAAGATACCACGTTCCATCCAGACAGATCTCCACCCAGGAATGAGGCGTGGTTCCGCCCCGTCTTGCCTTCACCTCACCGGTGATCACCTTCACATCGAATCCCAGCTCCTTGACCAGGTAGGCCAGGCCGGAAGCATAGCGATAGCAGTTCCCCTGTCCCGTGGTCAGGATATATTCCGCATATTCCCTGGTCCAGGTCCATTCGCCGGAGGGCGCCTCGTAAAAACGTTCGTATGTGCTGTGATCGATCATGTAAAAATAGCAGGCCTTAAGCTGCTCTTCCGGCGTCATCCCTTCGGTAATGATTTCACTCAGAATCTTTTTCACGATTCGGCGAAGCTTCGTCTCCTTTGGTTTCGGTGTCACGATACTGAGCTTTCCGTCCGTTCCAAACTGCAGGTTTCCGCTTTTAAAATCGTGGGTCATGCTGCCGTCCCTCCGGAAGAAATAAAGCCCTCCTTCATAATACAGCCAGCCTACCCGCATCTGCGGTTCCAGATAATACGTCTCGTCTCCGATCCGGGTAAATCCGGTCTGCAGATAACCGTCCGCATCAAAATGATACCGCTCTCCCTGCGTGGACAGCCACTGATCCGACGCCCAGCTTCCGTCGGAATTCATCCATCGGGTCCCTTCCGGCTCCTCCACAAACCCGTGCGGCAATACGCTGTCTCCGCCCGCGGTGATTTTGGGAGACAGACTCCATAAACCGCCCAGGCACAGAAAAATCATAAGAACGATCCGCATCATCTCTTTTCATCCCTTCGTCTCTTGTTTTCGTTTTGTGGTTCTTATACTCGTTTCGCGTATTTTGTGAGAGAAAAAAGGGCGGAGGCATGTCTTTTTATGTGCTCCGCCCGCTTTTTTAATACGCTCTGGCTTCCTCCTCGCCGTTTTGCACCCGCAGCGCGCCCTGCGCCAGCGCCAGCAGCTCGTCTTCGCCGGGATATACCGTGATGGGCGCGATCCATCCCAGACGCTGGGTCAGCTTCTCGGTGGTCAGGGGAGAATAGGCGATCCCGCCGGTGAGAATGATCTGATCCACCTTCCCTTTGAGCACCGTCGCCATTGCGCCGGCATCTTTGGCGATCTGATAATAGAACGCCTCCAGTACCACCTGCGCCTTTTTGTCTCCTTCGGCGGCCATTTTTTCCACATCCCTGGCGTCGTTGGTGCCAAGATATGCGTTGTATCCGCCCTTACCGCAGATCTTTTGATACAACTCTTTTTGCGTATATTTTCCGGAAAAGCAAAGCTTGATCAGGTCCCCCACGGGCACGGTTCCCGCCCGCTCCGGCGAAAACGCGCCTTCGCCGTCCAGGATGTTGTTTACGTCCACCACACGGCCTTTCTCATGGGCGCCCACGGAAACGCCGCCGCCCATATGAATGACCAGCAGATTCAGATCCTCATACTTCTTTCCCTGCTCTTTGGCATATCTTCTGGCTACGGCCTTTTGGTTGAGCGCGTGGAAAATGCTCCTTCTGGGCAGCTCCGGCATACCGGAAATGCGCGCCACCTCCGTCAGTTCATCCACCACCACAGGATCTACGATATAGGAAGGGACGCCGATCTCGTCGCCGATCTCCCTTGCCAGAATCCCGCCCAGGTTGGACGCATGCTGCCCCTGTACGCCGGCCTTCAGATCCGCCAGCAGCGCGTCCGACACGGCATAGGTGCCGCCCGCAACGGGTTTTAACATACCGCCGCGCCCCACGATGACGTCAAAGGAGGCGATATCGCAGTCCTTTTCCTTCAGGAAGGAAACGATGATGTCCTTTCTGAAATCCTTCTGGTCGATAATGGAAGCATACTTTGCAATCTCCTCCGTGGGATGGCGAAGCGTCTCCTCAAATAAAAGCGTCTCGTCCTCAAACACACCGATCTTGGTGGATGTGGAGCCGGGATTGATGATCAAACTCTTGATTGCCATACTTGCACTCTCCTTTTTATTTTTTCATGCCTTCCGCTACCACCGCGGCCAGCGCAATGGAATTGACCTTGGTCTGGAAGCTGTCGGAGCGGCTGGTCAGGATCGCGGGAACTTTGGTGCCGGTCAGGATACATCCGTTTTCAACCTTGGCCGTATGTACCAGCGTCTTATACACCAGGTTGCCGGCATGGATATCCGGGAACAGCAGGATATCCGCGTCCCCCGCCACCTTTCTTTCGGACGCGCCCTTATGCGCCGCAGCCTCCGGGTCGATGGCGATGTCCATGGACAGCGGGCCGTCCACGATACAGCCGGTGATCTTTCCTTCTTCGTTCATCCTGGTCAGCTCTGCGGCATCCACCGTGGCGGGCATCTTGGGATTGACCACCTCTACCGCCGCCAGCGGCGCCACCTTGGGACACGTCAGGCCGCAGGCGTGGGCCACCTCCACTGTATTTTCAATGATATGAACCTTATCCTCCAGCGTCGGATAGGTCATAAACGCCACATCCGTCAAAAACAGAAGCTGGCGGATGCCTTCCACCTCGAACACCGCCACATGCGACAGCGGTCTTCCCGTCCGCAGTCCCACCTCTTTGTCCAGAATACTCTTTAAAAAGGACTTGGTGTCGATCAGTCCCTTCATGTACATATCCGCCGTACCGTCATGGGCCAGCTTGACCGCCTTTAACGCCGCCTGCCAGTGATCCGGCTCGTCGATGATCTCATAGGCGTCCAGATCCATCTGAAGCTGCGCGCCCAGCTCTCTGATCTTTTTTTCGTCGCCTACCAGAATCGCATCCGCGATGCCCTGTCTGCGCGCCTCCTGTACAGCCTCCAGGACGGCCAGATCCTCCGCCACGGCCACCGATACTTTCTTTTTGCTACATTCCTTTACTTTGGAGATCAGTCCTTCAAAATTCGTGATCATTTGTCATACCTCATTCGGATAAATTGTGCGGAGGCCAACCAGAGGGCTTTCGCCCTGCAGGATTTCTCCCGCCGTTAAAATCATAACACTTTGCCAAACACGGGTCAAGAGCGCTTTCCGGCTTTCTGACGAAAACCGGGCGTCATCGGACGCATCCCCTTTCCTTTCCAAACCTTTTGGAAAGAACGAACAGAGCAAAAAGGAGGAGCAACGGAAATACAGCCGCAGCAAACAGCCCTGTTTTGAGATTGCCTCCGGCCATATTGGATATGCCGCCGACCATGGCAGGACTTACGGTCGCGCCGAAGTCCCCCGCCAAAGCTAAAAATGCGAACATTGCCGTGCCGCCCCTTTTACACTTCCGGGACGCAAGGCTGATGGAGCCGGGCCACATTATTCCAACCGCAAGCCCGCAGAGGGAACAACCCGCCAGCCCAAGAATCGGCAAAGAAGTCAGGGATGCGGTCAAATAGCAAATCACACATAATACAGCACATCCCGTCATCGCCCGAACCAAGTCCAGTTTCTCGCTCATTTTGCCGTATATGACCCGGGATATTCCCATAAATACCGCAAACAGACAGGGGCCCGCCAGATCGCCGACGGTTTTGGAAACCCCCATCGCCGACTCTGTAAATGCGGACGCCCATTGCGCCATAGATGTTTCGGATGCGCCGGAGCATACCATAAGCACAATCAGCAGCCAAAACAGCGGCAATCGAAGCAGCTGCCCGGGGCGCATCCCCTCGCCGTCTTCTATCAGCCGTTCGATCGGGCAGCGGATAAAATTCCATACATTATACAACGGCACCATTGCCCAGATCAGTGTCAGGATCCTCCAGTTTGCTATGCCAAATACCGCAAAAAAGAGCGTCGAGCCCAAAATCACCCCCACCGCACCCCAGCAGTAAAAAGAATGGAGCAGACTCATCCTGCCGTTTTTATTTTCAAAAGGGCAGGCTTCCAGAATCGGACTCACCAGCACTTCCACAAGGCCGCTGCCCATCGCATAGAGCACGACCGCAATCAAAATCCCCAAAAAGGGGGCCGGAAGCAGATCCGGCAGAATCGCCATGAAAAGAAGGCCTGCCGCGGAAAGCGCCTGCGAGGATACCACGCAGATGCGGTATCCTATTTGATCCACAAATTTCGTGGCCGCAAGATCAATCAGCAATTGTGAAAAATAGAACGTAAACGGGATCAGCGCAATCTTTTCCAGTCCGATCCCATACGTATTTTGAAACGTTAGAAATAACAGCGGCGCAAAGTTCGCGGATATTGCCTGGGTGACAAATCCAAGATAGCACGCCGTCAGTGTTTTCTGATATTTTCTGTTGTTGTTCATATTTGCTTACCGGCCCGGCAGATCTTTCGCAGAGACGACGAATAGGGCGGTCTTGCCACGCCGTATTCGGTGACGATGCCGGAGATCAGCGTATGATCCGTAACGTCAAAGGCGGGATTGTATACGCGGATCCCCTCCGGGGCCATCCGCTCCCGGTACCACATCTGCGTCACCTCATCCTCCGGCCGCTGTTCGATCCGGATCCCGTCTCCGTCGGGCGTATCCATATCAATGGTGGAAGTGGGCGCGCAGACATAGAACGGAACCTGATATTGCTTTGCCACCGCCGCCACCACGCTGGTGCCGATCTTGTTGGCCGTATCTCCGTTGGCCGCCACCCGGTCGCATCCCACGAATACGGCGTCCACCCAGCCGTTTCTCATGACCGCGCCGGACATATTGTCGCAGATCAGCGTCACGTCCACGCCGGCGGAGTGCAGCTCGCAGGCCGTCAGCCGGGCCCCCTGCAAAAGCGGGCGCGTTTCATCTGCAAAGACGCGGAAGGCATATCCTTTCTCCTGTCCCAGGTAGATGGGCGCGGTGGCCGTCCCGTACCGGATCGTGGCCAGCCTTCCCGCGTTGCAATGCGTCAGGATCCCGTCGTGGGGCTTGACCAGGCTCAGACCGTATTCCCCGATGGCCCGGCACACCCGGATATCCTCTTCGCGGATGCCAAGGGCCTCCCGGCGCAGCAGCTCCTGGATCTCTTCCACGCTTTTGTCCGCGTTATTTTTCACGACGCTCTCCATCCGGTTCAGCGCCCAGGACAGATTCACCGCGGTGGGGCGGGCCGAATTTAAAAATTCCTTGTTCCGGGCAAACTCCCCGGCAAAATCGTCGTATTTTACGGCCCTGCTCTGTTTTGCCAGCACATAGGCCCCCAGCGCCGCCGCCACGCCGATGGCCGGGGCGCCGCGTACCTTCAGCAGGTAAATGGCCTCCCGGATCTGCTCCGCTGTCTCAAGACGAAGCTGCTCTATCGTCCCGGGCAGTTTGGTCTGATCCAGAATGACCACTGCCTTTCCGTCTTCCGAGAGCGCCACCGTTTCGTAATCCCTGATTGTTTTCTTTCTTTCCATCGTTTCTTTTTGCAGTTTTTCCTGCATCCCCTTTTCGAATGTCCGATTATGCTTCTTTTTTCTTTTGGAACAGATCCAGCACCGCCGCGGTGAGGGTGAGGAAAAAACAGAGCAAAATCAGGCACAGATCCAGTCCGTTATTGATTTTTTTTTGGCGTTTCTTCCGTTGTTTTTCTTTCCTTTTGATCTGTTTTTTCTGTTCTTTATTTCTGTCCATTCCTGCGCTCCTTCCCTTTTAGTCTTCCACTGTCACCGGCGCGAACCTGGCGCCGGCGGCCCGGCACAGGTCAGCGGGCGCCAGTTCGATCTGCGCCCCGATCCGTCCGGCGCTGACCACCATTGCAGGCAGCCGCTCCGCCGATGCGTCGAGGATGGTAGGGTACTGTTTTTTCATGCCCAGCGCCGTACAGCCGCCTCTGACATAGCCGGTAACCGGCGTAATCTGTTTGACCGGAATCATGGACAGCGACTTCTGCTGCGTCTGGCGGGCCGCCTTTTTCAGATCCAGTTCCTTTCCCACCGGGATCACAAACACGAAATACGCCTGCGATCCGTTTTCCGTCACCAGCGTCTTATAGACCTTCTCCTCGTCCAGTCCCAGCAGCCTTACGCTCTGCATCCCGTCCACAAACGTATCGCATGCGTAGGTATAAAGCCGATAGGGAATCTTCATCCTGTCCAAAATACGCATGGCGTTGGTTTTGACCTCTTTGTTTTTTGCCATTTTGTTTCCTTTACAGCACAACGGGCGGAAAGATCTCCTCTCCGCCCGGCTCCTGTCCATGATGTTTATTTTTTCACGAAAGCCGACTTGGGCTGTTTGCAGATGGGGCAGACATAATCGTCGGGAAGTTCCTCAAAGGGCGTTTCCCCATCGTAGACGTATCCGCAGACGGTGCATACCCATTTGGGCTGCGCCGGTTCTTCCTCGGGAAGATACGTGGGCGCGTTTTTGGGGCTCTTTCCTTTGACCACCTTATGATAATAGGCGTATGTCATGGGATCCCGGCTGCTTAAAACGTCCGCGTCCGTCACCTTACCCAGAAAAACCGTATGCGTTTCGGTCTCCATCGTATCCACCACCTCGCAGACCACATATGCGCAGGCGTCGTGTATCACCGGCAGATTACCCCGGATCGAATACGGCGTATCCGCAAACTTATCCACAGTCTGTGAGGAACAAAATCCAAAATTCCCGATCAGCGCCGGGTCGGAATCCTCCGCCAGCACAGCCAGCGCGAAGCGGCCGCAGTCCGCAATGCAGCGGTTGGTATAGTTGTCGTGATTGATGCTTATCGCCACGGTCGCCGGAGACGAGGTGATCTGCATGGCGGAATTGGCGATGCAGCCCACCGCCCTGCCGTGATCCCAGGAGGAAACCACATAGACTCCATAAGAAAGACTTCTGAACGCGTTCGTATTCATACTCTGATTTCCTTTCTGCCATTCTGTTTTAAAACAAGAACAATTCCTGATTTCATCTTATCCCATCCGGAAAGGAAAATCAATCCCTATTTGCGCAGAAAATCTCACAGCGCGTAACTGTCCGGACGGAACCGGTCGTTGTCGTCCTTTACGTGCTCCAGAATATCGCCGGGCTGACAGTCCAGAATATTGCACAGAATATCAATGGTGTTGAGCGTCACGTTCTGATTGCGCCGGATCCGGTCCAACTGACCGTGACTGATCCCGTAATCCCGGATCAGCTGATACTGCGTGATCCCGCGCTCCTGCATCACAGCCCACAGTTTCTCCAATTTGATCATGGTTTTCCTCTTTCCCGTATCTCGTCTGGTAAAACTATCTTCTCAGGCTGTTTTAGCAAAATAATTCCCCGCAAACGGGCAATATATGATTCTCTGTTGAACATTGCCCGTATTCGGGGTATAATAATAGGAAGAAAGATGATACAAATTCCCCATCACGGTTCGGAAAGGAAACGCAGGATGAAAAAAGAAACGATTCTGGAACTTTACTACGGGAAATTAAATCCCATGGATATGAGACATGACGACGATGAACTTTTCAGCCGGCACAGCCGGCACTTCATGGAGCTGATCCGGCAGCTTTCGGAAAAGCTGCCCAAAGAACAGAAAACCGAACTGCTGGAGCTTTGCAGCGCGGAAATGATGGCGGACGAGATTCTGCACCGGGATTCGTTCTGCAAAGGGTTCCAAACGGGGCTGCGTCTGGCCGTGGAGGCGCTGATAAAAGAAGAATAACCCGTCTTTTCTATGCATCTTTCGGATTTTTTTCGCAAAAAAACCCCCTTCCAGGCTTTTCTGTCGTCCGGAAGGGGGTTTTTTATGGTCTGCGTTTGCTTCCTTTATTTGGCCGCTCTCGCCTCTTTGATCTTTTCGGTCAGCGCCGGAACGATCTTGTTTAAGTCGCCCACTACGCCGTAATCCGCCACGTCGAAAATAGGAGCCGTCTCATCCTTGTTGATGGCAATGATGATATCGGATTCCTCCATGCCGGCCAGATGCTGAATCGCCCCGGAAATACCGATGGCAAAATATACGTGCGGACGGACGGTCTTGCCGGTCTGTCCCACCTGAAGCGCCTTGGGCTTCCATCCCGCATCCACTACCGCACGGGAACAGCTCACGGTGCCGCCGATGGCCTCCGCCAGATCCTCCAGCAGCTTGAAGTTTTCGGGGCTTCCTACGCCACGGCCGCCGGATACCAGGATCTTGGCATCCATGATATCCTCAATGTCGGAAACCGCCTTGACGATCTCCAGAATCTCCACATACTTATGATCCGGCACAAAACCGGGATTGAACTCCTCGATCACGGCCTGCGCGCCTACGGTGCGGGGCGCCTTCTGCATCACGCCGGGACGGACGGTGGCCATCTGGGGCCTGAAGTCCGGGCAAGCGATGGTCGCGATGGTGTTGCCGCCAAACGCGGGACGGGTCATAAGAAGCTGGTTGTGCCGCTGCTCTTTCCCGGGAACCGGATTGATCGGGAAATCGCCGATGTCCAGCTGGGTGCAGTCCGCCGTCAGTCCCGTATGGATCCTGGCAGATACGCGGGGGCCTAAGTCGCGGCCGATGGCAGTCGCGCCGATCAGCATGACCTCGGGTTTATACTTTTTAATCACCTCGGACAGCGCATGCGCGTAAGGCTCCGTCCGATATTCCTTCAGCTCCGGATCGTCTACCACAATGATCCGGTCCGCGCCGTACTCCGCCAGCTCCGTGCACAGTCCCTTTACGCCGCTTCCGATCAGGACCGCCGTCACCTCTGTGCCAAGATCCCTGGCCAGATCCTTTCCTTTGCCCACCAGTTCCAAAGCGATGCCGCCAAGCTCGTTATCTACCTGCTGCGCAAAGACAAATACGCCTTTATATTCTTCTAAGTTCATTTCATTCACCACGCTTTTCTTTTATTTGTTAAATCACATGTTTGGTCAGCAGCTTATCCATGATATAGTCCACGGATTCCGCAGGATCCAGGGAAACCTTTTCCCCGGCGCCCTTACGCACCTTATCGGAAGCCTTGGCGATCTGGGTCGGGGAACCCTTCAGGCCCAGGTTGGAATCCAGCGTGTCCACCAGATTCGCCCTTCCCCATACGGTGATCTCGGCGTCGTAGGCGTCGAAAATGCCGCCCGGCGTCATGTAACGGGGCTCGTTGAGCTCCGCCAGAGCGGTAATCAGGCAGGGCATCTTGGCCTTTAAGACATGGTATCTGTCGTCGTACTGACGCTCTACGATCACGGAATCTCCGTCGATCTTGATATCCTGGGCGTAGCTGATCACCGGGATGTTCAGATGCTCGGAAAGCTGCGGGCCAACCTGGGCGGTATCGCCGTCGATGGCCTGACGTCCGGTGATAATCAGATCATAGTCCAGATTGCGGATCGCACCGGCCAGCGTCTGGCTGGTCGCCCAGGTATCGGCGCCGCCCAGCACCCGGTCGGTCACCAGAATCCCTTTGTCCGCGCCCATGGCCAGCGCCTCTCTGAGCACTTCCTCCGCCTTGGGCAGTCCCATGGTGACCACCGTCACCTCGGCGCCATATTGATCCTTTAATCTCAATGCCGCTTCCAGACCCGCTTTATCGTCGGGATTCATGATCGCCAGCATTGCGCTTCTGTCCAGCGTACCGTCGGGATTGAACTTTACGCCGCCCTTGGTATCGGGAACCTGTTTTACACAAACAACGATTTTCATTGTATGACTCTCTCCTTACCTTAGTTTTCTTTTTACTTCAACAGAGCGCTGGAGATAACCATTCTCTGCACTTCGCTGGTTCCCTCGTAGATCTCTGTGATCTTCGCGTCGCGCATCATGCGCTCCACATCGTACTCTCTCGTATAACCGTAGCCGCCGTGCAGCTGAACCGCTTTGGTGGTCACTTCCATAGCCGTCTCCGCCGCGTAGAGCTTGGCCATGGCCGCTTCTACGGAATAGCTCTTCTGAGTGGCCTTCGCGATAGCCGCCTTATAGACCAAAAGCTGCGCCGCCTGTACCTTGGTGGCCATATCCGCCAGCTGGAACTGGGTGTTCTGGAAAGCGGAAATCGTTCTGCCGAACTGTTTTCTTTCCTTCACGTAAGCGATGGTGGACTCCAGCGCGCCCTCCGCGATGCCCAGCGCCTGGGAAGCGATTCCGATACGGCCGCCGTCCAGCGTGTGCATGGCGATATTAAAGCCTTTGCCCTTCTGTCCCAGCAGATTTTCCTTGGGGATCCTGCAATCCTGGAAGATCAGCTCATAGGTAGAGGAGCCGCGGATTCCCATCTTCTTTTCCTTCGTGCCGAAGGTAAAGCCGGGCGTTCCTTTTTCCACGATAAAGGCGGAAATTTCCTTCTGCATCCTGCCGCGCTTTTCCACCATGCCGGTCACCGCGAAGATCACATAGACGTCCGCTTCTTTTCCGTTGGTGATAAAGCACTTGGAACCGTTGAGCACCCACTGGTCGCCGTCCAGGACGGCCTTGGTCTGCTGCCCCTGCGCATCGGTGCCGGCGCCGGGCTCGGTCAGTCCGAATGCGCCCAGCTTTTCACCCTTGGCCAGGGGAACCAGATATTTCTGTTTCTGCTCCTCGGTGCCGAAGGTCAGGATGGGATCGCAGCACAGAGAGGTATGGGCGGATACGATAACGCCGGTGGTGCCGCAGACCTTGGAAAGCTCTTCCACACACATCACATAGGTCAGCGGATCGCAGCCCTGGCCGCCGTATTCCTTGGGCACCGGGATGCCCAGAAAGCCGGCCTTGACCATCTTGTCCACGGTCACTCTGGGAAACGCTTCCGTTTCATCCACTTCCTGCGCCAGAGGCTTTACTTCTTTTTCGGCGAACTCTTTAAAGAGCTGCCTTGCCATTTCATGTTTCTTGTCCAACATAAAATCCATGTCTATCTTTCCTCCAAACAATTTTCTCGCTTATTTCGAATAATCGTAAAAGCCCACGCCGGTCTTCTTGCCGAGTTTGCCTGCGCGCACCATCTTGCGCAGAAGCGGATGCGGGCGATATTTGGGATCGCCGGTCTCGGACTGGAGCACTTCCATGATGGCAAGCACAATATCCAGGCCTACCAGATCGCCCAGCGCCAGAGGCCCCATGGGATGAGAAGCGCCCAGCTTCATGGCGGTGTCGATATCCTCCACGGAGGCAATGCCGTCCGCGTAGATGCCGATCGCCTCGTTGATCATGGGGATCAGGATCTTGTTGACCACAAATCCGGGGGCTTCCTTGACCTCTACGGGCGTCTTGCCGATCTCTACGGCGATATCCTTGATCTTTTGAACCAGCTCGGCGGGCGTATTTTCGCCGGCGATCACTTCCACCAGCTTCATCCGGTCGGCAGGGTTAAAGAAGTGCATACCGATCAGCGGACGG
Organism: uncultured Eisenbergiella sp.; assembly: GCA_947626995.1. Taxonomy (GTDB): domain Bacteria; phylum Bacillota; class Clostridia; order Lachnospirales; family Lachnospiraceae; genus Gallintestinimicrobium. Next base: position 40,850 of record CANQUI010000002.1, on the reverse strand, counting down.
TCCAGTCCCGCGCCCATCTCCGTCAGGGACAGGGAAGAGGTATTGGAAGCGAAAATGCACTCCGGCTTTACGATCTGCATCAGCTCCCGGAAGGTGCTCTTTTTGATCTCCATCTTTTCGGGCGCCACTTCGATCACCAGATCGCAGTCCGTGCAGATATCCTTCAGGCCGCAGACGATCTTGCCCATGATCTCTTCGCCCTTTTCCTTGCTGATCTTTTCCTTGCCTACGAGGAAATTGATGTTCTTTTGGATCCTCGCTTTGCCACCCTCGGCAAATTCCATGGAAATGTCGCAAAGGCAGACGTCATAGCCGTCCGTCATCGCAAAAGCCTGTGCAATCCCGGCACCCATGGTGCCTGCGCCGATAACGCCAACTTTCATTGTATTGTCCTCCTGTATTTGATTTATTGTGAGACGGCTCTGCAAAAGAGCCGCCCGGTTTCTTTCCTTTCGCCGCGCCGTCCGTCAGCGGTTCAAAAAAGGCGCCTTGACCTTTTCCTTGTTTTTATCCAGGAAAAACGCCATGCCGTATTTTTGATCCTCGGTCTCGAAGCAGTCGCCAAACAGCTTTTCCTCCAGCGCCACGGCATGATCCATATCCAGATCCAGCCCTTCGTTGATGGCCTTCTTACAGTTGCGTACCGCGATGGGCGCGTTTTTGGCAATGCCTGCCGCCATCTTTTCGGCCGCCGCCATCAGCTCCTCCTGCGGATAGACCGCGTTTACCAGACCGATCCGATAGGCCTCGTCCGCCTTGATGTTGCGCGCGGTATAGATCATCTGCTTGGCCATGCCTGCGCCCACCAGACGAGCCAGCCTCTGGGTCCCGCCAAAGCCCGGCGTAATGCCAAGCCCTACCTCCGGTTGTCCGAATACCGCGTTCTCGGAACAGATCCGAATGTCGCAGCTCATGGAGATCTCGCAGCCGCCGCCCAGAGCGAAGCCGTTGACCGCCGCGATCACCGGGATCGGGAAGGTTTCCAGCTTGCGGAAAACATCGTTTCCCTTTTTGCCAAACGCCTCTCCCTCTTCCTTGGTCAGCGTGCTCATTTCGCCGATATCCGCGCCGGCCACGAAGGATTTGCTCCCCGCGCCCGTTAAGATCAGACATCTGACCGTCGCAAGATCCACCTGATCGAGCGTCTGGTCCAGCTCGTCCAGTACGGTGGAATTTAACGCGTTGAGCGCCTTTTCCCGGTTGATGGTGAGAATGGCGTAGCTGCCCTTTTGTTCATATAATATGTATTCCATCTTCTCAGCCTTTCTGTGTGTGATTGATTGGACATAGGCAGGAGAATGTCCCAGTATCTGAGTCATTCTCCGCCTTTTTCTTTGCTTATGCCACGGCCGGGACAAACGCGCCCTGCCGCTGTTTTTTATTCTCTTTCCACAATGGTGGCACAGCCCATGCCGCCGCCGATGCAAAGGGTGGCAAGGCCCTTCTTGGCGTCTCTCGCCTCCATCTCATGCAGCAGCGTCACCAGGATCCGGCAGCCGGACGCGCCGACCGGATGGCCCAGCGCAACGGCTCCGCCGTTGGGATTGAGCTGCTCGTCGGTAAAGCCCAGTTCTCTTTGTACGGCGATGGACTGCGCCGCAAAGGCCTCGTTCGCCTCGATGATATCAAAGTCCTCAATCTTCATGCCGGTCTTTTTCATGACCTTCTTTGTGGCCGCCACAGGGCCGATGCCCATGATGGCCGGATCCACGCCGGCCAGAGCGCCCGCTACCCAGGTAGCCATCGGCTTTACGCCCAGCTCCTTTGCCTTCTCCTCGCTCATGACCACAATGGCCGCCGCGCCGTCGTTGATCCCGGACGCGTTGCCGGCGGTCACAAGGCCGTCTTTCTTGAAGGCGGGACGCAGTCTGGCGATTCCTTCCGCGGTGGTGCCGGGGCGGGGGCCCTCATCCTTCTGGAATACTACCGTGGTCTTTTTCTGTTTTACTTCCACCGGAACGATCTCTTTGTCAAAAGCGCCGGACTCCTGCGCGGCTACCGCCTTCTGCTGGGAACGGGCCGCGAACTGATCCAGCTCCTCGCGGGTGATCCCCCACTGCTCGCAGATATTCTCGGCGGTGATGCCCATGTGATAATCATGGAACGCATCCCACAGCGCGTCATGCACCATGGTATCCACCAGTTTGCCGTCGTTCATTCTATAGCCATAGCGGCCCTGCATCACGGCGTAGGGCGCGAGGGACATATTCTCCATGCCGCCCGCCACAACGATATCGGCGTCGCCGGTCTGAATCATCTGCGCCGCAAGGTTGACACAGTTAAGTCCGGAGCCGCATACCACGTTGATGGTGACCGCAGGCGTCTCAATGGGAAGGCCCGCCTTGATGGACGCCTGACGCGCAACATTCTGGCCCAATCCCGCCTGAATGACACAACCCATATAAACATGATCCACCTGATCCGCAGGCACGCCCGCTCTGTTGAGCGCCTCCCTGATCACGATCGCGCCAAGCTCCGTCGCCGGAACCGTGCTCAGCGTACCGCCCATCACACCGATGGCTGTGCGGCATGCGCCGGCCAAAACAATTTTCTTCGCCATGACTTTACCTCCATAAGACTGTTAAAATTTGAGTTTCGAGTTCGTTAATTTTTTATCATTCACTCGCTGCTCTTATTATAGCACAGTCTCCTATTCAGGGCAAGGAAATCTTTCACTTTCATTGCCGGAAACGCTCTGTGGATGCTCCTGCTGCCAGCGTTCCACCGCGGGATCCCGAATCTGCAGGACGCGTTTCCATTCCTTCGTCCCTTCCACCTTCTGCACGCTACTGCGGTGCCTGCGCAGAAACTGGCTGAGCGAATAGCAGTCGATCCAGATCTCGTTGTCCGATTCCTTCTGGGTCTCGTCAAAGATCAGCTCCAGGCCCCAGTGCAGATGCGTGGTCCGGATGTTATTTACATTTTCCTGGCTGCTGTAGCCCGTGTGGCCCATGTAGCCGATGACCTGGCCCGCCGTCACCACGCTGCCCTCCGCCAGATCCGACTGATACGGATAGTTTTGCCGCAGATGGGCGTAATAGTAATAGCGCTTTTTGTCAAAGCTGCGGATGCCGATCCGCCAGCCGCCGTACTGGTTCCAGCCCAGCGCCTCCACATATCCCGACTCCACGGCCACAATGGGCGTGCCGATCTGGCCCATCATGTCGTGTCCCAGATGCGGGCGGCTGTAGCCGTAGCTGCGCGCCGCGCCGAAATCATCATAATCCGAATACTCGAATCCCTTTGCGATGGGGGAATACGCCTTTAATCCGTAAACGGAATACCAGGCCGGCGTCCCGTCCTCTTCCTCCACCTGCGCCTCGTAGGATCCCACCATGCCCGACAGCGCCGCGCTGTAGGCCTCTTTATAATACGGATAATATTTTAGTTCCTTTCCCGCCTCGTCGATGATCTGCGTGGGCGTATGGTCCTCATCCGCATTTGCCCTGGCCGTCTCCGCCATTTTTTTCATCTCCTGCATGGCTTTTTTCCCGTATTCGCCGCCCCATTTGGCGGAAGTATAGGCGAGCAGGCTGATCCAGTCCAGCTCCGTGCCCGCCTCGTGCGCCTTCACATCCTGCTCATAGGCGTAATCCAGCGCCTCGGCGGTTACCGTAAAATCCACCCACTTGATATAATCCTTTGTCCCGTTTTCTGTATTGACCCTGCCGATCCGGATGGTATCGGAGACGGCGGCCGATTCCTGGCTGTCCATATACCGCCCGCTCAGCAGGATCAGAATCAGAAGCAATTCGATGACGATGGCCGCCTGATACCTTCGTGACCGCATACCGACCGCCCCATGACCGTTTTTGCTATTCTATGAATCCCCGTGAAAATCCAGAACAAAAGACGACGGCCCGCGGGACCTTTCGTCCCGCGGGCCGCCGCCTTTGCCGCTGTACGCTCAATATTCCGGCTCGATCAGCCCGTAGGTGCCGCCTTTGCGCCGGTACACCACGTTGACCTGATCTGTCTCCGCGTTGTTGAAAACAAAGAAGGAATGGCCCAGCAGTTCCATCTGTACGCAGGCGTCCTCCGGATACATGGGCTTGATGTCGAACTTTTTCGTCCGTTCGATCCGAACCTCTTCTTCCTCCTCATAATCGTTTTCCAGATAGGAAGGCTGGAAGCTTCCGCTGGACTGATGCTGAGAAATCAGCTTGTTCTTGTACTTTTTTAACTGCCTCTCGATGATCTCCTCCACCAGATCGATGGAAACGTACATATCGCTGCTTGTCTGCTCGGAGCGGATGATATTCCCCTTCACCGGGATCGTTACCTCAATCTTCTGTCTGTCCTTTTCCACACTCAACGTCACATAGACCTCCGTGTCCGAGGAAAAATACCGATCCAGCTTTCCCAGCTTGTTTTCCACCGCATTGCGCAGCGTCTCTGTCACGTCGATGTTCTTACCGCTGATAATAATCCTCATACCCATCATCCCTTCTGTCCTGTGTTAAGCGATGCGCCTGAAACCGACGGCCTCCGCTTACAGCCACATTATAGCATATCTCTTCTGTGAGGGCAATGTTTTCTGACTCTTGAAATGAGTAATCAGAATTTTCTGATAATTATTTTAGAACGAAATTTTGTAATTTTCCGATTTGCTTTAGAACTTCCTCACAAAACAGATGTTTGCTCCATTCCAAATTTGGTTATGAATTTTTTTTCATTTCGATTGTGGAAAATGTGCATAACTTCGTGTATAAGTCAGAAAGGCGATAAAAACAAGGGTCTGTATGTGGATAACTTTCTGATCCAAAATATAATCCCTTTTTTAATATCGCCTTTCTTTTGTGCAGATTTACAAAAAGCCGGTTTTTTTTACAGATTTTATCCCGGAAAGAACTTTCTGAAAAAAGCTTCCGTCATTTTACAAATTCCCGAACCTGTTCCAGGACGCCGTCGGCGTCCAGTCTGTATTTTTTCAGCAGCGCGGACGCGGAACCGGATTCGCCGAACACGTCCCGGATCCCGATGCGGTATACCGGAACCGGCTCGTTTTCGCTCAGCGCCTCGCACACCGCGCCTCCCAGACCGCCGATGACGGAATGTTCCTCCGCCGTCACGACTCGTTTGGTCTTTCTGGCGCTTTGGACGATCAGATCCACATCCAGCGGTTTAATGGTGCAGATATTGATGACCTCCGCGCAAATCCCTTCCGCCTCCAGTTTTTGCGCCGCCTCCAGCGCCGAACTGACCAAAAGCCCGGTGGCCACGATGGTCACGTCCGTCCCCTCTTTGAGAATCTGGCCCTTTCCGATCCGGAACCGATAATCGGGGCCGTCGTTGATGACCGGCACCGCCGCACGGCCGAAACGCATATAGACGGGGCCCGTCATCTCCAGCGCGGCCTTCACGCAGGCCCTGGCTTCCACCGCATCGGAAGGGTTGAGGATGGTCATCCCCGGAATCGTGCGCATCAGCGCGATATCCTCGTTGCACTGATGGGTGGCGCCGTCCTCGCCCACCGTGATTCCCGCATGGGTGGCGCCGATCTTCACATTCAGATGCGGATACCCGATGGAATTGCGCACCTGCTCGAAAGCCCGGCCTGCGGCGAACATGGCGAAGGTACTGGCTACCGGGATCATCCCGGTAAGGGAAAGCCCGGCGGCGATCCCCATCATATTGGCTTCCGCGATCCCGCAATCAATATGCCGGTCCGGAAATTTTTTCTGAAATACGCCGGTTTTGGTCGCGGCCGCCAGATCCGCGTCCAATACCACCAGCCTGGGCTGCGTCTCCCCGAATTCCGCCAGGGCGTTTCCGTATGCTTCTCTGGTCGCAATCTTTTTTCCGTCTGACATCATGCCTCACCGATCCTTTCCAGCTCCGCCATAGCGGCCTCATATTCCTCGTCATTGGGCGCTTTCCCGTGCCACTGCGCCTTGCCTTCCATAAAGGAAACCCCCTTGCCCTTTAACGTGTGGGCAATGATCGCCGTCGGTTTGCCCCTGACGGCGGCGGCCTGCGAGAACGCGTCGCGGATCTGCTGCATATCGTTGCCGTCCTTTAGGTCGATCACATGGAAACGAAAGGCTTCGAATTTTTTGTCGATGGGATTGGGAGAGCAGACGTCGTCGATGTTTCCGTCGATCTGCAGTCCGTTGTTATCCACGATCACCACCAGGTTGTCCAGCTTTCTGTGACCCGCGAACATGGCGGCTTCCCAAACCTGCCCCTCCTGCAGTTCGCCGTCTCCCAGCAGCGTATAGACGCGAAAGTGCTGCCCGCTCATCCGCGCGCCCAGCGCCATGCCCACCGCGGCGGAAATGCCCTGTCCGAGAGAACCGGAGGACATGTCCACGCCGGGCACATGCTGCAGACAGGGATGCCCCTGCAGATAAGAGCCCAGATGGCGCAGCGTCGGCAGATCCTCCACCGGAAAATACCCCCGGTATGCCAGCGCCGCATAAAGTCCCGGCGCCGTGTGCCCTTTGGAGAGGACAAAACGGTCCCGGTCCTCCTTGTCCGGGTTTTTAGGATCGATATTCATTTCCTCAAAGTAAAGATACGTAAAAAGATCCGCTGCGGACAGCGAACCGCCGGGATGGCCGGCCTTGGCGCCGTGGACGGCCGTGAGGATGCCCTTGCGGACGTCGTTGGCATGTCTCATCAGTTCTGCGTTATCCATCTTCTCTCTCCTTCTCTGTTTCTTGAACGCTCTTTCTTTTATACTAGTCCATCCCTCCGGGTTTGTCAAAAAAAACTTCCGGAGCCGCCGCTTCAAACGCGCCGGTTCCGGAAGTTTATTTCGTCTGTATTTTAAAAGATCCTTCGGATGGCCAGAATCTTTCGGTAATTGGCCTCCGACACCTTGATTCCGGTACTGGCCGTGCTGGCGTGAACGATCTGTCCGTTGCCCATATAAATCGCCACATGGCCCGAATAACACAGAAGATCGCCCGGCTGCGCCTCGGCGAGGCTGCCTACGCCGTAACCCACGCTCCGGTCCGCCGATGAGGAATGGGGCAGGGAAACGCCGAAATTCTGGTAAACGCTCATGACAAAGCCGGAACAGTCAGCGCCGTTTGTCAGGCTCGTCCCGCCGTATACATAGGGATTCCCCACAAACTGCAGCGCGTAATTTACAACGGCCTGTCCCAGACCGGAACCGGAACTGCTTACGGGCGCTGCGGCCTCCTGAGGCTCCTGCGCCGGTTCGACCGCATCCTCTTTGGCCTGCTGCTCCTGCTCCTGCTTCTTTTTTTCTTCTTCCTGCTGATGCAGTTTTTCCTCGGCGGCCTGCGCGGCTCTCTTTGCCTCCGCCCGGGCCTCCTCGTCCCTGCGAATCCGCTCCTGTTCTTCCTCAATGGATTCGGCGGTCACATATTCGGTCTCCAGTTTTACATAATCCGTGGATACCCAGCCGTCGCCTTCCTCAATGCTGACCTTCACAAAGCCGTTTTCCTCGTCCAGCACGGACAGCTCTTCCCCGCCGGGCACAAGCCCCAGCACGGAGGCGTCCAGACTGGGCTCGGTCCTGACGCGAAGCGTCTCCGTATCCACGATCGCGATCGTATCGCCTACCTCCCGGGCGATCTGCTCCGCCTTTTCTCCGATTTCAAAATATTCCGCTTTTACATATCCTTCCACCGTGCCGGATTTGATCTGAAACCATTCCCCCTCTTCGCGGATCAGATATCCCACGGAATTGTTGTACAGCTTGCCCACGATCTCCCCGTCCGTGCCGGCTGTGCTGCGGATATTCACATAATCCGTGACCTGGGCGATGATCATCGTCCCCTCGGCAAGCCCGCGGCCGGTTTCGGCTTCCTGCGTCTGCGCGTCCGTTTCTTCCGTCAGCGTCTCCTGATCCTCCGTCTCCTGCGTCTCGGTCTGTGTTTCTTTGGTTTCTTCTTCCGTCTCTGCGGTCTCGGTCTGCTCCCGTTCCCTTTCGTCAAGCAGTTCCGAAAGCGAGGTGCCGTCTCCTAAGGCAAGACCCAGTCCGGCCGCCGGAAGGGAGGAAGACACTCCCGCCGCTTTCGCTTCCATCGGGCTTACGGACAGAGAAACCGCCGCCGCCAACGCGCATACCATAATCTTTGTCGATGTGTATTTCATAAACCCCTCCGAGCCTGCTCATTTGTAACCTAAAACTTAATAAGTTGTTTCATTTGTTACAAAATTATTACACCCAAGGAATACTATAACATCGACACGGATCTTTGTCAATCTACAATTCACAATTTGATTCCACAAAATTATGGAAATTTTGTGACAATTTTATGTCGTCATGGAACGCCTTTCGTCACATTCCCAGCAGATAGGCCTCTGCAGAGGTCACCGCATTGGCCCCGTCCGCTACGGCGGTGACGATCTGTCTCAGTTTTTTCTGCCGGATATCCCCGGCGGCAAAAATGCCCGGCACGTTGGTAACGCAGTCCTCCCCGGCCCGCAGATAGCCGTCCTCATCCGTTTCCAAAAGACCGGCAAAGGCCGCCGATTCCGGCACGATGCCCACCGCGATAAACACGCCCTTTGCGTCTATCCTGCGCGTTGCCGTTTTGTCTGTCGTACGCACCAGGACGCCCTCTACCTGCTGCGTTCCCAAAATCTCGGTCACCGTGGCGTTCCAGACCATTTCCACATTTTTCAGGGAAAACAATTTCTCCTGCAGGCTTCCTGCGGCCCGCAGCCTGTCCCTGCGGTGCACCACATACACCTTTTTGCAGGTGCGCGCCAGAAAGATGGCGTCCTCTGCCGCCACGTCGCCGCCGCCTGCCACAACCACGGTTTCGTCCCGGTAAAAGGCGCCGTCGCAGGTGGCGCAGTAAGAAACCCCTCTGCCCGCCAGCGTCTCCTCACCCGGCACATTCAGCTTGCGGTGAACGGCTCCCGCCGCCAGAATCACCGCTTTCGCTTCATAATCCTTCTGCGCGGTATGCACCGTTTTTTTCTTTCCCTGATCCGTCACGCCCGTCACGGCGGCCTGCACAAACTCTGCCCCCGCTTTTTTTGCGTGTTCAAAGAAGCGCATGGCCAGATCAAATCCGCTGATGCCCGACAGGCCGGGATAATTGTCCACCTCGTATGTGTTTACCGCCTGGCCGCCGCCCATGGGCAGCTTCTCAAACACCAGCACGGAAAGGCCCGCGCGTCTTGCGTATATCGCCGCCGAAAGCCCCGCCGGGCCGGAACCGATGATGATTAAATCGTACATTGCCATCCTCCTGTATCCAATGATATAATGGGTTCGATACCAGTATCAGCTTACCCGTTTTCTCGGAGAGGAATTCCGCTATGACAAGAAAAACCGCACTGATCACGGGCGCTTCCCGGGGCATCGGCCGCGCCATCGCCGAAACCTTCGCCGGCGCCGGATACGACCTGATCCTCACCTGTCTGCATACAAAAGAAACGCTGTCGGACGTTTGCCGGCAGCTCTCCCTTCGCTATCACATCCACGCCACCCCTTTTACAGGCGATATCGGAGACTGGGCCAGCGTAGAAGCGCTCTTTTCCGGGATAGGCGATCTGGATGTGCTCCTCAACAATGCCGGCGTCTCTCATATCGGCCTGCTGGCCGATATGACGCCCGAGGAATGGCGCAGGCTCATGGCTGTCAATCTGGACGGCTGTTTTTATACCTGTAAGCTGGCCGCCCGGAAAATGGCGGCGCGCAAACAGGGCCGCATCATCAATATCTCCTCGATCTGGGGCAATGTGGGCGCTTCCATGGAAGCCGCCTATTCCGCCTCCAAGGGAGCCGTCAACAGCCTGACCAGGGCCTTGGCAAAGGAACTGGCCCCCAGCAACGTCCAGGTCAACGCCATCGCCTGCGGCGTAATTGATACGGATATGAACCGCTGCTTCTCCCCGGAGGAAATCGGTGCCCTCATCGACGCCATTCCTGCGGACCGGCTGGGAAAGCCTCAGGAGGTGGCCGAGCTGGCGCTTTTGCTCGCCCGGGCCCCTGCCTATCTGACCGGACAGATCGTGACCCTGGACGGCGGCTTTACGTAAGCCGCCCTTTCCTAAAACCCGCGCAGCGCTTCCTCGTCGTCCTCCGTCTTTTCAATGGCCTGGATCACCACATAATAACCGCCGTCTCCCACCTGCACAAAGATCCGCTCGCCCACCTTATGTCCCATCAGCGCCTTGCCCAGCGGCGATTCCGTGGAAATCAGCCCTTCCAGCGAATTCTGCCGCATGGTGGTCACGATCTTATACGTCTGGACCTCATTGTCTTCTTCAAACAGGACCTGCACCCGGTTGTGGATCCCCACCTCGTCCGCCGCCGACGTATCTTCAATGATATCCGCCGTTTTGATCATCCGTTCCAGAAAACGGATCCGGCTCTCGTTGGCGTTCTTGAATTTTTTCGCGGCGTAATATTCAAAATTCTCCGACAGATCTCCCTGCGCCCTGGCCGCCTTCACGTCTTCCAGCGCCTGTTTGCGGACCACCAGCTTCCGGTGCTCGATCTCTTCCTGCATTTTGCGGATATCGCTTTTGGTCAACTGATTGTGCATCCCGCTTCCGCCCCCTTTCCGTCCTTTGGGCAAAATCCTTCAAAAATAAAATAATCGTAATAGGCCCTGCATCTTTCCAGCTGCTCCGGGCTTTTTACCGTCCAGGCCACCGAGGGACACAAAAACAGCCTTCGGCAGAGATTCTTGGAAAGCGCCCGCATGGCCCTGCAGTCATAGGCAATAAAGTCCGGCCGGGTGAGAAAATTCGTCAGGAGGAACCGCATGATATAATACATCGGATTGGTTTCGTGTTCTTCCCTCTGATAGTTCATGGACAACTGGCCTCTGCAGATTTCGGGACAGTTTTTTTTGTACCACCACAGCACGCCGGGGTGAAATGACTCAATACAGTAAATCCCCCGGTAATGTTGCAGGATTTCCTGCGTTTTTTTGCAGATCTCGTAATTCCTTTTACATTTGATCTCCACGATCAGCGGAACGCGGCCGTCCACCAGCTTCAGCACATCCCGAAACAGCGGGATGCGTTCCTGCGTCCCGTAAATCGGGAACTGCCGCAGCTGCTCATAGGTAAACTCCTCCACATTGCCCGGCACCTGACAGATCCGGTTCAGATCAAAGTCATGGACCACCACCACCTGACCGTCCTTTGTCAGCTGCACGTCCAGTTCGATTCCGTATCCGGCGTCCGCCGCCTTTTGAAACGCCGCCAGGGAATTCTCCGGCGCGTCGGATTGATTGTCGTGCAGGCCCCGGTGGGCATAGTACACGTTTGGCATCGGCGCAGGACGGTGCGTCAGACGCGGACTGATGGCAAACAGATAAGCGCTCCCTACGGCCAGCGCAGAGAGCCAGTTCTTTTCTTTTCTCATTTTACGCTCCTCTTTGGATTATCTTACCCTTCCTGCTTTCCCCAGATCTCGCCCGCTTTGTAGCCTAAAATCATCAGCTCCAGCATCAGCGGATCGTACTGCCGGTATTTTAAGTAATAATACAGCGTATCCAGGTAGTTCAGGAAGGCTTTTTTATCCTCTCCCTTTAAAACCAGGGATTTTTGCTCCTTGACCAAAAAAGCGGCGATCCGGGAAAACACGAACTTTTCGTTGACAAAGGCCAACAGATCGTCCTGCTGCCCCCCGGCCGTCACCTGCAGGGGCTTTCGCCGCAAAAGCCAGAAGCTTTCGTAGGCCATTACCTTAATTTCGTTGATATGATGGATATGATGGAATTTTTTAAGCCGGGACACGTCGGAAAAATAGTCCAGCACCGCGTGCATCATCATGACCTCGTTGATCTGTACCTGTTCAAACAGATCCATGCTCCGCAAAAAATCCTCGCACTCCTTCCATAAGAAGGCGTAGCGGCTGGCGATCACATCCTCTCCGAATTCTTCCAGAAGCTCTCCGTAATTCAGATACAGACTTTCAATATTTTTCATACACGCTTTCTCCTTCCAGCCGCAGGACCTCATAGCCCAGCTTCGAACGCAGAAACTGCTGGTAGCTGTTCATGCCCCGGTCCTCTATGGTCCCGTAACGGGTCTGGGACGTATCCCCCAAAAGATGCTGCTTGATCTTTCCTTCTTTTGTCAAATACAGCATCCGCTCCGCGCTCTCATAGGCGCGCTGCGGTATGCCCACATATCTGTTGTCCATTTCGTTCTCCTTACCGGCCCTCTAACGGGAGATGACCAGCCGTATCGCATCCTCCACCGTCCGAACCGCGTCCGGTTCGATCCGGGAAACCACGGTCCGGCGCGGCACATATTCCTTTCTCGTTTCGATCACGCTGCGCTTTTCCGGAAACGCTTCCCCCGGCACAAGCTGTAACCGGCGGTAAAAGGACGCCATTTCGTCCCCCATTCCCGCCAGACGGTTTAACAGCTCGGAAAACTCCGTCAGCATCGGATCCTGCTTTTTGTAGGGATAGAGGATGTGATGGTCGATCTCGCCCCAGCCCTCCTCAAACAGCGTCCGGACCTGGACCTCCAGATAGACGCCGCAGTATTTCAGAATATAGTGTACGGACCGATAATATTTCTGATCGAAGATGTTGTCGCTGGAAATCCAGTCCGAATAAATGTCTCCGAAATCCCCCGGGCGCATATGTACCTTGGGCGCCTCCACCATATAGCGGTCCCGGTTTGTGGTAAAGTCCCTGAGACTGTCCCGGATATACCACTCCGGCCGGTTTTCAAAATGGGCGGTCAGATATTTATGAAAAATCACCCAGTTCTCCCGGTATAAAAGCAGGCCCCGAAAACCGATGATATCCGTGACAAACCGCAGATAATTCTCCCGGTTGAGATCCTTGTATTTGAGATAGTTTTCGATCCGGCGGCGGATGATCTTTTCGATCAGATGCTCCGGCGTCTTCACCCGGCTGCGGTAGGAATGGAGCCCCGCCTGTTCCTCCCGGTTTTCGATAAACTCCCGCAGAAACTGCTCCCGGATACGGTTGAACTCCTCCAGACGCCCGCTGTAATCCTCCGCAATGGCGCAAAGCTCCTCCCAGGAAATGGCCGCCTCCTCAAACTGCGCCTCCGTGATGGCGTATTTTTTTAAAAATACCGTTTTGTCCTTAAGCATGTTATCCTGTCTCTCTGTGGGTCCGTCTGCCAAAACCGGTCAGCTCTTTGAATCAAACTCTCTTTTTCCCAGCCGTATCTCTTCCATCCTCCCGGCCATCTCTTCCGACAGCTGGTCGAACAGATAATTCTTTTTTGATTCCCTTTGTTTCTCCCAGGTCTCCCGGATCTGCTGCCGGGTCCGCTCCAGTTCTTCCCAGAGCTCTCCGGCGGACATCCGCCTCGCGCCCTGCGCGTAAATGATCACCTGCTCCAGGGCGTCGGAGGTGGCCACCGTAACGGACGCGTTCTTCCCGATCCGATGGACCGTCCTTTCAATATACTGGTCCGCCGTCTCCGCCTCCCTGGTAAACACCACGTAAATATTATGGTACCGGTTCACGCTCTCTGCGTGCCCCTCCACCCGATAGGCGTCGAACACCAGAATCAGCGTACCGCCCCAAAAGCCCTGATAGTTGGACAGCGCGTCCATCAGCCGCTGCCGGGCGCTGCCCAGATCGGCGGCCGCCAGCTCCTTGAGCGCATCCTGGGAAAAAATGATGTTATACCCGTCCACCAGCAGATAGGTCTCCTGTACCGGCCGTTGTGTCTGGCCGCGGTTTTTCAAAGACACCTCGTCGAAACGCTTCTTTTTATATCCGGGCCGATCCTGCCCGGCGGGCCGGTAGGTGCGGTAAAAAATCTCCTCCAGTTCTTCCTGCGTCGCAGCAAAACCTCCGGCGTTTTCTTTCTGCGCCCCGTATGGCGGCCGGGCAGGGCCATCGGCATCGTCCTGCTTTGGCAAAAGCCGGCTTTCCAGGTGCATATACTGTTCCACCTGATCCCATGATACCACAAATCCCGCTCCGTGTGTACAAAAAACCGACGACACGGGATTTTTCAGATCGGCGTTGGGATCGTACCCCATATCCTCGATGACCTGCCCGGCATTGTGACAGGGTTCATACCCCGCAAACGTGCAAAGGAACTGTCCCCGGCCGCCGGTATAGGCCGAAACCTCCCTCTGGTAACCGGCCGCCTCCGCCGCCGGCACGCGGCCGGTCAGCACACGAAACTCCCCTTCCGCCTGCGGCAGGGCGAAGCGGGCGTTTTGTTTTTGCAGATCGCTCATGGCCCGGCCCACGTTCTTTTCGGGCACCGTAAGCCGGAACGCATAAACCGGTTCCAATAAGATATTATGCGCCTTCATCAGTCCCTGACGCAGTGCCCGTTCCGTGGCCTGGGCAAAATCGCCGCCCTCCGTATGCTTTGGATGCGCGCGCCCCGCGACCAGCGTGATCTTTAAATCCGTCAGCTGGCCGCCCGTCAGTACGCCCCGATGCTTCGTCCGTTCCAGATGGGACAGGATGAGGCGCTGCCAGTTTCGGTCCAGCTCATCCTCCGAAAGGGCGCTGGAAAAAGAAAGGCCGCTGCCGGGCGCAGCGCCCTCCAGCAAAAGATGCACCTCCGCATAATGGCGCAGCGGTTCAAAATGTCCCACGCCCTCCACGCACCCGTCGATGGTTTCCCTGTATAGGATACGGCCCTGCGAGAAACGGGTTTTCACACCGAAACGCTCCCGGATCAGTTCCCTTAGCGCCTCGATCTGTACCTCTCCCATGATCCTGGCGCAGATCTGACCGGTTTCTTCTTCCCAGAGTAAGGACAGCTCCGGCTGTTCCTCTTCCAGTTGTTTCAGCCGCTGATACAGCGTGAAAAGATCCGAAGCCTTCTCCTCTTCTTCGGGTTCGATCCGATAGGACATGACCGGCTCTAACAGCGGCAATACGGGCGTTGTTTCCTCTCCCAGCCCCTGTCCGGCAAACGTATGGGAAAGCCCCGTCACCGCGCAGACCGTTCCCGCCTCCGCCTCCGGGATCGTACGATACCCTTCTCCGGAATACAGACGGATCTGATCCGCCTTTTCCTCCCAGACCGCCTCATTTTCGTCCGTATCCGTCCGGCCGCGCAGCACCGTCCTGGCCTTTAGGCACCCGCCGGTGACTTTTAAGTGCGTCAGGCGGCAGCCGCGGCTGTCCCGGGAAATCTTAAAGACCCGCGCGCCAAACGATTCCGACCGTTTGGGCTGCCGCAGATAGAAAAAAAGCCCCTGCAGCAGTTCCTTTACGCCAAAATCCTTGAGGGCGGAGCCAAAATAACAGGGAAACAGCTTCCGCTGCCGGATCAGATTCGCCACGTCCTCCGTCCCGATTTGCTCTCCTGCCAGATACCGCTCCAACAGACCGTCGTCGCAGACCGCGATGTTCTCCCAGAATGTCTCCGGATATTCCGGTTCCCGCAAGGACAGGGCTTCTTCCTGCGGCAGGCTCCTGCCCGGAACCGAAAACGCGACGCACCGGCTGTCCAGACGGGATTGCAGCAGGGAAAGCAGCGCGTCCTGATTTGTCCCGGGCTGGTCCATCTTATTGATAAACAAAAAGACCGGGATCCGATAACGGGAAAGCAGCCGCCAGAGCGTCTCCAGATGACTCTGCACGCCGTCGGGGCCGCTGACCAAAAGGACCGCGTAGTCCAACACCTGCAGCGTACGCTCCATCTCCGCGGAAAAATCCGCGTGTCCCGGCGTGTCCAGCAGGGTGATTTGCATCTCTCCCAACGAAAAGACGGCCTGTTTGGAAAAAATCGTGATCCCTCTTTCCCGCTCCATTTCCTGTGTGTCAAAAAAAGTGTCCCGGTGGTCCACCCGCCCCATTTTGCGAATGACGCCGGCGGTATACAGAATGTTTTCCGCCAGGGTCGTCTTGCCGGCGTCCACATGGGCCAGCAAACCGACGCAGATCTGCTTTTTTGCTCTTTTGTCATCCTGTTCGCCCATGAAAACATCCCCTCCCGTGATTGATACGTGTTTCAGTATATCACAAGAGGGGATGTTCGTCGAGAGATTGTATTGGGATCCTGTTTCAAAGAAAGAAACGGGCAGTCAAAGCGCATTGTCAATCAGTTCCTGATAAAACATCGCGTAATCCGTCCGGTTCTCCTGTATGAATCGGATGGCGGAAGAGGGATGGGTGTTCAAAATCCCGGTGAGCAGATACGGAATGTCATAGCCCCATACCGCGCCCTCCTCTTTCAGTTTTCGGATATGCTTTTCCACAAAATTCATGACCGCCACTTTATTGTACCGGGGATTGCGCAAAAAGCCCAAAAGCAGTTCCATATAGCAGTTTCCCGCGCCGCGGCCCATTCCGCTCACGGTGGCGTCCAGATAGCTCACGCCCAGAGAAAGCGCCTCGATGGTGTTGGCAAAGGCCAGCTGCTGGTTGTTGTGCGCATGGATGCCCAGCTTTTTGTTATATTTTGCGGCGATATCCAGATATTTATAGCACAGCCGCTCCATCTGTTCCGGATAAAAGGCGCCGAAGCTGTCCACCACATAAATAATGTCCGCGCTGCTTTGCGCCAGCAGTTCCAGTCCGCTCTCCAGGTCCTGATCGTTTACCTTGGAGACCGCCATAATGTTCACCGTCGTTTCATATCCCTTATTTTTGGCGTCCTCCAGCATTTCTATGGCGGCCGGTATGGTGTTGATATAAGTGGCCACCCGGATCATATCCACAACGCTGTCCTTGCGGTTTGGAATATCCTTTTTATAATCGGTCCTGCCCACATCCGCCATCACGGAAATTTTCATATCCGTCTTATTGTCGCCGACGATGCTGCGGATATCCTGTTCCCTGCAGAATTTCCATTTGCCGAATTTGTTCGGGTCAAAAATCTCCTGGGACGCTTTGTATCCGAATTCCATATAATCAATGCCGGCCTTGAGATTGGTCAGATACAGATCCTTTACAAATTCATCCGTAAAATAAAAATTGTTGACCAGCCCTCCGTCCCGCAATGTGCAGTCCAGCACCTTGATATCCGGACGATAGGACACGATCGATCCCTGCCTGCTGCGACTCATCTTTTTCTCCTCCTCGTATGGTGTCCGCCCTGTGGGGCTCTTTTCACACTTTAAACCATTAAAGTCCGCTTTTGACAGCATAATACATTTGGAGAAGTTTGTCAAGCCCTCTTATCGTTCCATGCCCAGTTTCACATCCGGTTTTACTTTTTCTCCGTGAAAATCCGAACCGGCGGTCACCATAAGGCCCAATTCCTTTGCCAGGCCAAGATAATACGACGTCTGTTCCTTTGTGTGTTTCCCATAGTAACATTCCAGTCCGTCGAGGCCGTGTTCCCGGCAGCGGCGTATCAGCCGCTCCTGGTTTTCATCGGACATCTTCAAAAGCCCCGGATGTGCAAGCACCGCCCTGCCGCCCGCCTGATGGATGAGATCAATCGCTTCCTCGGGCGTTGGAAGCGTTCTGTCGGTCGCCCTGTGGAATTCCGGCGTGTCCAGGTATTTCTGAAACGCCTCCTTGCGCTCCCTTACATAACCATGCCTTTGCAGATACGCCGCAAAATGCGGCCTGCTGATGTTCGCTTCTCCGGCAATCTCTAATATCTCATCCCAGTCCACCGAAATCCCAAGCCCTGCCAGGTAATCACACATTTTCCTTCCGCGTCCCTCACGCTCTGCGGCAAAGGCCCTGCACCAAAAAAGCAGCCGGGCGTTTGTCTCCTCAATCCCATAGCCGAGCATGTGGATCTCCTCTTTGTCAAATGTGCTGATCTCGATGCCGGAGAGCATGAAGATCCCAAGCTTTTCTGCCGCCCGCCGGCCCTCCGCGATCCCGGCCACGGTATCATGGTCTGTGATGGCAAACACGGACAGGCCAAGCTGCGCCGCTTTCGCAGCGATCTCCGACGGCGTATACTGGCCGTCGGACGCCGTTGTATGAATATGCAGATCCAGTTTCATAAAACGCCTCTCATGCCTTTTTTGTGAGTTTTTTATAGACTCTTTTGGCGAATTTTAAAATTTTTTTCTCCGGCCGGGCGATTTCCTTATCCTTACGGGGATCCTCTTCCGGTTTCTTTTCCGGTTCCTCTTCCTCAGGATTCAGGAGGCGATTCACTTTGTCGTTCAGGCTTTGAATTTTTCTGTTCTGCATCAGCGCAAGCGCCCCGAAATAAAGGATGACGCTCTCGATAAGCTGCGGATTCTCCATCGTCCATTTTTCTTTGGAGAACGTTTTTTTTCCAAAAAGCTCTGCCCTGCCCGGGAAGTATCGCTCCAGGACCTCTGCGTTGGATGCTTCATACTTTGCCATGATCGAAACGCTTTGTTCCTCCGTCAGCAGACTGTATTTCTCGTGAAAGTCGGATAATGCGGAACATTCCGTCGCCGGGCACTCAAAAAAGTTGCTTACCTCATTCCGCGACCGGTTGCATTTCCTGTCCTGCAGCCCGTTCAAAAGGCGCTTGATTTCCGCGTAATCATCGGTCAGACTGATGTTGACCATCATTTCATTGATCGAGAACTGATCCGTAAATTCCAGGCCGACGGCATCCAGAAAATCCGAATAAATCGTATGGTTTTTCCCGACAAACCCGTTTCTGTCGTAGATGCGGACGATCATATCTTCTTTGGGAATGTATTGCTCGATCTCGCGAAGATGCTTTGCATAATCCAAAACCAGCACCTTGTGCAGCTTTTCTACGAACACATCCCAGTCCGGAAGCCTTCCGCGTTTGCCTCCGTAGCGGATATGCTGTTTCCACCAGGACAGCATATACTCATCCTGGCGGCGCAAATATACGATAATCTTCAGCGAAGCGCCCTGCTCTTTACAAAATTGTACCAGCCGGGCAAAATCCTCCCAGTTATCGCCGTGCAAATTATTCCAGAGGGCTTCGTCCGTCAGAAGGATGCGATCGAATTTCTTCATCCACTGCGCAATGATATGCAGCGAATCTTCAATGCGCGCTTTCTTTGCCGCAGGATCCGGGCTGCCGTTTTCGTCATAAAGATTTTCCACAAGGAAATGGGCGTTTCTTCTGACCAGAGCTTTATCCGAATACTTATATGGCATGTGGCGATAACAATACCCCTTTTTGGCCAGTACGTCCTGATTCTCCGTCAGGAATTTCTGGAGCGCCGAGGTTCCCGTTTTGGGCAGGCCTATGTGCAGATAAACGATTTTCCTCTTTTTTCTCATCCTCTCTGTTGTCCCCCTGTCTTCATGAATCCCCTTTTCCGTTTCCGGTTCCTTCTCCTCCCGGTTTCGGAGGGGATTCACTTTCTCGTAAAGCGCCTGGATTTCCCGGTTCTGGATCAGCGCAAGCTCCCCGAAATAAAGGATGATGCTCTCAAGCAGCTGCGGATTGTCCGGCGTCCATTTTTCTTTCGGGAACATTTTTTTCCCAAAAAGCGCTGCCCTGCCCGGGAAATATCGCTCCAGGAGCTTCGCGTTGGATGCTGCATACTTTGCCATGATCGAAACGCTTTGTTCCTCCGTCAGCAGACTGTATCTCTCCTCATAGCCGGATAATGCGGAACATTTCACCGCCGGACGCTCAAAAAAATTGCTGATATCATTCCGCGCCCGGTTGTATTCACGGCCCTGCAGCCGGTTCAAAAGGCGTTTGATTTCCGCATAATCATTTGTCAGGCTGACGTTGACCATCGCTTTCCCGATCACAAACTCCTCCGTAAATTCCAGGCCGATGGCATCCAGAAAGTCCGAATAAATCGTATGGGTTTTCCCTACGAACCCGTTTCTGTCATAGATCCGGACGATCAGATCCTCCCTGGGAATGTATTGCTCGATCTCGCGAAGATGTTTTTCGTAATCCAGGATGATCAGCTTGTGCAGCTTTTCCGTGAACGTTTCCCAGTCCGGAAGCCTTCCGTTTTTACCCCCGTCCCGGATATGCTGTTTCCACCAGGACAGCATATACTCATCCTGGCGGCGCAAATATACGATAATCTTCAGCGCAGCGCCCTGCTCTTGGCAAAATTTTTTCAGCCGCGCAAAATCCTCCCAGGTATCGCCGCGCAAATTATTCCAGATGGCTTCGTCCGTCAGAATGATGTGATCGAATTCCTCCAGCCATTGCGCAATGATACGCAAGGTGTCTTCCATGCGCGCTCTCTTTGTGGGAAGATCCAGCTTGCCCTTCCCGTTATATATATTTTCCACAAGGAAATGCGCATTTCTTCTGGGGGATGACCGATCCGGAAACGAATATGGCAGGTGGCGATAGCAATACCCCTTCCCGGCCAAAACTTCCGGATTATCTGTCAGAAATCGCTGGATCGCCGAGGTTCCTGTTTTGGGCATACCGATGTGCAGATAAACGATTTTCATTCCTTTTCCTCATTGTGGAGCAATTGATTCACTCTGTCGTCAAGCCTTTGGATTTCTCTGTCCTGGATCAGCGCAAGCGCCCCGAAATAACAGATGACGCTCTCGATAAACTGCGGATTTTCCATCGTCCATTTTTCCTTCGGAAACGTGTTTGCCCCAAAAAGATTCTCCCTGTCCGGGAAATATCGCTCCAGGACTTGCGCGTTTGACTCTGCACACTTTTCCATGATCGAAGCGCTTTGTTCCTCCGTCAGCAGACTGTATTTCTCGTGAAAGTCGGATAACCTGGAACATTTCACCGCCGGGCGCTTAAAAAAGTTGCTGACCTCATTATGCTTCTGCTTGTTTTTTTTGTCCTGCAGCCGGTTCAAAAGGCGCTTGATTTCCGCGTAATCATCGGTCAGACTGACGTTGACCAACTTTTCCTCGACCGCAAACTCCTCCGTAAATTCCAGGCCGATGGCATCCAGAAAATCCGAAAAAATCGTATGATTTTTCCCGACGAACCCATTTCTGTCATAGATCCGGACAATCATATCCTCCCGGGGGACATATTGCTCGATCTCGCGAAGATGCTCTGCAAAATCAAGAATCAGCAGCTCGGGCGGTTCTTCTACGAACGCGTCCCAGTCCGGAAGCTTTCCGTTTTTGCCCCCGTCCCGGATATGCTGTTTCCACCAGGACAGCATATACTCATCCTGGCGGCGCAAATATACGATAATCTTCAGCACGGCGCCCTGCTCTTTACAAAATTGTACCAGGCGCGCAAAATCCTCCCAGTTATCGCCGCGCAGAGCGCCCCATACGACTTCGTCCGTCAAAACGACGCGATCGTATTCCTCCAGCCACTGCGCCACAATACGCAGACCATCCTCGATGCGCGCTTTCTTGGCCGCAGGATCCGCTTTGCCATTCTCATTATAAAAATTCTCCACAAGAAAATGGGCGTTTTTTTTGGCCGAAGCATGATCCAGATACGTATATGGCATGTGGCGATAACAATATCCCTTTTGGGCCAGTACGTCCTGATTCTCCGTCAGAAATTTCTGAATCGCCGCGGTTCCCGTTTTGGGCAGGCCGATGTGCAGATAAACGATTTTCTCCCTTTTTCTCATCCTCTCGGTTGTCCCCCTGTCTTCATGAATCTCCGTTTCCGGTTCCTTCTCCTCCCGGTTTCGGAAGGGATTCACTTTCTCATAAAGCGCCTGGATTTCCTGATTCTGGCCCAGCGCAAGCTCTCCGAAATAAAGGATTACGCTCTCGATCCGCTGCGGATTGTCCGTTGTCCATTTTTCTTTCGGGAACGTTTTTTTTCCAAAAAGCGCTGCCCGGCCCGGGAAATATCGCTCCAGGATCTCTGCGTTGGATGCTTCATACTTTGCCATAATCGAAACGCTTTGTTCCTCCGTCAGCAGACTGTATTTCTCGTCAAAGTCGGATAATTCGGAACATTTCACCGCCGGGCGCTCAAAAAAATTGCTTACCTCATTCCGCGCCCGGCAAAGTTTTTTGCCCTGCAGCTTGTTCAAAAGGCGCTTGATTTCCGCGTAATCATCGGTCAGACTGACATTGACCATCTCTTTCCCGATCGCAAACTCCTCCGTAAATTCCAGGCCGATGGCATCCAGAAAATCCGAAAAAATCGTATGGTTTTGCCCGACGAACCCGTTTCTGTCGTAGATCCGGACGATCATATCCTCCCGGGGAATGTATTGTTCGATCTCGCGAAGATGCTTTGCGTAATCCAGGATCAACACCTTGTGCAGCTTTTCCGTGAACGTTTCCCAGTCCGGAAGCTCTCCCAGTCTGCCCCCGTCCCGGATATGCTGTTTCCACCAGGACAGCATATACTCATCCTGGCGGCGCAAATAGACGATCATCTTCAGCGCAGCGCCCTGCTTGTCACAAAAATTTTTCAGCCGCGCAAAATTCTCCCAGTTATCGCCGCGCAAATTATTCCAGATGGCCTCGTCCGTCAGAATGATGTGATCAAATTCCTCCAGCCATTGCGCAATGATACGCAGCGTATCTTCGATGCGCGCTTTCTTGGCCGCAGGATCCAATTTGCCTTTCTCGTTATACATATTTTCCACAAGGAAATGCGCATTTCTTCTGACCACGGACTTATCCTCAAACGGATATGGCATGTGGCGATAGCAATATCCCTTCCCGGCCAGAACTTCCGAATTATCTGTGAGGAATCGCTGGATCGCCGAGGTTCCCGTTTTTGTCATCCCGATATGCAGATAAACAATTTTCATCTTCTCTCTCGTTTCTTTTTATGACTCCATGATCTGTTCCAGGATACGATCCACACATTCCTCCGGGGAAAGCACGGACGTATCGAGGCAAAGCTGCGCCTGCTCAGGCGGCTCGTACGCACTTGTAATGCCCGTAAAATAAGCAATTTCCCCGCGCCGTGCCTTTTGATAAAGCCCTTTTGTATCTCTCTTCTCGCATACCGCAAGGGGCGTATTGATATAGACCTCCACAAAATCCTTTCCGATGATCTCCCTTGCGCTGCGGCGGTCCAGCCTCGTCGGCGAGATAAATGCCGTGATCACAATCAACCCCGCATCATTCATCAGCCTGGCCACCTCCGCGATACGGCGGATATTTTCGATCCTGTCGCTTTCCGTAAATCCAAGGTCGCGGTTTAATCCCATGCGGACATTGTCCCCGTCCAAAAGCATCGTATGTCTGCCCATGGCAAACAGCTTTTTCTCCAGCGCATTGGCGATCGTCGACTTGCCTGCCCCCGAAAGGCCGGTCAGCCAGATCGTCTTTGCCTTCTGCCCAAGCTGCGCCTCCCGGAGCCTGCGGTTGATGTCCATCGTATGCCAGGTCAGGTTATTATCCCTGGAAAGGATTTTTTTCACAACGCCGCACGCGGAGGTCATATTGGTGATACGGTCGATCAAAATCAGGCTTCCCAGCTCCCTGCTGTTTGCAAACAGGTCAAAAACGATCCTGCTGCCCACGGAAATTTCACAGTGCGCGATTTCATTCTTCGTGATTGAATCTGCAGGCACCTCCGTCCCTGTATTCACATCAATCCGATATTGGATATTCATGACGGTTGCGGGAACCGTCTGCGTCCCGATTTTGAGCAGATAGTTCTTCCCCCGGATCAGACGCTCGTCATCCATCCAGAGCAGATCCGCCTCAAACATGGAGCCCACATGGCACGTCGGCTCTTTTGCCAGGACGCATCCGCGCGAAATATCAATCTCCCTGTCGAGCTGTATGTTGACAGCCGCCCCGCCGGACGCCTTTTCCACCTGCTTTGTGCCGCTGTAAATGGCCCTGACATGCGCCTCCTCCCCGCTGGGCAGCGCGACGACTTTATCGCCCACGCCGACGCTTCCGGCCGCGATCTCGCCCTGAAAGCCGCGGAAGGTATGGTTGGGGCGGCAGACACGCTGGATCGGGAGAAGAAACGAAGCGTCCTCCTGCTCCTCATTGATCTGAATATTTTCCAGACAGGCAAGCAGCGTCTCCTTTTTGTACCACGGCATCTTTTCAGATTTTTCCGTGACATTATCGCCGTTTTTCGCTGATACCGGAATGATCTGAAGCGTCTCGTACTCAAACTCGGACATCAGAACCTTGATGTCCTTTTTGATCTTCTCAAACCGGTCTTTTTCATAGTGCACCAGATCCATTTTATTGACGGCAAACACAAAATGACGGATCCCCATCATCGCACAGATGCGCGCATGGCGCTTGGTCTGGATCAGCACGCCCTGACTGGCATCGGTCAAAATAACGGCCAGCGAGGCGAAAGAAGCGCCCACCGCCATATTTCTCGTATATTCTTCATGCCCCGGCGTATCCGCCACGATAAAGCTGCGTTTCTTTGTGGAGAAATAACGGTACGCCACGTCGATCGTAATCCCCTGCTCGCGCTCCGCCATCAGGCCGTCCAAAAGCAGGGAATAATCCAGCTGCCCGTCCGCAGAGCCAAGCTTGGAATCCATCTCCAGCGCTTTTTTCTGGTCCGCAAAAATCAGCTTTGCATCATATAACATGTGCCCGATCAGGGTAGATTTTCCATCGTCCACGCTGCCGCATGTGATAAATTTTAATAACTGGTTCTTCATCTCAAAAATACCCTTCTCGTTTTCTTTTTTCCATACTCGCCGTGCCGCTGTCCGAATCAATGATACGGCTTGTCCGCTCCGATTCCACGCTCGCCAGCGTCTCCTCGATGATCGCGTCCAGCGTATCCGCCTCCGACTCCATGCCGCCGGTCAGCGGGTAGCATCCCAGCGTACGGAACCGGATTTTTTTCATCTCGATCTTTTCTCCCGGAAGAAGCTTCATGCGGTCGTCATCCACCATGATTATATTTTGTCCCCGGACGACAACCGGCCTTTCCTTCGCATAATAGAGCGATACGATCGGGATATTTTCCCGCCCGATATACTGCCAGATATCCTTTTCCGTCCAGTTGGACAGCGGGAATACGCGGATACTCTCTCCCGGATGGATCTCGGTGTTAAAAAGCTTCCACATTTCCGGCCGCTGCATCTTCGGGTTCCAGGTGTGGTTTTTGTCCCGGAACGAAAAAATTCTCTCTTTCGCGCGGGACTTTTCCTCATCGCGCCGCCCGCCGCCAAACGCCGCGGTAAACCCGTATTTGTCGAGCGCCTGTTTCAACGCCTGCGTTTTCATGATATCCGTGTAGGCGGAACCGTGGTCAAACGGATTGATCCCCTGCCTTACCCCGTCCTCATTGATATATTCTATCATCTCCAGACCGAGCTCTTTTGCGACCTTGTCGCGAAACGCAATCATTTCTTTAAACTTCCATGTGGTATTGACATGCAAAAACGGAAATGGCGGTTTTTCGGGATAAAAGGCCTTTAACGCCAAATGCAGCATCACAGAAGAATCCTTGCCGATCGAGTAGAGCATCACCGGCTTTTCACACTGCGCCGCCACTTCACGCATGATATAGATTGCCTCCGCTTCCAGTTTGTCCAAATGGTCCATTTTATCCCCCCGACTATCTTTCTTTGCTTTCGCGGTTCTCCATCACTTCCACTATTTTTTGAACGACCCTCTCACTCGCGTGCCCGTCCTCTATACAGCCCTTGTCCTCCAGAAATTCTTCCGCATCCTGTCTGTAACGTTTTTCGTCAAATGCGCCAATCTGTCGCACCAGTTCGCCGCATGTGTGAGAAACCGGAAACGGGGTGTCCTCCAACGGATAATAAAATCCCCGCTCCTGCGTATATTCCTCTTCATCCGGCGCGAATAAAAAACCCGGCCTGCGCGTCAGCAGAAAATCAAAAATACAACTCGAATAATCCGTCAGCATTGCGTCTGCGGCCGCTACCAGCTCCTGAATATCCACATAAGAAGTGGCGTCTTTTACAAACGTCTCTTTTGGTATGCTCATCGGCGCATATTGCCGGACCCTGGGATGGAGCCGGACAAGAATCACCCATTTTCCTCCAAATCTGTCCTCCAGCGCCGCACGGACAGCGGCATAGTCTATGCGGTAGCAGTCCAGACGGTAATCTGCACGGAAGGTCGGCGCATAAAATAAGATCCGCTCATCCCCAAGATGAAAATAGGCTCTCACTTTTTTTGTCGCCCGCAGAGAAGCTTCTGCGTACAGCACATCATTTCTGGGATGCCCTGCCTCAAATACATTTTTCACATCCCAAAATGCGCGTTTATAAATTTCTGTCTCCCACCGGCTGTTTGAAATCCACAGGTCAACCATGGACGAGCTTAACTTTGCCATTTCATACCAGTTGACATTTTCTCTCAGGAACGGAACGTCCTTTTCAATCCTTTTGATTCCCAAAGAGCCGTGCCAGGTCTGAACAAAGTACTGGCCCTCCCGTTTCCGCATGCCTTTCTTGATATAGGCAATTTTGTGATAATTACTGATCCACATTTTGGCCGTCGCATATTCCTGATATGCCTTGGAGGATTGATAAATCACCGGCCTGACGCCTTCCGGGAAGTCGGATTTTTCCAATTCCTCCTCCGACACCAGCCAAACCAGATCATACCGGCCCGGATATTGTTCCAGTATTTTTTCCGCGATATATTTGGGATTCCCCCCGTATCCTTTTCCCATATAGTTATCAAAAACAATCTTATCGGGCTGAATCGGCCGGTTGGCATACAGCAGCCGGTATTTGATCGCGCTGTTGATCCGGATCGGAAATCTTACATAGATATAAAAGGTCCCGTCCCCGCGATACCGAAGCAAAAGCCTTTCTTTCAGGAATCTCTTGATCATATCCCACATGCTTCATTCTCCTCATACGCCTCCAGCACTTCCCTGGTTTCTCCGTACATCCGTATTTCCCCGTCATCCAGCCACAGCACCTCGTCGCACAGATCCTCCAGCATCCCCGACGAATGGCTCACAATCAGCGCCGTACGGTTCTCATCCAAAATCAGCCGCTTCATTTTATTCAGACTTTTCTTTTTAAACTTTGTATCCCCGACGCTCAGTACCTCATCGATCAGCATAATGTCCGTCTCCAAAAACGCCGTAATGGAAAAGGCCAGCCTTGAGTACATCCCGCTGGAATAAGTCCGCACCGGCGCGTTGATGAATTCCCCCAGATCCGCAAACTTTATAATTTTATCCATCTTTTCCAGAATTTGCTTTTGGGAGAATCCCAAAAGCATCCCGGACAGCAGGATGTTCTCACGGCCTGACAGCTCCTTTTGGAAACCAACCCCAATGGACAGAAGCGACACGGTGTTTCCTTTCAGGTCAATCTGGCCGCAGTCGGGAGAAAAAAGACCTGCGATGGCCTTCAAAAGCGTGGATTTTCCGCTGCCGTTCCTGCCTACAATGCCCAGAATATTCCCCCTGGGCACGGAAAAACTCACATGCTTTACCGCTTCAAATACATTTGATTTTTCATACTTGAAATGCAGCAGATGCTTCTTGATGGAATAGGGTTTCCTTCTCCGATAACGGATACACAGGTCCCGAACCTCAATCGCCATCTCTGCCCTGTCCTTCTTATCCTGCCTGTATTCTATCGTCTTTTCTGTCTCCATTACACGATCCGTCTCCTGTCAGCGTTCTCAAATCGCTTTTACATAACTGTTTTCATTTCGGTAGATCTTCTGTATGCCGGTCCAGGATAAAATCAGGCTCACTGCCAGCCATACCAGTATCCGCGTTCCGCGCGGCGTATCCCCATACAGCAAAACATTCCGCATGGATTCCAGAAGGAAGGCCATCGGATTATACTTTGTCATCAGTTTCCCGTACGGCGCCGGGATCCGGGTCGAAACATTATAAAAAATACCGGTCAGATAGAGCGCCACACGCAAGACAATATTCACCACATTGGACAGATCCTCCACAAACACGCCATAGTGAAGGAGCCAGCAGGAACATCCAAACGTAAATAGCATAAGGATCGCCAGGATCGGCAGCGCATATAGGATCCTCCACGTAACCGGCACTTTCCAGATCACCATCATCACCGCTACCATTCCAAAGGAAACCAGCATCTTAAACCCGTTCACCCAGATCTTTGTCAGAATCAGGATATATTTGGGAAGATACACCTTAGTCACAATCGCCCGGTTCATTTTGATAATTCTTACGCTGCCCTTTATCATCCGATCAAAAAAAGACCACATGGAAATCCCGATAAAAATAAAGATCGCAAAATATTCTTCCTTCGCTTTAAACACGTATCCAAACATGAACGCGTAAATCAGCATGAGAAAAAACGGCTCCAACAACCACCAGAGCCAGTTCAGGTAGGAATTCGCCACCTCCGACCGCAGCTGCGACCGGGCGGAGACAATGGAATACTGAAAATATTTTTTGAAATCATGGAGAAACCTTTTCACTACTCTTTCATCCTTCCCTTCGGATCCTGAGAACCGTCCCCTGCTTTTGCCAGCCAGCGCAGCAGATTGTCGATCATCTCCCCGCTTTTTACATACCATCCCAGCCCGCGCAGCCGGCCGGTATCCAGGTCCATATAAACCGGCTTGGGATACCCATGCTTTTTTTCATCCTCCAACTCGAAACGCACCGCAATTCCGCTGGCGGCGGCCGCCTTTTGCGCGATATCCGCAAGGGAGCAATACGTCCGCTCATCCGCCGCGTTATAGGCCTCGCCGGGCCGGCCCTTAAGCAGGACGGTCAAAATGGCCGTCGCCGCATCGGCGGTATAAAGATAGCTGCGCTCTGTGTCGCAGCGGGTGTGCAGCACGATATCCTGCCTCTTACGGACACAGTTTGCAATCTCCGCAAAGATTCGGGTATCCTCCGGATGTCCCCCCGGGCCAAAGGTTTGCGTCAATCTGACGATCATGGCCGGGACACCGTATTCGGAAGCATACGCGCAGCAAAGGTTCTCGCACTGCGCCTTGCTGACGGGATAGCTGCTTCTCACCTGAAGCGGCAGGAGCGTACACGCACCTGCTTCGTCTACCTTATGGCCCCTTTGCGAATGGCCGTACACCTCCATGCTGGACAAATATACAACGCCTTTTGTGTGCTTTTCCCGCGCCAGCTCCAGCAAGCGCATGGTGCCCAGCACCGACGTGCGAATCGTCTCTACCGGCTGCCGGACAAACGCAGCGCTTGCCGTCTGCGATGCGCCATGAAGGATATAATCCACAGGCCCCGGGATCTTGGGAAGCTCCTCCACCGTACCTTCGACAAGGCGCAAAAGTCCGCCATACGCCGAAAATTTCCCAAACCGCTCTCTGGCGCGGCTTTCGTCCCGTACCAGCACCAGCACCGTCATCCCCAGATGATATTTCCGATCGGCGTACAGCAGCGCGCCGGTCAGCGTATAACCGATCAGACCGGTCGCGCCGGTGATCAGCACGGTGGTTTGCCGCAGTTTTTCCCACGGTATGAACTCTGCCGCACCTATGGATGCAAAGTCGTTCTCCAGACTCATCCGTTTCTCTTCTCCCTTTCCCCTTCACACGCTGCGCCGGATTTTCTGATTCCCGATGTCTTTCTCATATGCTCCATCATCCTTTTGCACACCTGCTTTGTGGCCGTTCCCGTTTCATAGGAGCCAAAGGTTTGCAGATGCTCTCGGGCTTTTTTGGCACAGGTGCTCTCATCAAAAAATCTGACTGCCTGCCGCAGTTCCTCGTTGTTTTTGCATACGATTCCCGGCCACTTTTCTATCGGCGTACAGATTCCCCTTTCCCGTTCATATTCCTCCAGATCCGTTACATACAACATACACGGCCGCCCCAGCAGCGCAAAATCCCACATGCTGGAGGAATAGTCTGTGATCAGCATATCCGCCGCACACAGCAGCTCCTGCATATCCGGATAGTCCGATACGTCTATCACCTCTTCCGGAGAGCGGTCGGACATGATACATCTATGATGCGCCCGTTTCAACAGCGTGACCGATTCCTTTCCCCGCTCCCGCAGCGCGCGCAGCACATCCTCATACGGAAAGCCATAGTCGATCCCCAGTCCGTCGATTTTCTCTCCCCGAAAGGTTGGCGCGTAAAGAACCAGATAACCGCACAGGCCTAACGCCTCCCGCACCTTTTTGGACGCGCGCCTGCGCCATTTGTCAGAAAAGAAAATGTCGTTCTGCGGCATACCGCTGTTTATGATCTCACCGGTATAGCCATTGTCTTCACGAATCGCATAGTGGGAAAAGAAGCTGGAGCTCGATACAAACAGATCCACCTCGTTCATCGCTTTCAGCCTTGATCTGATCTCTGCCGCGCTGAACGTATGCGCCAGATGTGTATTTATGCCTACCCGTTTGTAGGCGCCGCCGCCGTGCCATGTTTCCAGCAGGAATTGATTTTTTCTCTTATGATAAAACCGGTGAACGCCCACGTCGGTCACAATCACACCGGCCGTCAGCATACTGTAAAACCACCGGGCGGAATAATACTTCACCGTTTTGATCCCCGAAACATCCTGAAATTTTTCCGGCTGCTTAAACGCCCAGATCAGTTCCGTTTCCTTTCCGCCGTGTTCCCGAAGGTATTCGCTCACGCATTTTACGTTCCCTGCATACTGGTCCCCGGAATACGCGCTCAGCAGAATCCGCCGGTCGTTTACCGGGAGAAAGAAAAACAGACCCAAAAAGCTTTTTAGGCAGGTACAGGCCATTCGTTTGACCGCCTGCTTTACATGCATGAAAAACAACATCACGGTTATCCTATTTTCTCAAACGCAGAAGGATGATTCCGCGTCTTCATCAGCGCGCGAAACACCTCGAAGTCTATCATGGTTGTGATTTTGATGTTATCGATCGGCCCCATGACCGAATGGAGCGGATAGCCGTAGTAATCCATTATGCTCGCCGAATCCACAAAGGATACCATATGGTCGCTTAAAGCCCTGTGGTGCGCATCCAGAATATCCCGAAGATAAAAACACTGCGGCGCCCTCGCCACACGGCAGTTTTCTTTGTTTATAATCTGATGGATCTGATCCTGGGTTTCGCCGATCATAATGGTTTCCATCTGCGGGGATACCGTTATGGCCGATCCATACTGCATGACGCTGTAGATACATTTCGTAATGGTTTCGTCATCAATCAACGGCCGTACGCCGTCATGGATCAATACCACGGCGTCCTCGCCGTAGAGCTCCTTCGTTTTCTCCAACCCGATACGGATCGACTCCTGACTGGTCAAACCGCCCGGTACAATGGCGGACAATTTGTCGAACCGATAGTCCTCCGCCATTTTGGAGCAATATGGCAGCCACTTTTCCAGTGTCACAAGCACAATTTTGTCGACCCTCGCATTGTTTTGAAAATGCTCCAGCGTATAAGCCAGGACCGGCTTATCCCGCAGCTTCAAAAACTGTTTCGGCATAGAAAGACCTTCCATCCGATCTCCGACGCCCGCGGCAAAAATTACAGCGATAACTGATTGCAATGCCATTTCCTCCACTCGTAGATACTTTTCGCTTATCCTTTTGGAACAACTTTGAATCCATTCTGCTGATTTGTCTACTTAATACAAAGGCGGAGGATTCCCCCTTGCACCATTCTACACCAAATGCCTGCTAAATGAAACAGTAGATTTGTCTTTTTTACATAGAATTCACGAAAAAAAATCAAAAACTTGTGCGAAAATTTATGGTATAATTTGAAATTGTGACACACCCTCCGGCGCGTCATTGAAAAAACCGGCTTTCTTTCGGGCAGCAAAAAAGCAGCCTGCATTTCTGCAAACTGCTTTGCTCATAGAAATCATTTAGCCCTCCGCGCGGAAATCGCCGACACTTTCCCGACCGAAAAAGAGAGCCGGATTTGCCGTAGACAGATAATGATACAGCGCGCCGATCAGGTTGGAGGCATTTCGGAAACGACAGGGAACCAGTCGGGCCCGAATCGCTTTAAAGGGCAGATTGTCATATATGTAATCCACATTCCGAATCAGCGATTCCATCAGGAGACTTTGCTGACTGATGGCCCCGCCCACGACGAACAGCTCCGGATCATAAATTGCCTGAAGATTATAAATCATGCGCGCCAGGTTCCCGGTAAAAAGATCAATGGCCTTACATACCCGCTCGTCTCCCCGGTTCGCCATCTCAAAAATCCGAATCCCATCCAGTTTCTCTGCCGGAATCCCCGTTTGCTGTTCCACCAGCCGATAGAGGGCCAAAACGCCGTTTTGGTATCCAACGGAGTTGCAGATGTCGGTCACATCGCCGTCTCTTTCAATGAAGCTGAATTCTCCCGCCGAAAAATGACTGCCCTTATGGATCCGCCCGTCCTTGATGAGCACGCCGCCCACCGCCGATCCCAGCACGACTACCACGCCGTCCGCGCAGTTTCTGAGATTTCCGCGCCACAGCTCCGCCAGCGCCACACATCGCGCATCATTTTCCAGCGACACCCGCAGGCCGTAGCGTTCCTGCAGCAGCGCTGCCAACGGCAGGTTTTCCACATACCGCAGATTGCCGCCGGTGATGCAGACGCCCTTTGCGCTGTCAATAATTCCCGGCACGCACATGGCGATTCCCGCTATGTTATGCCGATAACGGCGGATAATGGCATCCAACGCCTCCAGATAACTGTTCAGGCTGTCCATTGGCGTAGGGGTCTCTCCTTTCTCCAGAAAGGCCGCATTTTCATCCATACGCGCATATTTAATGGCAATTCCGCCTACATCGATCACCAGGTATTCCATAACCATTCCCCTTGCTGTCTGTGTCCCGGACGGGCCCTGTGCCGCCTATTTTCTGATCCCGCCGGAACGAATCACATCCCGATACCAGTAAAATGATTTTTTCGGGATCCGCCGCAGATCCAGGACCTCTTCGTCAGTGCGGTTGACGTAAATGAACCCGTACCGTTTGCGGATCCCCTCGTGCGTACTCACCAGGTCAAGCGCCGACCAGGGGCAGTAACCAAGCACATCCACGCCGTCTTCCACAGCCCTCTGCATTTGCACGATATGATCGCTCAGATAGGCAATCCGATTTTCATCGTCGATCTCGCCGTTTTCATCTACAGCGTCCTCGTCGCCCAGTCCGTTTTCCGTAATGAGCAGCGGCAGGCGATAGCGTTCATATACCTCCCGCAGCGTGGTACGAAATCCGACCGGATCAATTTCCCAGCCAAACCGCGTTCTGCCAAGATACGGGTTGCGGATTCCTTCGTAAAATCCGGTCTCCGTCGTGCCGGTCTGCTGGTCGGCGGCATTTTCCTGCTTCGCATTGCTGCCCGGCGCCTGCACGGTAATGGTGTTGTAATAATTCAGGGCGATAAAATCGGGTTTTGCCGCTTTGAGCACCTCTCGGTCTTCCGGCAGGATAACCGGCTCTATCCCTTTTTTTCGCAGAATGTTCCAGGCAATGGGGTTATATTCCCCATGTACTGTCATGTCAAGATATAACCAGTTTCGTAACGCTTCGAAATCCTGCGCGGCAAGGATGTCCTCCGGTGCACAGGTACGAGGGTAAATGCTGCAAATATTCGGTGCCGGGCCGATGTGCGCGTCCTGCACCATCGCATGACATAGCGACATTGCCCGCGCCTGCGCCAGAAACATATGATGATTCTGCTGATAGAGCGTGCGGCAGGCGTCTTCTCCCTCTTCCAACGTCCCTACCGCGTTTCCGCAAAGCGTCATCATATTCTGCTCGTTAATCGTCAGCCAATATTTCACCCGATCCCCGAACCGTTGGAACAACGTCTGCGCATACCGGACATACGCGTCCGCCGTGGCCCGGTTTTTCCACCCTCCCGCGTCCAGGAGCGCGGCGGGCAGATCAAAATGGTAGATCGTTACAATCGGCGTAATCCCATGCAGCAGGCAGGTGTCGATCACCTGGCTGTAATGGCGAAGTCCCTTCTCATTTACCGGGCCGTCGCCCTTCGGATAAATGCGTGTCCACGCTATGGAAAACCGGTAAGCCTTTAGTCCCATCTTGGCCATCAGGGCAATATCTTCGTCAAAGCGGTGATAATGGTCGCTGGAAACCGTAAAATCGGCGGTTCCCTGCACAAGCGTCTTGACGTCCTGCACGGAAGGACCTTTCCCGTCCTCCGCAGAAGCGCCTTCCACCTGATAGGCCGAGGTGGAGGCTCCCCATAAAAAGTCGTTTCTTAATGACATACGGCAGACTCCTATCGATTCCAGACTCCAAAATCCGGCCAGCGCCTGGCCAGCCGCTGTTTTACCTCGGGCAGCGGAGGCAGATCCTTATGCGGCTCCAGCTGATACCAGTAGGCCACGCTCGACCAGTCGTTCGCCTGATCGTTGTTGTGCCCGTGTTCGAATGTGACGCGGATGGATTTCTGGAAATAGATCGGATCCTCCACGTGAAACCGGTAAAGACTCCATTTCCCAAAATGCTCCTGCGTATCGCTGGCAAGCGACGTCCCAAAATAAGGCGAACTGTATTCGCCGGTGGGGAAGCACCATGCCGAAAGGAAATAGTCTTCCAGCCCGGTCCCGTGAAGGGAGGGCGGCCAGCTTTCCCCGTCGATGAAGATCATGTCGTCCCCTTCCACAAACCACGGATGCTGCTGATTGGACACATTGAAATTGTCCACATTCAGTACCAGGCCCACATACATGCCCTTCCCCGTAGCCTCAAGGGCCACATAGTTTTCCTCTCCCGTCAGATTGGTGCCCGGCAGGTCCGCTGCGGCGTTGCTTGGCGGCGTTGGCTGCAAAACGGCCACGCAGGGATTCTCCCGGTTCCATGTCGCATGGAAACGGCCCACATCTGCGGGGATCGGTTCCTCATACAGTTCATAATCAATATGATAAAAAAGGTTTTCCACCGGCATTTCGCTCTGATTGAGAATCAAAATCCGGGCGCGGGATCCAAACGGCATCGGGAAAAAGGAATTCATTGCGGGGCCATAAGGACCGTTTGGGCCGTTGCGCTTCAGGGTTATCATGCTGATGGGCAGGGAAACGAAATGCTTGCTCATGGCATGCCCCACACCGAAAAAATCGCCCAGGGGAGTGCGTACGCTGGGATTGGTTTCCCCGTCCCAGTACATCTCCAGAACCAGTTTTCGAAGAAACTGAGCCGACTGACAGAAGGTTGTCAGCCAAATATGCCTGATGCAGCCGCATCCGTAAATGTCGCACAACGTTGCGGTTTCACCGGGCTGCACACGGACAAAATCCCGGTTGGCGCCGGTGCGGTCATAGCTGGATTCCCGTTTGGAGCGTACGCCATCCCTGATCAGGGGCATCCCGCTCAGCGGGCTGTTCATGTTCCATGGATTCATCTCTTGTCCTCCTTTTTTTCTGACGGTTCTCAAGGCCCGGCTTCGGCCGGGCGGCGGGCTCAGCCTTTCACGGCTCCGGCGACGATGCCCTTCTGAAATGCTTCTGCAAAAATAAGATAGAAAATCAGCACCGGAATGGTGGCGATGGACAGCCCTGCACCCACGGTCCCCCAATCCACCGCATACTGTCCTTCAAACGACATGATCCCATAGGTCAGCGTTTTTTTGGACGCGTCGTTGATAAAGGTCATGGCCAGCATCAGTTCGTTCCACGCACTGAGAAACGTAAAAATCACAATGGTGGAGATCGCCGGCTTAAGAAGCGGCATGACAATCCGGAAAAAAATCTGAAAGATGTTGCAGCCGTCGATACAGGCCGCCTCCTCCAGTTCCCGGGGAATCGCGTTCATAAAGCCGGAGAGGATATAGATGGCAAACGGCAGTCCGAACGCGATATAGGGAAAAATCAGCGCCAGCCGGGAGTTCAGCAGGCCCATTTTGCCCAGCAGCTTCATCAGCGGCAGCAGCGTTGCGTGCATGGGAATCATATAGCCGACCAAAAACAGCGCGAAGGTCACTTTCTGAAACTTCCATTCCATGCGAAGCAGGGCGTAAGAGGCCATACACGCCAGCAGCGCCACCACTACGATGGTCGACAGCGTAATGAGGATGCTGTTCTTTAGGTACACGCCGATTTTCCCCGTGGTAAGCGCCTTGACATAATTTTCAAAATGCAGCGTTGTGGGCAAACCGGCAATATTGCCTCCGTAAATATCGGCATTGCTCTTTAAGGAAAAGGTCAGCATCCAGTAAAACGGGAAGACCTGCACCAGCGCCACCGCCATCAGGAGTATGGTCATCAAAAGAAAGGCGGGGGGAACATGACGTTTTTGTTTTTGCATCTTTTTCATTTTGACTTCCTTCCCCGACGACGGACATCCTGCCGGTTACTGTCGTCTCCAAACATCCGGTACATGACCCAGCGCGACGCAAAGGTAAAGATCACACATTCCAGCACAATAAAGACGGCGATTGCGCTGCCGTAGCCATACTGATTTTTCATAAAAATAGATGAATACATCAGCGTACCGGGTACTTCCGTGGCATGAAGGGGGCCGCCGTTGGTCATCACATAGACCAGATCAAACACCTTGAGCGAACCGACAATGGCAAAGGTCACGCAGACGATGAGCATATCTTTGATCAGTGGAATGATTACCCTAAAACACGTCTGTAAATAGGAAGCCCCGTCGATATAGGCGGCTTCCAGAAGTTCCCCGGGAACTCCTTTGATCGCCGAATACATCATCAGCATGTGATTGCCGATGTACTGCCAGATGATCGGAACAAACACGGCGATCAGCGCCGTTTTGGGATCACCCAGCCATTCCCGCTGCCAGCTCCCCAGTCCGATCTGACTGAGGAAGCCGTTCAGCAGGCCGTAAGACGGATGATATATTTTTTTCCATAATTCGGCGATAATGACGGTGGACACAATCGCCGGTAAAAAATATACGGTGCGATAAAATTTTTCCTGTTTTTTCACTCTGGGATGACAGATCGCCAGCGCCAGAATCAGAGACAGCGTCAACTGAACGAATACGGACAAAAAAGCAAGCACAAACGAATTGAGCAGCGCATCGGTAAATCCGTCGGTATTCTCAAAGAAAAGGGATTTGTAATTGTCCAGCCCGATCCATTTCGCTTCTCCCGCGCCATTCCACTCCAGGAAACTGTAATATCCGGACATGATGACAGGGTAAATCGCGAAAATCACATATACAAGCAAAGCCGGCAGCACAAACAATATAATGGCCCGTTTATCTCTCAGGATTTTTTTCATAATATCCATCCCCTTCTCTTTTGGCTGGCGTCATCGGTGATTGCAGCCGGTGGCCCTATTTGCTGTTTGCCTGTTGGAGCTGCGCCGCAAACTCTTCCGGAGTGGTCTGATCCAGCAAAAGCTCGGAAACCAGATTCATGTAATCCACTGTCACGTCGCTGTCAAAGTAAAAATCCCAGCCGGACATAAACCGTGTAGCGGTAGCGGCCTCGTCCAGCGCCTGCTGGAACAAAGCGCTGTTGGTCTGCGCGCCCTGCATATCCCATACCGGCAGCCCTAATCCGTTTTCAAAACAGTAGGCGGAAATTTTCTGGCTTATGAATACGATAAACTCGGCCGCTTCCTGAGGATGTTCACAGGAGGGATTGACGGCAAAATACTCATAAGGGCCCGCCTGCAGCACGTTTTCTGTCCCTGTGGAATCCGCCGTGCGGGGGAACGGAATGATCTTAACCTTACCGTCTACCGCTACGGAATCGCCCTCAAACGTTGCAAGTCCCCATGTGCCGCAGATGGCCATGGCGGCAGTGCCCTGCGCAAACTCGGCCGCGCCTTCGGTGAAGGTCAGACCTGCTACGCCCTTGGAGAACGCGTCGGCCTTCGCCAGTTCCAGCATGATGCCCGCCGCTTTGACGGTTGCCTCGCTGTCAAAGGATTCCTCTCTGTTGATCGCGCCAAGGCAGTAGTCGTAACCGGCTTCGCTGAGCATCATGGGCTCAAACAGCTGAATAGCCTGCCACAGTTCTTTATTGCCCATGGCGATGGGGGTAATGCCCAGTTGTCTGAACTGCCGGCACACATCCACCAGCTCCTCCCATGTGGTCGGATAACTGATCTGGTTGTTTTCAAACAATTCGGTGTTGCAATAAATACCGTTCACGTGCATATTGAACGGAACGCCGTAAATTTTCCCATTGGAGGAGGCCGTTTCCATTACGCCTTCCTTCATACCATCCAGTTTGCCATCCAAATACGAATCCAATTCAAGCAGTTTTCCGGCATCAATATAAGGCTGTGCAAAAGATCCCTTATCCATCAGGAAAACATCGGGCGCCTCGTCCGCGGACAGCGCGGTTTTAATCTTGGTTTTGTAACCGTCGGATGTGGAAGTGGTATGATCCGCCACAATCCGAATGTTTGGATGTTCCTTCTCCCATTCCGCCAGCGCATACGTAACGGCGGCTGCAGTGGGCTCCGTATCAGCGTCTGCCCATCCGTCCCAATAGGTTAATGTAATCGTCTCGGCAGAATCCGATGCATCGGCATCAGAAGAATCCGACACATTGGTGTCGGTTGTATCCGTTCCATTGGTTCCGGAAGGTGAACTACAACCGAAAATCATCAGTGACAGCATGCTTACCGTAAGGAACATGCTTACGAACCTTTTCCTCATCATCAATACCTCCTTTTTGATGTGCAACTGAATCGTTTTAAAAAAATGAAACACGTGTCTCACCTGTAAGTACATTCTACTATAGTGAGACACGTGTGTCAATGTTTATTTTCTATTTTTTGAGGAAAAGAATTCCGGTTAATTTGACTCGTTCGTTTCTTTTGCGGCGCGCACTCCTTCCAGCATCAGCTCCATGACATTATAAAGGATTTCATGGCAGTAGCCGTATTCCTGCTGATAGATCTTTTCCCTCGTCAGGATCCGCTGCGCGACGCCGAGGATCGTATTGCCGATGGCCAGCTCCAGCATGTTGGCATCTATATCCCTGCGGATGCTGCCGTCCGCCGCACCCAGACGGAGAATATCCAGCAAAATCTGCCGGTCATGGCGCTGCCGGTTAAATTCCACGTAGGTCCGCGCCTCCGGCGTGTCGGGATAATCGCCGGAAAACATCTGATCAAATTCACTCAGATATTTTAAATAACGCACCCTTTTTATCATGGTCTCTACCAGATCGTTGGAATAAGCACGAAGAATCTCAAAACCGGTTTGACCGGTTCCATAGATATCCAGCGGCTTTGGATCGAACAACTCATGCAGGCACTTGTCAGCAACCGCAAAGGCCAGCGTTTCTCTGGAAGCAAACATCCGGTACAGGGTGCTGCGGCTGATTGATGCGCGATGCGCAATCTCTTTCATCTCCGTTGCCACCAGACCATTTGTCAAAAACAGTTCTTCTGCGATCTCAATGACCGCCTTCTTTTTTAAATCCAGCTTGCTTTCACTCACTTTGTCCCTACTCCTCATCGTTGAATCTTTTGTGTCATCTGCAGATACGCCGCGCACAGGCCGGCTCTTTTTGTTAAAAATAGTATCATAAGAATCCTGTTCTTGCAACCGCTGATCTGGAGGATCAAACGCCTGCCCGTTTGAGGATTTTGCGCATCACAAAAGCTTTGCGTGGGGTCCTTGTCGTTATCGACGAAACATATCTTTTCTTTTTCCGCTTCCCTCTACCGGATGAATACTGTGAATCCATAATAATTTGATTCATTTCGAGCGGGTGTAACCGTGTCGGGTAAGCTTCACCCAGAAGACGACCAGACCGGCATCAGGATTACGCCTGCGCATACCGGAGATGAGTTTGATCTCCTGCGGGTATGCTGGTTCGGGTGGTGGTGACTAAAATCGAACCACGGCTTGCCGTCGATGACGGTTGCTGTCACGGATGGAAATGAAAAAGCGTCTGCAAGTGATCCTCCTGAATCAGGAGCAGCCCGGTGTTTTCTTTTGCAGTATCAAGCATACGCTGCGTAAAGCCGCTTTTACTGAACACTCCGAAGATAACATCATACCCGGGAAATGCCCTGCGAATTTCAGCAGCACCATCAACCTTTTTTTTCAACGCAAAATACACCGGCACATCCACCGGCTGTGCATGGTATTTACATTCTCCTGCAAATATCCGCTTATTCTGATGGTCTGCGGCCATTACATCAATTTCTGTATCTCCATCAAAATCGTTCAGCCAGTAAGAGCCGATACGGGACGGCATAAAAGAAATCTCCCCGTTCCTGCACAAATCTGCAAATATATTTTTGCAAATATCCTCATAAGCAAATGCCACGAATTTCTCTGCAAAGTCTTTGCTGATTTCATCCAAAACAATCTGCATATTGTCCAGTTCCAGTTCACCCTTATAGGGATAAACATAGCGGAACCAGAACCGAATGAAATGATCTGAAATGAAATACAGTCCCTTGCGGGATTTTTCCGGGTTCTTTTCCGTTACCGGCGTTTTCTTTTCGAGGAAGCCCAAATCCCCAAGTGTAGACAGATATGGAGTCAAAGCGGATGTTTCCTGCCCCAACACACCGGCAATTTTGCCCAGCTTATGATTTCCGTCTGCAATGGCCTTGATGATGGAGAAATAGTTCACTGCTGTTAAAGATTCACTTTTCAGCAGGAAGTTGGGTTCCTCATACAAAAACCCACTTTTGGACAAAACCGCATCTTTGAGCTGTTCTTCCAGTCCCCGACCATCCTCGAAAAACTCCAGATACTTGGGAACGCCGCCCGTCACAGCGTACTGTTCCACCGCCTGTTCAAACGGCATTTTTTGAACGGCATATATATCCGTAAACAGCAGCGGAACCAGACGCATCTGTGACGTTCTGCGCCCATACAGGGGACTGTCATAGGACAGAGCGTGTTTCTGCATCATACCGATTAAAGAACCGGACAGGATCAGCATCACATTGCTGTCTTTCAGGATTTCATCCCAAGCGTTCTGCAAAATAGAAGGGAAAGCCGGATTGGTTTTTACCATGTACGGAAACTCATCAATAACCAGCACTTTCTTTTCTTCCGGTTTATAGTCTGCAATCACCCGGAACAGATCCAGCCAATCCGTAAATGACGCTTTCTGCAGGAATGAGTTTTTCGTTGTACGTGCAACGACGCCGGCCAGACGTTTCATACTCTGAGATTCCAACTCTTCCGTTGCAAGGAAATAGAAGGCTGTTTTCTTTTTCAGGAACTCTTTAATCAGCGTTGTTTTGCCAACTCTGCGTCGGCCATAGATGACCACGAAAGCGCCGTCGCGCTCATATTCTGCGTTCAGCTTTGCCAGTTCCGCAGTCAAGGTCATTCTTGCGTTCCTATGAACCAAG
>CANQUI010000001.1 GCA_947626995.1 uncultured Eisenbergiella sp. | reverse complement strand
GTCTCCAGAATGTCGTTATAGATAAAGCTGTAAAAAAAGATCAGACTGACGCCTAAAACCGCCGCCGCCAGCACCAGGCCCGTCCTTTCCCGCTTATCCTTCCACATTGTTCTCAGATTCATAAAAATCCTCCTCCGCTTTTCCTTTGCCGCGCCTCCAGTTTTGGATATCCGAAATCAACTGCCTCGTCCGCAGGCTGACCCCCCGGTCGTTGAGGTGATAAGCGGAATCGAAAAAGCAGGTTTCATCCAGCCGGTAATCGTTGATCTCCGATATGACCTCGCACGAAAGCGCCTCTTTGAGCCGGTTCCAGAACGCGTCGTATTCTTCCCTGGGCGGCGTGTACGCGCAGTCTACCACGGGATAGGCGGCCACCAGCATAGTCCCGCCCTTTTCCCGGATCTGCGCCTCAATCCTGTTCATCCGGTCTACGCAAAGATCGTTTATGACCGGCACCTGGATCTGTCCCTCCTGAAATTCCATCTGCTGCTCGCGGCGCGGAAAGACGTTGTCTCCATAGGAATTGAAATATTCCCGGGAATACGCCTCTCCGGTTTTCTGATTTCCCTCTCCTGCCAGCCACAGGTCAATGCACCCTTTCAGATAAGTGGGATACGCCTTGATCATCCCCGGAATATCCTTCGGCCGCAAAAACTTCCAGAGCGAAAAATGATTTTCCAGCGTGATCCAGGCCAGCTGTTCGTTTAGGATCCTGTCGTCGTCCGCATATTCTGTATGACAGTAGATCACCAGATCCCCTTCCTTTACATAATAAGGCGCGATCCGGTCCAAAAAGGCATTGCCAAGCCCTGCATGCAGGCCCATGTTCACCACCGGCATCCCCAGCTTTTCTTCCATTTCGGCAGAATCGATCCCGAAAACCAGATTGGAATTGCCGCAGAGGATGATCTTGGGGGATGAGATTTCTTCCGCCCGTTTTGTCTTATCCAGTATCGCGGCGTTAAAACCGTACCGATACTGCGGCATAATCCCCTCAAAACAGAACAGAAAAAGGATCACCAACAAAATAATACACTTTAGGAAAAAAGTAAAGTCAGAAATCGAAATAGATGAACTGCGTCTGCTCATACGAATACCCGTAAATTCCAAAAACAATGATCAAAAACAAAAGGCCCAGATAAATTCCCCAACGCGCCGCCAAAGGCAGGCGAAAAATCCTTCCGATCAGATCGCCCGTCTTATCCTGCAAAAAATCCACAAGG
The DNA here is from genome assembly GCA_947626995.1 of uncultured Eisenbergiella sp. Taxonomy (GTDB): domain Bacteria; phylum Bacillota; class Clostridia; order Lachnospirales; family Lachnospiraceae; genus Gallintestinimicrobium. Next base: position 122,010 of record CANQUI010000001.1, on the reverse strand, counting down.
AAAAGGAAAAGCAGAATCGCCGCCAGAAACAGAACCGCCGGCGTACCGCCAAATTCCCTTATCACATCTGCACCCGACAGGCCCGCCGGATAGAAGTTTACCAGCATCGCCTTTGTCATGGCAAATCCCTGTCTCAGGCTGTCCGCCCGGAAAAACAGCCAGGCATAATCCACCAGCACAAACGTAAGGAGGACAGAAACCACGCGGGGAACTCTCTTTGTTTTCCGGAGCTTCTTTTTCAAATCCCCCAGGACCACAAACAGGCCGTTTAAGGCACCCCAGAAAACAAATCCCCAACTGACGCCGTGCCACAGACCGCTGACCACAAATACAATCATCGTATTGAGATATTTGCGAAACGTCCCTTTTCGGTTCCCGCCCAACGGAATATACAGATAATCCCGAAACCAGCCGGTCAGGGAGATGTGCCATCTTCTCCAGAACTCTCCCGTGGAATCGGAAAAGTACGGAAGACGGAAATTATCCGCCAGATCGATGGACAGCACCCGGGCGCTTCCGATCGCCATCAGGGAATATCCCGCAAAGTCGCAGTAGATCTGGATTGCGAACAATCCGGTGGCAATCGCAAACTCGATCCCTCTGTAGTTGGAGAAATGATCGAATATGGGATCCACCGCCTGCGAAATGTGATTGGCACAGACGACTTTTAAAAAAAGCCCCCAGGCAATTTCCAAAAGACCCCGCCGGACCTTTTCCAGATTCCATACGGCCCCTTTCCGGATCTGCGTTAAAAGACGATCCGCCCTCTCGATGGGGCCGGAAAGCAGATTCGGGAAAAAAGAAACAAACGCCGCATACCTGGGCAGATTCTTTTCCACCGGCGTCTTTCCCCGCTCCACATCAAACACATACCCCAGCGCCTGAAACGTATAAAAGGAAAGGCCCACCGGTACGGCTGCTTTCGTCCCTTTCAAAAAGAGAAGCGGCGCCAGGGTCAGACAGGCGGAAACCGCCGTCAGCACCCGGCTCTTTCCTTTTCCCAAAAACCGGCGCGCAGCCAGGGCGGCCAGATAAGTGACAAGGGTGATATACAAAAGGAACCCGATAAACGCAGCGCCCTGACAGGCATAAAAGAAATAGCTTCCCAAAAGCAGCGGTACGTACCGGTACCGGGGCGGGACCAGATAATAGATCAGGACGAACGCCGCAAAAAAGAACAGATAATTGATGGAATGAAATACCATGGTTCAGCCGCTCCCCGTTCCTTCCTCAATTTTATCGTTTCGCATAAACTCCATAGACCTCGCACGCCGCGTTTTATCGATCCGGTCTTCCTATCCGGTCTTTTTTGAGATTGCCAAGCAGCCTGTGCTTCACATCTATCATACGATGATACAGCAGTTGTAAATCCACCTTCATCTTGAACCGAATTTTACTATGAAGGCTCAATTTTAGATCTTCTTTATATCCTTTTTCAATGACGTTCCATATACATTTTGCCAAATACTTATGACTGAACAATTCGCTCTTTTCACTTTTTAAAAATTGATCTATTTCCTTTAAATAATTCAAATATTCGCGCTCAGGCATATTGGCCAAATAGTCATAAAGTTCCTCGGGATTGGAAAATCTGCTATAGTCTATATAGCAGGAAGATGGCACAAACTCATCTATGTTTACCGGTCCCCAATATACCGGAACAATTCCGGCGCACAGGCAATCCGGCAGTTTTTCTGACAAATATCCGCTTACTCCATGTGTGTTTTCCAGCGCCAGGGCAAATTTAAAATTATGATATACTTCATATTTGTCTTCCGCGCATCCTTTCCAGGACGGATGTGTTTTTATATCCCATCCGGGACCATATAATTCTATTTGATCCAAATGGTTTTTTTCAAACCAGCTGACAATTTCTTCCCTGGTACTGTATAATTCCAACGGGTGCTCAGAATGTTTATTTCCCGACATATTTACAAGAAGCTTTTGGGGGCCCTTCGGGTTTCCATATCTTTCAATAAAGAAATAAGGTATGTTTCTGTGAAAAATCCTGACATTGTCGACAAGATTTTTATCCCATGTCATAATGTTGGCAAAATATTTTTTCAGAACTTCATACCCCTCTCGGGAATTGAGAGGTTCAACGACAGGCGGCTCCCCCGAAAAATATATCGTTTTAGAAAGTAATCCCTTTTCGTCCAACAGAAGTAAGTATTTATAATCAATCACAGAAAAGAGAAACGCATCAACCTTATTCAAATCTTCATACATATCGATTGTATGGATTTCTATTCCTGTTTTTTGACATTCGCTGGCAATTTTTACATGGTAGTCGTTCTCATCGCCTCTGAAAATACAATCGTTGACCAGGGAACTTGACCAGGGGATCCACGCAACTTTATATTTACACTCCATTTTTTCTCTCCAGATAATTCTGTTTTCTTAAATGTTCCAATACGGCGTCATAAACTCCTCCAAACGAAAAATGCGCGGCAAGTACATTATCGCAACACACGATAACTCTTGCATTCTTCATACAATTCAGATTTATCGTAACTTCATCCTCGCCATCATTGTAATGATGCGCATATGTTTCCGAAAATCCCTCCATTTCCTTCCACATATCTCTCCTAAACATGATAGCGCCTATACTGAATCTTACCGGGCAAATTGTATAACCTATCTGGTTTTTTTGGATTTTCCGGGCCATATCATCAAAATTCCCGGTAACATCCCAGATATATTTTTGCGCGTCCGCGGTCCATAAGACGCCGCTATATTTCCCTTTTGAATCTCCAATAACCGCTTTATGCCCTCCCAAAAAAATATTTTCATATTCTTCCAGTTTACCAATCTCTTTTAAAAACTTCACAAACCCATAACTATTTATCGGAATCAGCGGAGCGGTAAAACATATCCGATAATTGAGCTCGTCATTTGCCTTTTGATAGGTCAGGAACATATCTTTGAAATAATCACGATAAATATACATATCTTCATCAAATTTCCAGATATATCGGGCATTTGGATGCAATTCTATAACCAGATTTTGTATATACGGCACATTATTGGCGACTGTCGCCAGATAAGACCAACCGTTATTCGCTGCGAGTTCCGATAGTTCTTTAACGTATTTTCCGGCCGAAACAATACAAAAATCATATTCCTCCGGTGCGGCCTCGCGCAATCTTCCAAATACATTCGTCCATAATTCGGCCTTATACCCTGACAAAACATATATCAAATGCGCGCTGTTTTTCCTCCGATCCTCAAATGTATATTTGCGGCTTCTTTTTTTAATAATTTTAGGATAATTGCGAATCTTATCCCTTGCTTTCACCAGCATACTGATAACCGACATTTTTATTATTTCCCTTTCTCTGTACCGAAATTGATCCTTTCTTCTTCTACCACCATCGGATGCTGCATAATTCGGATATTCATATTGACAATATATTCTCCGATAAACCCGATAAAAAACAACTGCAGAGAACCCAAAAAGAAGATCCCCACCTGAACAGCCGCACCTCCCATTTCATACAAATCCCAAAAGAAAAGTTTCTTGATCAATACATAGATCGCCACAAGCATGGAACAGCCGGAAACAAATGCCCCCAACAGAGTACAGATATGCATCAGGACTTTCGAATAACTGGTAATCCCCAGCATGGAAAGATCATATAACGACAAAAAATGAAGTTCTTTACTTTTTCCATCCCTGCGCCGATCCTGCATGTAGAGAATCTCTTTCCGTTCAAATCCCAGTTCTGAAACAATCCCCCGCAGATAGGGCAGCGGATCGCGCATATCCTTCAAAACATTGATAAATGCTTTATCATACAAACCAAAGCCGTCAAACTGGTTGATATGATCAATATTGGCAATTTTGCGAATCAGTTTATAATATAATCCCCGCGCATGGTAAATAAACGGATTCTCCCGGCTCTTATTTTTAATCCCCACCACAATTTTATAACCGTTTTCCCATTCTTTCACAAACTGTGGAATCACTTCCGGCGGATCCTGCATATCGGCGCAGAGCATTATGGCGCAATCTCCCATGGCCTGAGAAAGGCCATAAAACTGAGAACGCACAAACCCGAAGTTTGTGGCATTGAAAATAGCCGTAACGGTTTTATCCTTCCTGCAAAGTTCCCGGATCAATGCCCTCGTCCCATCTTTGGAGGCGTTATCAATAAACTGAATATTGCAAATATAATCAGGCAACTGCTCGGCAAACACCTTTTTCGTCCGCTGATAGAGCTTCATGATATTCGCCTCTTCATTATAAGTCGGCACTACCACCGTAATCGTCTTCATCCCTGATACCCTTCCCGGTTTTTAAAATCCGCCATATGCCTCCATAAATTCTCGGTAGGTTTGTAATGACTGGTCTTTTGGCGCGAGTATGATCTTATCGCGTCCGCCGACCCGCTCTAACGGCCACTCTATCCCGATATCCGGATCATCCCAAAGAATTCCGTCATCGTACTGTGCAAAAAACAATTCTGAACATTTATAGGAAACAACAGAATCCTCCAGCACCAGATACCCGTGAGCGCAGCCTGCCGGTATCAGAATTTCTTTGGTCTTTTCCCCGTATAACTCAAAGGCGACCCAGCTTTTATGGGTCGGACTGTCCTTACGCAGATCCACCACCACATCCCACACATGACCCGAAACGCACCGCACCAGCTTCGACTGTTGTTTGACGCGTTGAAAATGCAGGGCCCGTATCACCCCTTTATGGCTGATTGTATAAAATACTTCCTTTAGATCATGCCGGATTCCGTTATTTTCAAAGACTTCTTTGGAATAGTCCTTGACAAAAGAACCTCTCACATCGTCAGCCCGGAAAAAATCAATTTCAAAAAGTCCTGCGATCTGTGTTTCCTGAAATTTCCACCGACTTGTCATTTTTCTTCTTTCTCCACACCTTTCTAAAGCCTTATCCCCTTCACTGAAAAATATCTGTTCTGTCTCTTTTCACCAAAGTTCCATTTGAAACCTCATAAAACAGATCAGCCTTTTTTATTGTAGTCAATCTGTGCGCAATCATGATCATTGTCTTCATACCATGCAGATTTTCTATAGATTCCATCACCGCAGTTTCCGTTTCGTTATCCAAGGCTGAGGTAGCCTCATCCAAAACGATCACTTCCGGATCATGATACAAGGCCCTCGCGATTCCGATCCTCTGACGCTGACCCCCTGATAATCGCACTCCCCGGTCTCCCACATAGGTATCCAGACCGTTTTCCAGTTCCTCCACAAATTTTTTGAGCTGGGCTTTTTCCAAAGCGTTCCAGATTGCCCGATCGTCAATCTCTTCCTCGCGGACTCCAAAAGCAATGTTGTTTCTGATCGTATCGTCAGATAAATAAATATTCTGAGGAATATACCCCAATTTTTTCCTCCATATCTCCAGATTATCATAAATATTTTTATCATCCATCAATATCCTGCCCTCTACAGGCGGAAGCAGGCCAAGGATGATATCCGCCAATGTGGTTTTCCCGGCGCCTGACGCTCCGATCAGGGCTACCGCTTTTCCTTTTGGAATGAATAAATTTATGTGTTGTAATACCTCAATTTCTGTATCAGGATAGTGATAAGAGACATTTTCCAAATAAATTCCTTCACGTAATTGCCACTCCTGTAAGCCCGTATCTTTTGGTTTTTTGCAGATGGGCTGGTTCCCCTCTATCTCCTTTAGATCATCGTAAATCATATCCAGGGATGCTCTGCTGTACATAATGTTGTTGAGATACGCATTAATCTTTCCCACAGAAGGCAGCAGGCGGATCGCCGAGATCGCAAAGGCCGTAAGCTGCGGAATAAACGTTGACAGTTCCCCATGTCCAAACAAAAGTTTTATGACAATTGCTGCCAAAAGCCCGATCATACATACGGATTCGATAATATATTTGGGAATCGCAGCCAGCAATTCGTTCAGTTTGGCCCCTTTGATCAATTTCTTATAGTTGGAACTGTATGCATCGATAAAGTAATTCTCTCTCTGCAATATTTTAACTTCTTTGATCCCACTCAGCGACTGGTTGATCCATTGGAAAAGCTTGGCATTATAGGCCTCATTCTGCTGTCCGATACGATAGGACACCTTTTTGGATACCATGCCGAATATCCCCACGCAGAATAATAAAAGGCCAACAATAATCAAAGTAATCGAATGGCTTGTATGGAACAAATACAGGCCAAGTACGATACAGACTGCCACTTCAACCATCATCTGAAGAATGGAATTAACGAACATCATGAACTGGGTGGTATCCGTCTGCAGGCTTCTTTGCATTTCCGCTATATTTTTAGAAAGATGAAACGTATATGGTTCATTCATATACGTTACGAGCAATTTCACCGCAAGATCCATCCTCATCTTATAAGAGAATGAAAGAATCGCATTCTGCAGTATCCCCAGGTATACATTCTTAATCAGATAAACAACACCGATGACCGCTGCAAAAAAAATCAAATATCCCTCTATTCCTGAAAAGTGAAAATAATCAAATATAAAAAGCAGAAGATGGTCATCAGGGTTAATAGGCGTTTGCATCAGTACCTTTGTAAAAGGCTCAAATACGGCAACTGCCAGCAATTCCAATGCGCTTCCGATCAGCATCATCACTGTCAATACCAATAATTTGATCTTCTCCTTTTTTTTGAGAACATAGTTGAATTTGTATAGCATCTATCTCCCGTATCCTTTCAATATCCTTATAAAAGAACATTCCCTTATAATGATTTGCATCAAATATTATAAAATGCGCCCTTCTGTTTCGCAACATTTTTCTAGCCGGCCACCCGTATCCATGTATCGCATATCGCATCGGAAACCGGAAGATGTGCAAACCACCTTTCGGGAGCCAATACGCATTTCCCCGGGTTTTGCCCCAACCATGCACCCCACCAGCTAAAACTGCTGTTCGCAACAATATGATGGGCACAACGGGTCATCAGGTACATATCCTCATAGTCCCCGCGTCCCTCCTGCTGCGGGATGATCCTGATATCCGCGTCGGAAAAATTTGACTCGCACCAGGGACCGTCGTTTGTAAAAATATAAAAGACCGGCGCGTCAAACTTCCGACGGCACCATTCCATCGCTTTCCTATAGTATGCGAGCGTACAGATCCCTCCGTAGACCCTGGCATTGCCGGGGGTAAGATAATCCCCTCTTCGTATATGGACGCTGACCGAAAGCCCGCTGTCGATCCGCTTTTCCCACGCTTTCGCCGATGCGCTGACCGCACCCGGAAAAGAAAAATCCCTCACAATCTCATCTCTGATATCCAGAAAGTATTTTTCGCATTGCCAATAACCGTCCAGATACACATTTTCCATTGACAGGATCTCCGGCTGATACCCTTTGGGGATATCTTCCGTATAATAGCTCTTTCTGGCTCCGAACAGCCTGCGCCGGAGCTTATCGGCAGGATGGAAGGAACGTTCCGACAATCTGTAAACGTCTTTCTTTTCAGCGGTGCGATAGGATATCCCAAACGGGTCCAGTGCAAAATCGCAGGGACTCCATCCTGTTTCAAATGCACTGCGATCCAAATATACGTCCTTTCCCAAATGTCTCAGTTTCTCATAAAGCGCGAATTGGAACATCTGGTTCCCCAGACCTCCCGACATCCCAACAATTACCATAGCAGCCTCTCATTTTCCCCAGACGTTCATGTCTGTTCTCCTTCCAGCGTCTTCAGCCACGCCATCGTCCGCCGGCAGCCATCGGCAAACCCGATCCCGGCCCGAAAGCCCGTGTCTTCCTCCGTAGCGGACGTATCAAACACTTCCCTGGGAAGGCTGATGCCCGTAAACGGGACGCTTCCGAAAGAAAAATCCAGATCCGGCGCCACGGCTTCCTTCATTTCCAGCAGAAATTCCCGCAGCGGGCGGGCTTGTCCGCTGCCGATCAGATAGGAATGAAAGGGCTTGCCTTTTTGGGCGATCTGTAAAAAGGCGCGGGCCACATCGTCGATATAAACAAAATCATAATTCTGCGTGCCGGCGGTAAAGGAAGGGATCTGCCCACGGATGCACTTTTGCAGCGTGGTGTTTACCAGACGGGGGCTTCTTTCCCCCACGCCGTAGGCGTTGGTGATCTGCGGCCAGACCAGGTCGATACCGATCTGGGCCGCCACGGACATACACATCATGTGCGCAATCAGTTTCCCGCCGCCGTAAATATATCCCGGACCGGGTCTGTTGCCCTGCGTCCAGGCCGCCGCCATCGCCTCCTGCTCCATGATGCTCCCGGCGCACAGAAAACGCCGGCAGCCCAGCTTTTTGGCTGCCCGCAGGGCGTCCACCGTCCACTGCGCATTCTGCAGCTGAACCGCGGTATCGGCCCTTTTTGGCCCCGCGCTCCCCACCCAGGCAAAATGGAAGAAGAAGTCGTATTCCGCTGCCGCGATCCTGTCCGGCAGCCGCGCCGTTTCGGAAAGATCGCAGGGGACAAAAACAAGGCGCGCATCGTCGGGAAGATTCTCACAGTGCCCTTCCTGATCCAGCGCGATAACGCCATAATTTTCCTTTAAAAGCTCCCGTACCAGCGCGCTTCCCACAAAGCCGTTGGCCCCGGAAACAATGGCTGTTCTCATGCCGTCTCCTTTCCGTATGCAACGATCTGCCGGTCCATTTCGGCGGCCACGTCTCCTCCGGCGTTTCTCACCTTTTCCCACTCCACCGTCTTTTGTACGGCCTCATCAATATGCCACCGGGGCGCCCAGCCGAAAACGGATTTGATCCGGGCGCAGTCCAGCCTGAGAGAATTCGCCTCATGGGGAGCGCCTTCCTGGGCCCGGTCGCACCGGGACGCGCCGTCCTTCCAGAAGCGGCAGAACAGATCCACCAGTTCCCCTGTGGTGATACAGTCACATTCGTCGGGACCCACGTTGTACCAGCCGGCCAGGGACGGATCCTCATACTGCCGTCGGGCGATCAGCAGATACGCAAACAGCGGCTCCAGCACATGCTGATAAGGACGGATGGAATGGGGATTGCGCACCATCACGGGCCGGCCGGCCCTGGCCGCACGGACACAGTCGGGCAGGATACGGTCGTGGGCAAAGTCCCCGCCGCCGATGACGTTTCCCGCCCGCGCGGTGGAAACGGCCGGTCCGGAGGCGGTAAAAAAGCTTTTCTGGTAACTGTGCGTAATCAGCTCCGCACAGGATTTGGAATTGGAATACGGATCGTAGCCGTCCAGCGGATCCTCCTCCCGGTATCCTGCCTGCCGTTCGTCGTTCAGATATACTTTATCGGTGGTGACGTTTAAAAAGCTGCGCACACAGGAACTCTGACGGACGCACTCCAGCAGATTCACCGTTCCCATGACGTTGACCCCGTAAGTATAGGCGGGGTCCCGGTAACTGTCCCGGACGATGGGCTGCGCGGCAAGATGGAGAACGATCTGCGGACGGCTGGCGTCGAAAGCCGTTTTCAGGGAAGCAAAGTCCCGTACGTCGCCGATCACAGAGGACATTCTTGTCTCCAGACCGGCCAGACAATACAGATTGTCCTCTTCCGGCGGCGCAAGGCTGTATCCGGTGACCAAAGCGCCCGCGTTCGTCAGGATCCGGCACAGCCAGGATCCCTTAAAACCGGTATGCCCGGTCACAAATATCCGCTTTCCCCTGAAAAATTCCAAATCCGCCGTTCCCATCAGTCCTCCCATACTTTCCAGGGCGCCCGCCCGGTATTCCAGAGCTTTTCCAACTGTTCTTTTTCGCGCAGGGTATCCATACACTGCCAGAAGCCTTCATGCTTATACGCCATGAGTTCGCCGTCTGCGGCGGCCCGCTCCATGGGCTCGCGCTCCAGCACCGTGTCGTCCCCGTCGATATAATCAATAAATTCCGGCTGACAGACCATAAACCCGATGTTGATCATGTTGCCGTCTCCCTGCGTCTTCTCCCGAAATTCCCGGATCTGTCCGTCCTTTCCGATATCCAGCACGCCGAAACGCTGGCCGGCATTGTAAGCGGACATGGTGATGGTTTTGCCATGGGACTGATGGAACGCCACCAGCCTGCCGATGTCCAGATCCGCGATCCCGTCTCCGTACGTCAGCAAAAAAGGCTCCCCGTCAAGATAATCGCGGACCCGCCTGACCCGGCCGCCGGTCTGCGTGTGCAGCCCCGTATCCACAATAGTCACCTTCCACGGCTCGGGCGTGCTGTGATGCACGATCATCTCTCCCCGGCCGTCGGTGAAATCATACGTGATATCCGATGTATGCAGGTAATAATTGGCAAAATACTCTTTGATGACATGCTGCTTATACCCGGCGCAGATCACAAACTCATGAAACCCGTAATGGCTGTACAGCTTCATGATATGCCACAGAATCGGCTTGCCGCCCAGCTCCACCATCGGCTTTGGCTTAAACTGAGATTCCTCTGAGATCCGTGTGCCGAACCCGCCGGCTAAGATTACGACTTTCATTTTATCCTGTTCCTTTTCTTCTTCAGAATCCATCCGATACACACTCGTTTATATTATACCATTTTACCCCCCGGATTTCATCTCTTTTTTTGATTCTCATGCGGCCTTTTTCCGGATTCCCCTGTCCGGACGCTTTCTGCGGAGAAAATACGGGAGGCGGTCAATGAAAAACGGCCCGTGAAAGAATCATCAGCTCATCCGTATCTGCCGGATGAGAAAATAGTCTGTTTCATTGTCAAATCCTCGAATTTGCCGCAAAAAAGGAGGGGGATCCCTGCTCCCCCTCGGTTATCCACAAATTTGATATGCAAAATGCCAGTTGATCACCGGATTCCTTTTTCTTTCTGTAACGTCCTCTGAAGTATCATCAAATCTTCCGCAACTTTTCTGTCCTTAACCGTTCGGATTTGTCAGTATCCAAATCCGATACGGCCATCCCTCTTCTTCATTATCAGAAAACCGAGTATACTTTTTGCGCAATGCATCCGGCAGAGCACTGTAATAGTGTTCATATATCCAGCTTGGTCTTGACTCATCAAAAATAACAATTCCGGGCAGCTTCTCGTTCAGATCATCTACGGCGATTTCTTCGTATCGATCCATGTACCATGGCATCATCCAAAGCAGCCGATTCACCGGATACCGGTCCCTGTAAAGTAAATATGGTGATTCCACAGCAAGAGCATCCAGAAAAACAGGTTCTCCTTCCTCTGTCAACTCCACTACCGCATGCTCAACCTCATTCACTACGGGCTGCGGCTGCAGCAACAGGTTGAAAAAAGTTGCCGCATAGATTCCCAGGGACATAATTCCGAAAAGCCCCGCCGCTATCTTTTCCGGTTTCGCAGAAACGGGCTTCAGAAATAACACATTTGTCAGAACCATTAAATGCCATGCCGGCTGACCATGCAGAGAAACCGTCATCTGGTCATTAATCAGCCTGACGGCACAGGCGCAAATACAAAGTCCCAAACAGACGGCGATCCCATATTTTTTTTGCCCGATCAATCTCTTCAGGGACAATCCGGCGCCCAACAAAACTGCCAGCCGCAGGACGCCCGCCAGATCCGATTGGGCAGAAAAGATCCGCTCCGTTTGAACCTGAATAAAATAAAAGCAGTTCCTGATCCCCTGCAGAAACGGCGCGATCTTATTGTTGCCCAATCCGCCGCAGTACAGAGGATATACTTCCGTATTGAATCGGTACACCTGTTCATACATATCCCGCAGGGCATGGTTTGCCTTAAAATAAATACATGCAATCAGTACCGGGCCAAAAATACAAACGACAAGTTTATAGTATCTTTCCAGAAAACTACGAAGGTGCAGGCCTGTCTGTTTCCAATACCGGATTTCCCGATACAAGCCAAAAAGAAAAACGATAAAGAGCGCATACAGACTGAGAAATTCCGTTCCAATACATCCTAAGACAGAAATCGCCAGAATAACGGAACGTCCCCATCCCAGCTTTCCGTCCTCCCAATATCGAATAAATTCCAGGAAAAGCAGGATTATGCAGTTTGCAAAGATCATATCCCCCATCAATAAATATCCTTCGGGAAGTATCCCGGACGGAATCAGCAAAGCCTGCAGCAGGGGAAGAATAAACATCCTTTTTCCGAATCGTTCTGCATGACGCCAGTACAGTCCACCCCAGGCCACGGATATAAGCAAATACCAGGAAAGCCGGTACTGCACGATGTTCTTTGCTCCCAGCAGGGTGAAAAACCCATACAAATAGGATATGATCGGCATATGCTGTTCAATACAGTCCCTGTACAAGATGCCGCCCTTTGCAACGATCATTCCTTCCAGCATTGCTGCGATCTCATCCGTATGCGCCTCAAACAGAGAAAACGCGGACCACATAAGAAAGGTGAGCAGCGTAAGCGCCAAACTGCAAAGCAGGCGGTCGCCGCGCCAGTCCGCCCTTTCAAGAGCAAGCCTTTTCAGGCGCCGCAAAAAAGCATACAGCAAAATGGCCAGCACGCCGGAAAAGCCCAGCCACCAAAAACTGCCGTCTCCCCCATAGATCTCGAAGCACAACTGACCGCCCACTGATTTTCCGTTTAGAGTCAGCGGTCCATCCGATCCCTCATTTTTCGTATAAAAAAATCCCGGCGCAGTCTGTTGGGATACGGACAATGCCCGCAAATGCAGCTCATAGATCGCGCCCTTTTTTACCGGCACAGGATGCGAAAACCTCGGAATCGGAAAATCGGAACCATTTTCATCTCCCAAAAAAGTCATGGAGGCAACTGTCTTTTGTGTGTCCGCTTCTATGACCGTGCACTGCCAGGTAGAATTATTGTCTTTCCCACGATCATCCGTAAAAAAATGAACGCCGGACAGAATATGATACGGCATACGAAAGGTCTGTACAATTTCCTGCTGCGTGTCGTCAAGGATAAACGTATCTTCCTTCTCGTCGTTTACCGTTTTATATTCCAGATAAACCGGTTTTGTCCGCGACAGGTAATAACCGCCGCCCAGGCAAATGAGGACAACGATCCACAAAAACCAGTTCCACGGTTTCTTCCTCATTTTCTTTTCCATTTTTGTATTATCCTTCATAAACTGGTTCCGTGCCCTTCTTCGCAATTTCAAAATCATAGTTAAATATAACAAGGAAGCCCTGATTTTTCAATACAGAAAACCAATTTTCTTCCTGCTATACGGATACCGACCCTTCCTTTTGCAGAGAAAACCTCAGCCGTCCGGGTTCGTCAGCATCCATATCCGATACGGCCATCCTTCTTCTTCATTATCCGAAAACCGTATATATTTTTTCCGCAGCGCATCCGGCAGAGCGCCGAAATAATCCTGATATTCCCATACCTGCCTTGATTCATCAAAAATAACAATCCTGGGCAGCCCTGTATTTAAATCGTCTATCGTTTGCTGTTCATAGCGATCCAGATACCATGGAAACATCCAAAGCAGACGGTTGACCGGATAACGCTTTTTGTACAACAGATAAGGAGAAACGGTTTCATAGGCATCCATAAAAACAGCCTCACCGGCATCCGTCAGTTCCACTACCGCATGCTCCAGTTCCCCGACCGCCGATTGCGGCTGCAAACAAAAACTGCAGAAAGATGTAACAAAGATTCCCACCGCCGTAAATAAAACACCCCAGGTCATCAATTTCCCGCCTTTCACAACGGAAGGCCTCAAATAAAGCGCATTGGTCAGGATCATAAGTCCCCAGGCAGGCTGTCCGTGAAAAGAATACCATACTCCGGAAAGATATGACGGTTCTTCCATAATCCGAATAGAACAAAGGCAAATACAAATCCCCAGGCAAGCGGCAACCCCATACTTTTTTGTCCGAAACAGCGAAAAAACAGAAAAACCGGTTCCGAACATCAGAGCCAGTCGGACAAATGCCGATACCTCAGCCTGCCCCGACAGAACCTGTTTCAGATGCGCTGTGAAACAACCAAAATACTGCTGAAATCCTAATATAAACGGCGCAATCTTATTGTTCCCAAGTCCGTCCGCAACATATTGGGAATAAATATCCACATTAAAGCGATACGCTTGTTCATACATCTCTCTCAGAGCGTGGTTCGCCGCAAAATAAATACAGGCAATCAGAACCGGGACCAGAATCAATACCGCAATTTTATAATATCTTTCGATTAGATTCCGAACGTAAAAACCCCGCCTTTTCCAGCAGCCGATCTCCCGGCAAAGAGCAAACAAAAAAACGGCGAAAAGCACATAAAGACTTATGAACTCTGTACCGACACATCCCAGGATACATGCTGCCAAAACAGCAGACCGTCCCCAGTCCAATTTTTGATCCTCCCAATATCGAAGGAATTCCAAAAAGAGGGCAATCATGCAAATTCCCTGAATTCCGTCCCCCAATAATACATATCCGTAAGGAACCACTCCGGATGGAACTAGCAGCGCATACAAAAAAGGAAGAAAAAACAGCCTTTTCCCAAACCGCATCGCATGCCGCCAGTACAGGCCGCCCCATATTACGGACAAAAACAGATACCAGGAAAGCCGAAACTGCTGAACCGTCTCTGCTCCCAACCAGGAAAAAACGGCACACAGATAAGACACAACCGGCATATGCTGTTCGACACAATCCCGATACAATACGCCGCCTTCAGACAGGATCATGCCCTCTATGATAGCGGCAGTTTCATCACCGTAGAAATTCTGGGAAGAAAAAGCGGACCACATAAGGAAGGAACACAGAATAATCAGGATGCATCCTAAAAGACGATCTTTGCGCCAGCTTTTCCCCTTCTCCAAAAGCCGGCACAACCGTAATCCGAAAAGTACAACAAAAGCGGAAAGCAATATCGCCAGCCCGCTCCACCAGAAACTACCGTCTCCTCCATAGATACGAAAACATAACTGCCCTGAAACAGGATTTCCGTTCAAAAGCAGCTCCTCTTCCGCGCTTTCCTGTAAAGAATAAAAGAATCCCAACGCACTCTGCTCTGAAACCTTCTGCGGCCACAAATGCAATTCATAAATCTCACCTTTTTTTACCGGCACCGAATGGTTGAATTTCAAAATCGGAAAATAATATCCCGCATCGTTGCCCAAAAAGGTTTTCCGGCAGACAGTTTTTCCGGTTTTTGCCTCCACAACCGCACACTGCCAGATAGAATGATTGACCCTGTCATAAAGATCCGAGCTGAAAGCAATACCGTATAAAATGCTGTACGGCATATGAAACGTCTGAATGATCTCCTGCCGCGAACTGTTCATACAAAAGATCGCATCTCTCTGATCATTTACCGTTTCATACTCCAGATAGACCGGCCGCCTCTGCGATATATAAATACCCCCCCCCTAGCAGCAGAGCCGATATGATACATATAACACACAAAATTTTTTTCGTCATTTTCTCTCTATTTTTGTACCTTTCCCAACAATGCTCAAAATATGAAGACTTGAAATTATTGTTAAATATACCGAAGGTTTGAAATATCAGACGCGGCCCTGTACGATGTTTTGCGCGACAGAAAGCAGATCGTCTCCCACCATCTGCGGACGGACGGGATATTTTCCGTCCTTTCCCGCCTCTCCGGTGCGTACCAGGGCGGTATGCAGGCCCGCATTAAGACCGGTCCGGATATCCATGGTGGTATCGCCCACCATCCAGCTTTTTTCCGGGTCAATATTGTATTTTTTCAGGCAGTCGTCGATCATGCCGGTTTGGGGTTTCCGGCAGGTGCAGGGGATCTTATAGCGCGGATTTTCTTCCGGGTAACCCTTATCCGGATGATGCGGGCAGAAACGAATCGCGTCCAGATACGCCCCTTCCAGACCCAAAAGCGTTTCCATCTTGTTATGGATCCGCTCCACATCCTCTATGCTGCACAGCCCGCGCGCCACCACCGGCTGATTGGTCACGACAATCACCAGATACCCGGCTTCATTGAGCAGACGGATCGCCCGGGCCGCGCAGGGCTCCAGCGCCAGATCCTCTTCCCGGCTGATGAGCCCGCGATACTGATTGATCGTACCGTCCCGATCCAGGAAAACGCACTTCTGCCGGTTTTTCAGACAGCGTGCTTTTACGATCCCGCGGTCAAGTTCTTCCTGTGCTTTTTGAATCCGGTCCGGCGTCCCCACATCCTTGATATATTCCGGGGAACGATAGGCATAGACCGCCTGTCCCTCCTTAATCAGCGGCAGCAGCACATCCTTTTCCAGATCATATTTCTTCCCGGCGGGAATCCGGGCAAAAACATCCTTTTCAAACAGATAAAATCCCGCGTTGACACAGTTTGGGTACCAGAAATTTCGGGGCATGGTTTTTCGGTGGATGCCGCAGACACGATGGGAAGGATCCGTCAGGATCAGATCGGAATCAAACGGGTGGCTGTTGGGATGGACAAACAAAGTCGCCAGCGCCTGATGTTCTTTATGAAACGCCGTCATTCGGGAAAGATCGATATCAAAGATCACATCGCCGAATACCAGCAAAAAAAACGGCTCCAGCTCCGGCAGCAAGGCGGGCAGCGCCCCTGCCGTTCCGAGCGGTTCCTTCTCCTGATAATAGGTGATGGATACGCCAAAGTCAGCGCCGTCTCCAAAATAATCGACGATGACCTGTCCCTGATAACCGACCACCAGAAGGATCCGGTCGACGCCCTGGTCCCGCAGGGTTTCCACCTGCCACTGCAAAATGGGTTTCCCGGAAACGGTCGCCATGGGCTTTGGAATCTCATCCCCCGTTATACTGCGAAGGCGGGTGCCCTTTCCGCCCGCCATGATCACTGCCTGCATCTTCTGTTCACACCTTCTTTTTTAAGAATTCCACAACGGTACGCGCTACCGCCTCATCGCTGGTCATGCTGGCCTTCCATCCTGTCTCATGTATCTTCTCAAGCCGATACCCAAAGACCGGCACGTCTCCCTTCCAGCCGCCCCGTCCGCCGGTATAATGAAATGTTACGTTTTCCAGTCCCATCCCGCGTACCACAAGCTCGGCGATATGCGTCACGGTACTAAAGCTCATATCTCCCACGTTATAGACCGAAACGCCCTGCGGCACGTTGTCCATCAGATGCGCGATACAGGCCACCAGATCCAGCACATGCACGTACGGCTTGCACTGCGTCCCATCTCCGAGAATGGTCAGCTGCGCAGGATCCGCCTGCAGACGCCGGATGAAATCGAAAATCACCCCGTGGGTCAGACGGGGCCCGATCACATTGGGGAAACGGAAGACCAGCGCGTGCAGGTCGTTCATATAGGAATAGGCGCTGATGAGCGCCTCGCTTCCCAGTTTGCACGCGCCATAATAGGAAATAGGGCGCATGGGCGTATAATTTTCATCCACGTACTGCCCCTGAGCGTCTCCGTACACCGCGCTTGTAGAGCAGAAAAACAGCCTTTTCACCCCATATAGGCGCATACATTCCAACAGATGGAACGTGGTCGTATACGTATTGGCGTATTCAATGGTCGGATCGTTGGCGCTGGCCTGAATATCCGAGTTGGCCGCCATATGAAATACGTAATCCGGCTTTTCCGCCCGGAAAATCTGTTTGAGCTTTTCTAACTCCGTCAGGTCCTGCTCATAAAAGATAAAGTCGGGATTTCCTTTCAAATGCGAGATGTTTTCCCGCGTCCCGATAAAAAAGTTGTCCACGCATACCACTGTATGCCCCTGTTTGAGCAATTCGTCCACCAAATGACTTCCGATAAAGCCCGCGCCTCCCGCGACCAGTGCCTTCATTTTCTGCCTCCTTTTTATTTTGCATGGCGACCGTTATTTTTTTGCAAACCACCTGTAAAAATGAGTCCAGGTATAATCATAAGCAAAGTAATTGTAAGCGGAGTCATCAGGTACCTTTCCGTCTTTGTACGCCCATTCCGACAGGCTTTGCCAGCGGTTGTCGATTCTTCTTCCTCCTGGATCATTCCGCAGCACATCCTGCATGCAAAAAACAGGATAATACATGCCAAGGCACAACAGCAGGGCCAGAATCACCGCGCGTCCGGTTTTCTGCTTGTCCCTGGCAAAAGCAAACAGTCCGTCGATGCAAAAGACCATCAAAAGAAAAGTGGCCGGAACCGATGCGCGCATGCAAAGGTCATTATAACTGCCGCCTTTTAAAAAAGGCAGAAACAGTAAGATACCGTTTACCAGATAAAACAGAATATTCTTTTTGTATCGGTCAAACAAAACAACCGAATAACACAGGAAAGAGGCGCAGAAACAGAAATACAGCACCGTATCTGCATCATATCTTATAATGGTAAGCCCGGTCATCGGAGGCTTTGTGCCGCCGAAATTCCCGTAGAGATACACAAGAGGAATCAAAATTCCTCCCAGCCCCGCACAGATGTTGGGCAGGCTGAAGGCCTTCCGGATGCAGGCAAGAGGATTCTTACCGGTAATCATTGAAAAGCCGAAATATCCGATCATGAAAAGCGCGATCCCCAAAAACGGAAACGTGGCGTGCAGCAGAAGCGGCGCGGCCCACAGCAGATAATATTCGTATTTTTCTTTGTTTTGTGCAAACAGGGCGGTCACAATCCACGGCGTGATGGTCTGGGGGAAAGCCCATCGCAGATGAGAATAATTATACGGATACTGTAACGGAATATGGTTGGAAATCCAATAACCGTTTTCAAAGGAAGGTGGCATATCCGTGCTGCCTATGGCCGTAGCGCCGTACAGCGCCTTTCCCAAAAACAGCGCCACGCCAAAGAATACAAAAATGAAAATTGCAACCAGCTGCCGGCTCGGCGTAACGGCCTTCACAAGACGCAACAGCAGAAGCGCCGCCAGAAAAAGCCCGATAAAGTTATAACAAAGCATCGCAAGCTCCGCTGCGCGTAGGCTGTGAAACACCTTGCCGAAAAGAGCCGGAACCAGATACTGCGCCACATAGTAGGACAGCATGGCGTCTTCCTGCTCATTATGATAGTATACCGGCCAGTCGTAGGCGACCAGGTCGCTTAAGATCAGATTATGTTTCGTCCAGTCCACGGCCTCGGCCTGGCCGATCAATCCGCCGCTTCCGCTGACGATCAGCCAGAAAAACATCACCGCCGCAAAAAAGACGAGCATTTTCCGGCTGACGTACAGCGGCTCTCCTGCAGGCTGTCCCCACAGATTCCGTCCATACTGATAAAGCCCGAACACAATCGCCGCAACGGCAGGCAGCGCCCAGTACCAACGCACCCAGCCCAACAGGAAAACGACAATCCCAATCCAACAGTAGCAAACCGCGCCAAACGTTACTTTTTTACTGTTAATGTTCATTTTTATTCTTCTCTTTCGTGTCTCGCAAAATATTTTACAAACACGCTGTCTTCATAGTCATAGGTATAATAATTATAGGCCAGATCATCCCGGACGCTTCCGTCTCTGCACACATATTTTTCCAGGCTTTCGCCGGGGTATCTGGAACTGCCGTCCACGCTGACAAGCGGCGTTCCCGCATAAGTATCATAATAGGGATGCAAAACGATAAAAATCGGGAACCACGCGGCCAAAGCCAGTAAAAGAACCAGTATGGCGGTCCGGCCCGTACTCCCGCGCCGCACAAACGCAAACAGCGCCCGGAGGACCAGCACCATCAGCACAAACATGGCCGGCAGCGAGGCGCGCTGGCACAAATCGTTCCACATTCCCACCCGCCAGAAGGGCAGAAAGAGCAAAACCGCGTTGGTGACATAATACAGCGGGGTTTTCTCGTACTCTCTGAAAATAACCACCGAATAGCACAGGAAGGTAGTGATAAAAATCAGATAGATCGCCATTTTGTCCCTTCCGATCCAGGACAGCCCCATTCCCGCCATTTCCGGTTTCTCGCTGAAGATATTTCCGCTCAGATAGAAAAACAAAACAAGCATGGTTCCCGCAGCGCACAGATTAGGGATGCTGAACGCGCGTTTTATGCACTTCCAGGGATCCTTTTCCGTCACGACGCGCCAGCCGAAAAGGCCCAACATCAAAAGAGCGATTCCCAGAAGGCCAAACACGGTATGAATCAGCAGGGGCGCCGCCAAAAACAGATAGTGTTCGCTTTTTTCCTCGCTGTCCACAAACAGAGCCGTCAAAATCCAGGGAACGATCGTTTGCTGAAAAGCCCATTTTAACTGAAACAGATGATTCGGATAAGCGATTCTGACCGCATCGTACAGACTCTGACCGGGCCACGCTACCGTTCCAAAAAGCATAAAAACCAAAATGGCGACGATCTGTTTTTTTGCCGTGCGGGCTCCAAGAAGCCGCAGGAGAAGCAGCGCCGCCAAACACATGCCGATCCAGTTATTGCAGAGCATGACGATTTCCGCTGCACGGAAACTGTGGAATATCTTGCCGAAAAGGGCCGGGATCAGATACATCCCCACATAATAAGTCAGCATGGCGTTTTCTTCGCCGTTATGATAATACACCGGCCAGTCCCGCTGGATCAGATCATTTAAAATGGCGTTGTGTTTTTCCCAGTCAAAAGCCTGTACGAAAAAAGCGCCGCTGCCTGTTATCAGCAGCCAGACCAGCATCGACACTCCCAGAAAGACGAGCACACTTTTCTTTACCCTGAGGGGTTCTCTGTCAGGCTGGCGGTCCAGATCCCTTTTATACCGGTACAGCGCTGCCAAAGACAGGGCTATGGAGACCAGCGCCCAATACCAGCGCAGCCATCCAAACAGGAAGATAAGTACCGCCGCCCAACTGTAGCATACGGCTGCAAAGGTCAGTTTTTTACTGTTCACATCCATTTTACGATTCCTCCCGTGTAATCTTCTGGCAAAGCGTCAGGCTTTCCCGCAGGATCCTGTCCATATTCCAGTATTCAAAGTTGCCGAAACGCCCGTTCAGCCGGATCCCGCAGCTTTCATAAAAGCTGCGTATAAAAGCCATATTGTCGGTATGGGAAAGATCATAAATCACATAGGCGTACGGATACCGGGTGATATCAATAAATTCCACATCCTCCTTTTGCCTCGCAAAACCGATCTCTATCAGTCCCTGACAGATCGCATCCCGGAACGCTGCGTCGTCCAGACGGTCTACCTGATCGTTTTTCCGGTAGGTCACCTCGATCATATAGGTCGCCTCCTGCGGCGCATGGTGATAAGCCTCGCCCAGGAAATCCATCTTGGAGATACGGTGGAAGATGACGTTTTTATCCGGAATCATAAACGCAAAGTTCTCGCCGCAAAGGTCATAGGGCAGCCGCACGAAACTGATGAGAATCGAATTATAACGCAGCTTGTCCACATGTTCTTTCAGTTCCTGCGTCGCCAAAGCGTACGCCTCCGTCAGCGCCTGCACCGGAATGGTCGAAATGATCTCATCGGCACTGTAAACCTGTCCGCCCGCCGTCACACGATACCGTTCTCCCGCCGGTTCCACCGATTCCAC
Source organism: uncultured Eisenbergiella sp. (assembly GCA_947626995.1). Taxonomy (GTDB): domain Bacteria; phylum Bacillota; class Clostridia; order Lachnospirales; family Lachnospiraceae; genus Gallintestinimicrobium. The sequence continues at coordinate 100,712 of CANQUI010000001.1, read as the reverse complement.
GCAGGCATTGCATACCAGTCTGCACTTTTCGGGCTTCAGGCGCCGCAAAAAGCCGTCCGGAACCGCCTGGATCCCGCCGTGGGACGGATAGGAAAAATACAGCTGATGCAGATACCCCTGCACGGTCTCTCCGGCGGCGCTGCGCCGGATCTCTTCCTGTGTCGGCTTGGGGATGCGCTCCACCATACTGGTGTTCATAAAAGCCGGATCATATTTCCAGATCTTTTCATTATAGGGACGCAGATAGGTATTGGTGATGCCCTCGCCAAAGGTCTTTAAGAAGAACTGGATCATATTGTCCGCTTCGTACGCCTCGTAGGGATTATGATTAAAGGCGTTGATGCAATATTTCAAATCCTTCTCCGGGAGCTTGGACAGGTCGTTTTCAAACGGATACTGGATCCGCCGTCCCTGGTACAGGATCTGGTTGCTGCGCACCAGATCGTTGCGCCCTTCGTCCAGCACGCTCAGCATCAGCTCCAGCATTTCCTTATCCTTGCTGAACAGGATGTGCGGGCCGATATCGTAAAGGTATCCGTCCTTTCGGATGCTGCGGCAAAGCCCCCCGGGAACGCTTTCCTTTTCCAGAAGCGTGATCGAGCCGATCGACGGATCGTCCTGTAAAAAATACGCTGTGGTAATGCCGGAAAGGCCGGCGCCCAAAATCAGTATCTCTTTCTTTTTCTCCATCAGTCCCAATCCTTTTCTCCGATATAGATTACCTTCGTGCCGCTGGTCTCCATGTGAAAGGGCAGCTCCACCAGATCGCTCAGCGCGCTGCGCAGGCGTTTCTGCTTCTCCTTCGGGCAATAAAACAGCAAAAACCCGCCGCCGCCCGCGCCCAGCAGCTTTCCGCCCAGCGCCCCGTTATCCAGGGCCAGCCTGTAGTATTTCTCGATCACATCATTGGAGATCTGACTGGCCAGCCGGCGTTTTAACAGCCAGTTTTCATTCAGGATATGGCCGAATCCGTCCAGATCCGCCCGCAGCAGCGCGTCCCGCATCTCGTACGCCAGCTCCGTCATGCGGACGAGATTCCGGAACTTTTCCTGTTCGCCTGTCAGGTTGGCGTTTTGCTCTCTGAGTATCTCTCCTGCCGAATGGGTGATTCCCGTATAAAACAGCAGCAGATTGTTGTCAAGCTCCTCTAACGTCCTGCGGGAAACGGGGAGCGGATCGACTTCCACGGAATCGTCCTGACAGAAACGGATGAACTTTATGCCGCCCACGGCCGTTCCGTACTGATCCTGCTTGCCGATGGGCTCTCCCAGCTTTTCAATTTCCAGTTCGCAGGCCTCCCGGGCGATACGCTCCTGCGAACAGAACTTGCCCGAAAACGCATGCAGCGCGTGGATCAGGCCCACCGTATACGCGCTGGAGGTGGACAGGCCCGTACCGGAAGGGATGTCGGCGGTGCTGACGATCTCGACCCCACATACTTTATGGTCCAGCAAAAGCTGTCGGGCGATAGGGTGGCGTATCATGCGGATGTCCTGCACGGTCTCGGTCTGGTTGTATTTTACCACGGTATCCAGCCGGTTAAAAGTAGGATGGATCATCACATACATATACTTGTTGATCGTAGTGGACAGTACGCAGCCCTCGTGCCGCCGGTAAAAAGACGGGAGATCGCTGCCGCCGCCCGCGAAGCTGATGCGAAACGGGGTTCTGGTAATAATCATTATTTCTCGTCCCCCTGTTTTCTGCTTTTGGCCGCGCAGATTCTGGCGTCTTTCTTGACGGCGGCGAAATTGGACAGCACCATCCGAATCACTTTGGGAATCTTTTTCAAAGGCAGTCCTCTGGACGGACCGTTTTCCCGGGGACGGTGCCGCACCGGAACCTCCTTAATCCGATACCCGCGATAGGAAAGCCGTACCATCGTTTCAAACGAGATCAGATCCGTACAGATCCAGTCGTCCTGCAGGATATCCAGCATCGCTTCACGCCGGATCAGCTTAAAGCCGCTGTCAATATCCTTAAACTTTGTCCCGAAATACAAATTGACCAATGTATTGAACACCCGCGTCATCACAATCCGGTAAAACGGATCCTTACGTTTGACTTTATACCCGGAAATCACGTCATACGTTTCCGTAAACGGATACATCTCCCAGAAATCCTCCGGCAGATGCTTCCCGCTGGAATCGGTGAAAAAAATATAATCCTTCCGGGGCAGACGGATGGAATCCTGGTACGCTTTTACGTATCCTTTGCGTTCCTCGCCGCTGACCAGACGGATATCCAGTTCCTGCGCCAGACGGGCCAGAATCTCCTTTGTGCCGTCCCGGCTGCCGTCTTCCGCCACGATAAACTCCGCATCCTCCAGCTTTACAAAAACCTTTTCATAATACTCGCGTATGACTTTCTCAATGATCTCTGCTTCGTTATAAACCAACATCACGATAGAAATGCTTTTTCCCATGATTTCCCTCATCCTTTCTCATTTGGCATTGTGCTGACGCAATCATTATTTTCCCGCAAATTAACGATAAAAAACCGACTGGCCATAATCATAGGTAAATATGCGCTGCCACACAGCAGGAAAGACAATATCTCCCGTCTTCGTCTTTCGTCTATTTTTTCAAATGATCGATCTGACACATGGTTTTACAGAATATACTCATCATCAGATGATCAAAGATCATATGAATATCTTCCGTGATCTGCATGCTCATAACGGGGGCATGCAAATGACAGTCCGCCAGTTCATCCAGCCTGCCGCCGTCATATCCGGTGATCGCCACGACGGTATTTCCCTGCTCTTTGGCATATTCCGCCGCATTGAGCACATTTTTGCTGTTGCCGCTTCCGGAAATTGCCAACACCAGATCTCCCGGCTTTAACCGCCCGCGCAGCTGAAAACGAAACACCTCTTCAAACCCGATATCGTTGGCAACCGCCATGACCGTGGCGATATTGTCGTTCAGACAGCAGAAACGGAATTTTTGCTCCGTATGCTCCGAGATCCCTTTATTGAAATCATTCTGATAATGGCTGGCCGTGGCGCTGCTGCCGCCGTTGCCGAATACGTAAACGGTGCTGCCGCGGTCAAACGCGCCTTTTAACTCCCGCATCACGGCGTTGATCGCCTCCACATCCAGCCTGCTGAGCACATCCATCTCATCTGCGATATATTTTCGGATCATCTCCTGATATTCCATATCGGTGAATATTCCTTTCTCTTCCTTCGAAAAATGTTTGATGCCGGAACCGGGACAGGCATCCGGTCATGGAGCGTTTCGCACCCAGACCCGATACTTCCAGCCATCCGCCTCATCATCGGAAAGTTGGGTATAATTCTCCCGCAGCGCATCCGGCAGTGCATCGAAACGCACCGGGGATCCCCATATTCTTCTCGATTCATCAAAAATAACAAGTCCGGGCTGATGCGCGTTTAAATCGTCGATCGCCGTCTGTTCATACCGGTCCAGGTACCACGGCAGCATCCAAAGCAGCCGGTTGGCCGGATACCGGTTCCGATAGAGCAGGTAGGGGGAGAGGGTATCAAAAGCGTCCATAAAAACGGCTTCTCCTTCCTCCGTCCGTTCCACCACCGCGTGCTCAAGGTCCGAGACCGTCGGTTCCGGGTTGCACAGCGCCTTATAAAAGGATCCCGTATAAATCCCAACCGCCAGAAGCAGAACACAGGCGGTCAAAATCCTTCCGCTTCTTCCCGGAAACGGCTTCCAATAAAGCGCCGCAGCAAGAATCATAAGCCCCCACGCGCAGGCCCCGTGATAAGAAAGATCATTCTTATTGTTGATCAATCGGATGGCGCACAGGCAAATACACAAACCAAGACAGGTCGCGGTCTCATATCTTTTGCTCTTTATCAGCGAAAATACGGAGAACGCAGCCCCCGCGAATATCAGCAGACGCATCAGACCGTACGGGTTCAAAAAAGATCGGATCTGCATGACCGCAAATTTGAGGCAGTTTTGAATCCCGTAAAAAAACGGCGTGATCTTATTGATCCCGAGTCCTCCATTATACGCGGAATAAACTTCCGTATTAAACCGGTAGGTTTGATCATACAGATCGTGGAGGGCGTGATGAGACATAAAATATGCGGCAACGGCAGCGGCCGGTATCAAAAAGCAGATCGCCAGCCTGCCATATCGCCCGATCACCTTTCGGATCCCGGGGCCTGTCCCTTTCCAATATCCCGCCTCTTTATAAAGCGCGAACAGGAAAAGGCCAAACAGGGCGTAAAGGCTGACAAACTCCGTACCGAAACATCCCAGGAAACAGACCGAGAAAATAGCGCAACGTCCCCAGCCCAGCCTTTGGTCCTCCAGGTACCGGAGAAATTCCAGAATAAAAGCGATCATACTGATCTCAAATATGCCGTCTCCCAGTAACACGTACCCATAGGGGACCACGCCGGAAGGAACGAACAGGGCATGCAGGAGGGGAAGAAAAAATATCCTTTTTTTGAAACGGCCCCCATGACGCCAGTACAGGCATCCCCAGATCGCGGATAACAACAGATACCAGGAAAGACGAAACTGCAAAATTGTTTCCGCCCCCAATCCGGCAAAGACCGCGCACAAATAGGAGGCCAACGGCATATGCTGTTCAATGCAGTCCCGATACAGCACCTTCCCCTTTGCCAGAAGCATGCCTTCCATAATCACGGCGGTTTCGTCGCCATGGCGGTCCTGTAAGGCAAATACGGACCAAAGGGATAAAATAAGAAAGAAAAGAAGCAGACTGCAAAAAACCCGGCTCTGTCTCCAATCCCGCCCCTTCTTCATCAGTCGGATCCGGCAGAATCCAAAGGCAAACAGCAAGACGGCAAGCAAAGTCGTCCATGCAAACCACCACCGGCTGCGGTCGCCCCCGTAGATCCGAAGGAGCGGCCCGCCCCCGATCCCCACCCCGGACGGTTTTGGAGCTTTGCCTGCCTCCAGATGCAGTTCATAGATTTCATTCTTCTTTACCGGCACGTTATGGGTAAGCCTTTGCACAAAAACCCCATTCTCTGCCCTGCTTTTCAAAAGGGTCTTTTGGGTCTTTGCCTCTACAATCGTATACGATTGGGCGCCGTTATCCGAATCCGTCACTACGCCGCATAAAATATCATACGGCATCCGAAATGACACGACATTTTCTTGTTTCCCGTCTTCCGCAGAAACGATTGCTCCCTCCTGCCCGCCTATCGTCTGATATTCCAGATAGGCCGGCCTGATCCATGCTGCTCCATATCCGATGCCTGACAGAATCAGAATCAGGATACACAGGATCCCTGTCTTTTTGGTCATCTTTTCGCCTTTTCACACTGCATCCCAAACGTCATGGAAGACGCCCCTCTTTTTTCAGCGTTCTCTCCATCCCTTCCCGCAGCGAAAACTCCGGTTCCCATCCCGTCCGTTCGGTGAGCCTGCCATGGTCGCAGATCTCCACCGATGTCTCATCCTTACGAAACCGGGAAGCATCCGTTTCCACCTGCAGCTTTCTTCCCAGAAGCGTCTCCATTTCTTTCAGAATATCGGCCACGCTGACAGCCGTCCCGCTTCCGATATTTACATAGTCCACGTTCTCAAATTTGAAAGGAGAACGGATGCAGGCAAGAAACGCAGCGATCAGATCGTCAATATACAGATAATCCCGCTTGTCATGCAGGTTCCCGAGGTGGATCGCCGGACTGTCCAACTGATCCAGAATGGTCGGCACCACGAAATTCCTTTTCTGAAATTCCCCATAGATATTGAAGATCCGGCAAATTAAATATCGGTTGGCTGGCACCGCATAAAAATCCACGATATTTTCCGTAATCCGCTTTGCCTTTCCCAGAACGGTCGTGGGATTGACCAGCGCCCGTTCCGATATGGGCATTTCATCGGTTTCTCCGTAAACCTTTCCCGTGGACGCATAGAGGAACTGGCTTCCCGTACAGTGTCTGTTAAAACTGTCCAGAAGGTTCATGGTCCCCTGCAAATTGATTTCCAACGTTTTTAGCTTCCGGTCTACGACTTCCTTATGTTCCGTAATGGCGGCAAGGTGAATGACTCTGTCAAACCGGCAGTTTTGAAACGTCCGTTCCACTCCGTCGGCATCCAGTATATCGCACCGGACAGGCACAACGCCCGGAAACAGATTTGTTCCTTCCCGGGAAAGGCCGTAAATTTCCATCCCCGGTATTTCCGACAGCCTTTTGGCCAGTCTTTTGCCTATAAATCCCCCTGCTCCTGTGATCAGTATTTTCATGCGCCGTCCTCCCGGGTCCATTGTCTAATACATCCCTTTTTTGACAAAATCGCGCCAATAGTTCAGTACGCTCTCTAATGTCTCCTCCAGGCTGTACCGACGCTCCCAGCCCGTCAGGGACCTGAACTTGCTGTAATCGCCGATAAAAGTCATCAGTTCCGTCGGTCTTACCCGGGCGGGATCCACTTCGATCCGGATGTCGGCCGCCCTCTCGGAAGAGGCCACCAGCATATCCAGCATTTCTTTCATCGTATGAATCTGATCCGTACCGATCACATACAATTCACCGCTCACGCCCTTTTCCATCGCCAGATAGTAGGCGCGGACCGTATCTCTTACATCTGTAAAATTGCGGGTGGCGCCAAGGTTTCCTACCTTGATGACCGGCTCCTGCAGCCCGTTTTCGATCCGGGCGATCTGATATGCGAACGATGCGATGGCGCCGTGGATATCCCGGCGCGGCCCTTCATGATTAAACGCTCTGGTCCTGACAATATCCATCCCGTAGCTGGCATGATAAGTGATGCAGACCATATCCTGCGCCGCCTTGCTGGCGGCATAGGGATTGATGGGCGCAATCCTTGTCTCCTCCGTAATCGGGATCATCTCGGGAGGAACATCCCCGAATTCTTCCGGCGTGGCGCTGGTCAGCACCCGTGCATGGCATCCCGTCACACGCATCGCCTCAAACAGATTGATGGTGCCAATGGCGTTTGTCTGCATATATACCGCAGGCATGGTCCAGGAAGGCGTAACCCAGCTCAATGCGCCCAGATGATAGATCTGATCCGGCTGCACGTTTTGCAGGATGTTGATCAGGCTGCTCTCGTCCAGCAGATCCCCGTCGTGCAGGCTGATCCTGTCCAGCACGTGACGGATGTTTCTCAGATTGGAGTTCATCCGTTTTATTCCATGGATCTCGTAGTCGGTATTTTCCAAAAGATAGTCTGTCAAATGACTTCCCGCGAATCCGGTGATTCCTGTAATGAGTACTTTTTTCATTCTACTTTTGCTCCTGTCTCTTGTTTTTTGTGCTTTTATTCCAGATAGTCGGGTTTTGTCCGCGAAACAAAATAACCGGCGTCCAATAAAAGCAGGACGAATAGAAATCGGATCCCCGTTTCTTCACCTTAGTTATGGTATCCCTTTCCCATGCCACAAAAATAAAAAGCCGTACGGTTCAGGTATAAACATACCAAAATAAAATACTAATTTCAAGGCTTATTGCATAAATTCTAAACATTTCTCAACCCCCAAAAAAAGTGATTTTGGTGAAATTATTCACGATTTCTTCTTCATTTTTTTCCCGCTTTGTAATATGATCCCATTTGTAGGGTTATCTGCAAAAGGATTCCGAAATCTTCTTTGCAACTTAAAAATCATAGTTAAATATACCAAGGAAACCATGATTTTTCAATACAAGATAACAAAAAACCGATACTTTAGAACTCTATGACCGTCAAATTATCGCCATGAAACGATTTCTGTAATTCTGTGCACTCAATCCTGCAGCCGGATCATCTCTCCCAGTTTCTTTGCGTAAGCCTGATGTTCAAAGTGGGCGAATCCGGCCTCCTGATAAAAGGTGATCTCTCCAAAATAAATCTTCCCGTTGATACTGTAAAAATCCGTGCGCAGGCTGCGCGTCCCCTCCGCCAGCTTTTTCGCACATTCCAGCATTTCGGAAAGCCTCTGGGGCCTGGGAATTTGGACCGTAGGATCCTTGGGATATTCGATGGTTTCATCAATAAACTGCCAGTCCGTCGTATAGAGATTCCTCCTGTGGTTCTCAAACCGGTCAAAGTCCACCTGAATCAGGTAGGGTTCTCCGTGAAAGGTATATACCTTGTAATCCTTCAGCTCCGTGCCGGATTCATCCACCATGTAGGTCTCCGCAAGGATTCTCGGGGTTATGTCCCGATACGGGAATTCCCGGGCGGCATAAAAATAATTTCTGCCCATGGCCTGTCTGAGCCGGTCCGATACCGCCCTGCGGTCAAACGTCTTTTTGTCCTTACAGATACAGACGCTGGCGGAATCGTGGGTACATTTGAGCACAAACTGATCCGGCAGAGCGTTAAAGTCGATTTCGTCCACGTCGTCCCATACGCCCAGAAGCGGGATCAGATATTCTTCTCCCAGTTTTTCCTTCACAAAGCTTCTGACCTCGTACTTGTCCGCCATTTTGGAATAGGCCGGGTTTCGGTCATACAGCTTCAGCCAATGCAGCTTTTCGTTAAAATCCTCCGGCGGATCCAGATGCAGGGGTTTCCCCATGCGGACCTGATAAAGCAGCTTCAGATACAGCCGGTCCGGCATCCGTTTCCCAAAGAGCCGGCAGAGTTTTCGATATAGTCTTCGTTTCAGCGAGATTGGTTCCTTCTCCATCTTATGCTTCCCCTTTCCGCTTATGCGACAGGATCTGCCCCGCCTTTTCCGTAAGCAGCTTCAGGTTCCGTCCGGAAACGCCGCATACCGTGACGGCCTGCAGGCAGACGGACCAGGAGCGGCTTCGCAGCATCCACTGAAACAGCAGTTTTTTCAGCTCCGTCTCCAGCGTGTCCGGATCGTAAAGGCCTGTCCGCGAATTGGCGGCCATCAGCGTATCAATTACGGAGGCCGCCTGCCGATAGACGTCCTTTGCGCAGTTTCTTTTTTCCCCGGCCCAGTCCCGATAGGCCGCCCACTGCAAAGGAGTCAGCGCTGCGCCCAGCCGCTCCAGCTGCATCTGCCTGACCCGGTCCGCGTTGGAAAACTGTTTCTCGCCGTCCTGACAAGACACCTGCTTTTTGTGTACGCGGTAGTCCAACAGAACCTCCTGCGTCACGCCGATGGGAAATTTCTGCGCTACCCTGGCCGCGAAGTCATAATCCTGGGCGCTTCGAAAGGTCTCATCATAGGAGAATCCCTCCCGGCGGATCAGCTCCGCCCGCATCATAAAGCCCGGATGGGCCAGCACCGGACGGACCAGCATCATCGCCTTGAGTTTTTCTCCGCTCCCGGATATATCCGAGATCAGATCCTGCTGTCCAAACATGTGGGTCCGGCAGCTGATCAGCATCAGCGACGGATTGGCGCGCAGAAAGGCAAGCTGCCTTTCAAAGCGCCGGGGCCTGCAGATGTCGTCCCCGTCCATCCGGGCGATAAACTGTCCCCGGGCCAGCTGTAACGCTCGGTTTAGGTTTCGGGTCAGTCCGAGGTTTTTTTCATTCCGGTACAGCCTGATCCGCTCGTCCTGATATGTCTCTATGATCGAAACCGTATCGTCCGTGGAACAGTCGTCCACAAGGATGATCTCAAAGTCCTGTTCAGTCTGGGCAAACAGGCTGTCCAGCGCCTGTCGGATATAATCCCTGTCGTTATAAACCGACATGATCACACTGATCAAAGGTTCTTTTCCCATGTTCGGTCCTTTCTTATAATCCCTGTCGGTTACGAAGCCATGCGGCAAACAGCACCGCCAAAAACATCCGGCGGCGCAGCAGCATCCGGAACATCCTCTGTTTTGCCGGAAATTCCCCGGCGGACAATCCGTTCAGCGCATCCTGAGTCAACGGATCGTCGCAGAATTCTTTCACTCTCTGCCGGACGGTCTTTAAAGGGACCTGCCCGATCCTTTTCGTCTCCTGTTTGATACACTCCATCAGGCTGACCCACAGCGACATGCGGATGCGGTTTTTGGTTTCTTCCTCCACTCCGTAGCGCGCAGCGTACGAAAACAGCGTCCGGCAAAGCACCACGGTAAGCGCGAAGCGATCCGGGCGGTACGCATGGGAAAAAGAATCCGGATTCTGGCAGTAATGGTAAAAATAGGACGGCAGCACCACGGCTTTTTGCGCGTACAGGCAAAAATCCAGATTGAAAATGGTGTCCTCGCTTAAAAACTCCCGTTCCGAGGGAAACCGGATTCCGTGCTCTTGAATGATGCTGCGGCGAAACATGGTCATGCAGGCCGAGACGCCCCGCAGCTTTTCGTCTTTTGGATCGTCTCCGAAAAAATGCAGCGCAAAGCGCCTGCGCACCGCTTCGCCCTCATAGCAGTCCGCCGTCAGACGCGCCCGATAAAACAGCTCTCCTTCCGGCGTCTCGATCTGGTAGCCAAAGCAGCAAAGATCCGCCTTCTGCTCCCGCATCACCCGGGACAGGCGAAGGCAGGTATCCGGTTCAATATAATCGTCCGAGTCCACAAACAGCACATAATCGCCTTTCGCGGCGAAAAGCCCGTCGTTTCTGGCAAGCCCCTGTCCCGCGTTTTTTTTATGCCGCACATGGATCCTCTCGTCCGTCTTTGCCAGCGTATCGCAAAGTTGTCCACTGCCGTCCGTGGATCCGTCGTCAATGAGCAGGATCTCGATCTGTTTGAGCGTCTGTTTCTGCAGGGAACGGATACATCTTTCCAGATATTTTTCCACATTGTAGACCGGCACGATCACGCTTACGATAGGGTCTTCCATCCTGTCCTCCCCCTCCGATACCGTCGGTAGTTACGACGACTGCAATACCGTCGTCAGATATTCCTGTATTTCCCCGGCCATCCGCCGCTCGTTCCACTTGGTGCGCACCGATTGCGCCGCCCTGCCGCCGATCTGTTGGCACAGCGTTGGATCCAGAATGAGCCGTTCCATTTGTTCCGCCAGCATGGCCGCGTTCTGCGGTTCGTATAACAGGGCGTCCTGTCCGTCCTGCACATAGTCCCGCAGGGAAGGCACATCCGCGGCAATCACCGCCTTTTGGAAAAGCATCTGCTGCAAAAGCGTCATCTGGCCGAAAGAGTAGGGAAAGGACTGCAGGGGCAGGACGCAAAAACAGGCGTTTTCCATTTCTTCCATCATACGCCGCACCGGTACGGACGGCAGCGCAGTCACGCCGTCTATGGCAGCGTCGATCTTTCCTTTTCCGATCAGCTTTAAGTCGGGCAGCCGCTGTATGTGGTCCCATCTTTTGCGCAGGAGCGCGTAGGCGGCAAGCAGCGTCTCCCAGTCCCGCTTGTTATGACCAAGACAAAGTATATAGGGCGCTCCCTCCGCTTTCTTTTCTGCGCCCGGCGTAAAAAAATCCGTATCCGTCCCAAAGGGAATATACCGGATCTTATCCAAAAGCCACGGATGACATCTCTCATAATAGCCCCGCTGCTCTCTGGTGTGGTAGATCACGCCGTCCAGGGATTTGCCCGCAAACTGCATGAGGCGCAAGGAGCCCCCCGATTCTCGGGCGCTGTTAAACGCCCCGATATCAAAGACCACATGCCGGTACGTTCCTTTGCCAAACAGACGCCGCCACAAACACAGGACGATGCCGCTTTGCATGCCGTGGGAAAGGACAAGGTCATAGCGCTTCAACCGCGGCAGGCATTTTATCGTCTGCCAGATATAAAACCGGATCTTCTCTTGTTCCAGGCGCTCCAGCGCCCCGAACGAACGGCAGTCCACCACGTCCACGTCCCAGTCCTTTGTGTCTTTAAAATAGCGGAAAAACCAGTAGGGAACGCCTTTCACATAATAATCCGGCGGCTGTTTGTCCTCCGGCACAGCGTCTTTATATTCCATTTTCCAGTTTACCAGCATCAGAACCTTCATGTCATACTCCGTTTTCCGCTTCCTTCAGCTTTCGCTGGATCGTATCCACCCCAGGACTGAGCCTGACTACGATTACATTCCCTATCCTTTTCACAGAATCCTTTGCAGGGAAATCGTTCATCCGGGCGAATTCCTTGGAGGCCAAAATGCAATTTCTGTCCTCCGCATTACATTCTTCATATCGTACTCCGCAAAAATACGCAAACAGACTGATCCAACCTGCGCTCACCTGCTCATCCGCGCCAAAAGTGAGCGTATAGGCGCTGATCATACCCTTTGTAATATTGCCGGTCCGATCCTGCGTTGCGGGATAATTGCCCCATTGTGGTCTCCCCGTTACAAGCACCGTCTGTCCTGACGCATAATCGTCCAGAGTTTCTATCCTGTTTTCTATCTGATACGCCAACATCTGCACCTTTGTCTGCTCCATCTGAATCGACTTCGCAAAAACGCCCGCAAAAACGATCTGAATCAAAAGCAGCACCGAACATACTCCTACGGCGGCTGTTTGGATCAACCGAAAGCCGGCTGATTTCTTTTTGATTGCGGACATAAGCAACAGCAAAAAAATATAGAAATAATTCATTCCCGTCAGCATCAACATGCCCGTTTCCGCATAAACGGACGCTCCCGGAGCGAGAATCACGATCAGCGTCAGAGAGATCGGGAAAAACGACACCAGACAGACCAGAAGCCCCAAATTGACAAGAGAGTGTGTTTTCCTTTCTTTGAAAAGGATCCCCAGTGAAAAAAGGATCAGCAACAGGACAATCGCATTAAAAAAGTCTCTCCTTCTCCAGGAATTGCAGATCAGGACATCCGTAAAATAGTATTCATAAAATACACGATAGGCGTCTTTTACGGATTGCAGCAGCCATAGAAACATATTCTGAAACATCCTGTTCATTCCCCGGGTTTTTGTAAGTCCAAGATAGCCTGTCCGTTCCAGCAAAAACAACAAGAATAAATACCCAAGACATGCGGCAATTCCTCCAAAAACCTGTCGAAGGATCCTCCCCGCCAGCGCTTTCCATTCCCATCTATTTGATAAAATCTCCCGAATCGTCCATATGAGGCACAGGATTACCGTCACCACAAAATAAGCCTGATAAATGCTCATAGAGCAGATCAGCAAAAGCACGGAGATGACCAGCGAGATTTTACCCCCCCCCTCGAATCAGCAACGCCGCCGCAAGTACCGCCAGAAAATAAGACAGCATATAGGAATCCGCACAGTAATAGTAAGTAAATGTGTTCATCACAGAAGGTGAGAAAATCACAAAAGCCCCGACCAGAATACGTTCTGCGGTACTTTCACAGGAAAAAATATGCCAGATAAGCACAGCCGACATCAAAAGCAAGAGGATGCTGATCCCAATTATCATGGGCGGGATGATAAATCCGTCCCTCCATTCATCCAGCCAGCGAAGCAAAAATCTTCCCTGCGCATCCTCCCAGCCATAATTCTGTCCATGACGGATCACTCCATATAAAAAACCGTCCGCATTATTCAGCTGTCCTCCCCAGAAAGGAAAATAAACGACAAAAGCGACGACAAACAGGATCCCCAATTCCTTTTGATACCTTCCCAGTTCTTCCCCCATAAGACGGAGCTTATTTTTCCCGTATGAAATCATTTTCATTTAATGAATATTTCCCTCCCTTGAAAAACTTATGCCGGATCACCCACCAGCCCGGCACCCAGATATACTTGTGCATGGCCGGGGACACGCTGCCGATCATCCAGCAGTTCCGGTCGCAGTTTTTGGTACATTCGCGCACCTTTTGCGCCTGCCTGGAATTCCACAGCTCCTCCCAGCTTTGCCTGCGCAGATTGCCCATAACCGCTTTTTTCTCCATGCCGTTGCAGGGAATCACGTCGCAGAACGGATCGATAAAAAAGGCGTTTTGGGACATATCGCAGGGAAGCAGCCGTTTGTTCCCGTAAATATAATTGATCAGTCCGTGATTAAAGTAGGCGCGGAACCACTTTTTGGGGGAAGAACTGGCCAGCAGCTCGTTGATCAGTTTCTCAAAATTTTCGGCCACCTTCCTTTTGTTTTCGATGCGATTGTCCGTCTTTCGAAAATAGAACGAATTATGCAGCGCGGCCGTGGCAAATTCCATCCCCATGTCGTTGGCGATATGATACAGCGGCACCAGATCCTCGCAGTTCATGTCCTGTACGGTCATCCCAAAGCCCACGTCCGGGTGTCCCATTTCCACCAGCGTCTTTAACGTCTGATATCCTCTTTGAAAGCCGTCCGGGATCCCGCGGATCTTATCGTTGGTCTCCTGCAGGCCCTCGATGCTGATCCGGATGCCCACCTGCGGGAACTCTTTGCACAGCGCGATGATCCGGTCCGTAAAATATCCGTTGGTGGAGATCACGATCCGGTCCGATTTTTTATAAAGTTCCCTCACGATGTCCGGGATGTCCCGCCGGATGAACGGCTCTCCTCCCGTGATATTGGTAAAGGCCATCTCCGGCAGTTTTTTGATCTCCTCTAACGTGATCTCCTCTTCCGGCCGGGAAGGATCCTTAAAACAGTCGCACATATTACAGCGCGCATTGCAGCGATACGTCACGATGACGGTTCCGTATAACGTTCTTCTTGCCATTCTCATCCCTCCTGATAGAGTTGCAGCAGTTTTTCACAGTATTGCGGCGCCCCGGCAAAGGAAACCGCCCGGCAGTTTTCCGTATACCGCGCCAGCTTCTTTCGGTCTTCCCAGAGCTTTTGGATGCGTTCCGCCAGCTGCGCTGCGTTCCCCGCTTCAAAAAATTCCCCGGTTTTTTCTTCCAAAAGCAGTTCCGGCGTCCCGCCCAGACGGGAGGCGATCACCGGCGTCCGGCAGACCTGGGACTCCATCACCGAAAACGGACAGTTTTCATACCACTCGGACGGAAAAACGGTGAAGCGGGCACCGGCGATGAGGGCGTATAATTCCGGGCCGTTTAAAAATCCTTTGTTTTCGATATTCTCCATGGAATTCACCTGCTCCTCCAACGGCCCCTTCCCCGCAAACACAAAAGGAATGTGGGGCAGCCGCCGGCAGGCCTCCAGCAGCGTATCGATTCCCTTTTCCCGGGAATACCGTCCGAAATACAACACATAATCTTTCTTGTCGGCTACAGGAGGTTCGATGGCGCCGATAAAATTGTGCAGCACCACCGTCCGCCCGCAAAGCGTGCTGTTTTGCCGCAACATTCCTTCCATAAAGCGGCTGGGGCAGACGATCACATCCAGATAACGGTATGTTTTCAGCCGCTCGTACAGCCTCCCCTCCAGGCTCCCCAGCAGGCTCTTTACCCGGGAATTGTGGATGCAGCGGTATTTGGCGCAGTTCCACTGCCTGCCTCCCAGACAGCGCGTGCACAACTCCCCCGTGCCGGGAACCAACAGCTGATGATTGGGACAAACCAACTGATAGTCGTGAGCCGTATAGACGATCCGAATCTTTTTTCCGGTGCGTTTTTCGTATTTGCGCACCGCATAGATCACCGACGGCGTGAGCTGAAAATTAAAATTATTCAGATGCACCACGTCCGGATCAAAATCCGAAAGCACTTTTTTCATCCGGGCCGACGCCTGACGGGAATACAGGATCCGGAACGGATAGAAAAGCTTTTCCCATTTCCCCGAATGAAAATCCATGTCGTCCGTATAGCAGCCGATGCGGTTGCCCACGATACGCCCCTCATGCTCCATCCCGAAATATTGCACCGAATGGCCCATGCGCGCAAGCTGTCTGCCCAATTCGAAAATGTAGGTTTCCGATCCGCCGTTGGGATGCAGGAATTTATTGACGATCAATACCTTCATGCGTTTTTATCCTTTCCCGCATACAGCGCCGCCGTCTGCAAGACGACTTTATCCCAATCGTATTTCTGACAAATATAGTCGGCGCTTTCCAAACGGTATTGTTCGCACAGCCGCTCCTCGTCCAGCGCCCTTTTTAAAACCGCCCGCAGGGATTCTACATTCCCTTTTTCAAAGCGCAGCGCCTTTTCTCCCACGACCTCCGTATTTTCCCGGATGTCGCTGACGATGCAGCAGTTTCCGTAGCTCATGGCCTCCAGAAGGCTTAAAGCCATTCCCTCCACATCGCTGGGCAGGACAAAACAGTATGCGTTGGAATACAGCTCCGCCAGCATTTCTCCCTGTACAAAGCCGGTCATAAGGATCCGTTCGTCCTGCGTCGCCATATCCGTAATCTTTTTCATATATTCCTGGGAATGGCTGCTGCCGCCGGCGATCACCAGCTTCTTGTCCGTCTCGATGCCCAAAAAGGCTTCGATGAGGTAATGCAGTCCTTTTTCCGGCACGATACGCGCCAGAAACAGAATATAATCCCGTCCGTTCAGGCCGTAGGTTTCCCGGATGAATTCCGGATCTCTGCGCTCCGGTCTTTCTATCCCGTTGGGGATAAAAACGGTCCGGCGCCCATAGGTTTCCCAAAAATACCGCTGCATGTTTTCGGAAAGCACAATGACTTCATCCGCACAGCGCGCCGCGGTTTTCTCCCCCCGCCGCAGCATGGCGGATGCAAAATTCCCCCATTTGGAACGCTGCCAGTCCAGCCCGTGTATCGTCGCCACCGTCCGGATCCCGAACAGTTTCGGCAGCCAGAGCATAATGCAGGGGCCTTCCGCATGGAAATGGATCACGTCGTAGCGGCCAAACAGCGCCCGGACGGAAGCCAGCGCCGCATAGACGATGGCGTTTAGGCTGCTGCAATTAAAAGTCGGGATCGTATAGACCCGGATCCCATTATAATACTTTCCCCTTCTCTTATCAAACTGTTTCCCGGAGACATGATATCCGGAGCGATTGTAGGCGTCCACCTGATATCCCATGCGCACCAGCCGGGTGGCCAGCGCATCCACCACCATTTCCACGCCGCCCTCCCGGGAAGGGATCCGTTTATGCCCGATCATGGCGATCCGAAACGGCTTTTCCTTCCTGCGCCGTCGGTTTTCCCTGGCCACCTCATGAAGAAACGTAAAATTGGTGTCCACATATCGGGGGATCAGCCGTCTGGGATCCTGCAGCAGCCGAAACAGCCATTCCAGACAGGCTTCCTGCATCCATTTCGGCGCCCGTTTCACGGTCCCTGCCAGAAAGTCAAATCCCGCTCCCACGCCGAGCATCACGCCGGATACCTTTCCCATGTGTTTGGCCATCCAGATTTCCTGTTTGGGGGCGCCCAGCCCCACCCAGATAAAATCCGGTCTGCTTTCATTGATCCGCTCCACCGCCGCTTCGTCTTCCTCCCTGGAAAGCGGCCGGTAAGGCGGGGATTCCATGCCGGCGATCACCATATCCGGATAGGTTTTTTGAAGCATCTCCCGCAGTTTTTTTAAGGTCTCCGGCGAACTGCCGTAAAAGTAATGCCGGTATCCCCTCTTTTCGGAAAGCGCAAAGATCCGCGGCATCAGATCCGGTCCCGGCACCCGGGCGGCCTCTTTGAATCCCCTGTGACGGCACACGATGGACAGGGGCTTGCCGTCCGGCAGATTCAGTACGCTGCCGTTTTGGATTTTCTGATAATCCGGATCCCGAAACGCCATAACGGTGGTATGCACGTTGGAGACGCACACATATCCGCCCCGTATCCGCTCCAGATGCCTGTCCAGATATTCCACGGTCTTATCCATGGTGATTACGTGGATCTTTGTCCCCAGTATCCTGCAGTATTTCAGTTCTTCTTCCATCCCATACCCTACTTTCTTTTTTCCAGTAAAAGCGAAACGCCCACGCCCGGTATCAGACCGCACAGGCCGGACAAGAGGACGGCTCCCATCGTTCCGCGCAGCCGTTCCAGCAGGATCAGATTTCCGTCGAACCGATACAATCGCGTTTTGTCATCCACCAAAACCGGGATCGAAGCGCCCGCCTCTTCCTCCCGGATTCTTTCCTGCTGTGTCAGCTTAAAAGGCTTCTGTTGTGAAAAATCACAGAGCTCCACAGGCACCAGATAGGAGCGGGGCGCTTCCGTCTTTTCTGCATAAAAGAGCCCGCCGCAAAGACCGGCCGTCAGGCAAAAGGCCGTCACAAGAGCCTTATGCCCTGCCGCCCCGCGCCGGATTTGTTTTCCTCTCTCCTTTTGCCGAAAAAGCCATGCGGCCGCTGTCTCCGGCATCCGGACGGTGCTTTTGTCCCAGTCCCAAATCCCGATCTGCACGGCAGGAAGCCCGGTCTTTAAATATCCCGCCTGATGATAGAGATAATGTCCCACAAAGAGCAGGCTGATATTTTTAAACGACGTATTAAACAAAAACGGTTCCGAAATGCCGGCGATCAGAAACCCCAGCGTAATGGCCAGTTCCTTTCTTTTTTCTTCCCTTACCATATACCGGATCAGGAAGAAATAAATTCCCATCAACAAAAGAAAGAGCACCGCTCCATACGTCATCAGCGCAAACACATAGGAGTTGTCCATGGTCAGATCCGAATTTTGCACCGTGATCCGCTGTCCGAAGAGCGAAACCGGATAGGTAAACAAAAAATACCGGGACAGGGAAAGCCTGGTATTCATCATTTTATTGAGCAGCTCAAACAGCCGGCCCTGAGGCAGAAAAGGCGCCGCCAGGGAAAATATCAGACAGAGGGGAAACACGCATAGGATCCCCCGTTTTTCCCATTTCAAAAACCGCGGCCGCAGTTCAAAATAGGCCACTCCCGCCAGATAGATGCCAGTCAGGAGAAACCCCGTAAAGCTTACCGAGTACAGAAAGATCAGGCAATTGCCCAAAAAGGCGGCGAGAACGGCCGCGAACAATTTCTTTTTCTGATTCCAGCGGATCAGGTAGAACAAAAACGCCGTCAGGATCACATAAGAGATATGAAACACATTGGGATGCGGATATCCCATACTCCAGCGGAAAATATGTCCCAGCCCCAGCTTATTGTGCACCAACGGGATGCCCCGCTGTATGCCGGTCAAAAAAAGCAGGACGCGGCAGGCAAACACGCCGCCCCATACCAGGCCTCCCGCCAGAAACGCCCGGCGCACGGGCACATCCTTCATGCCGATGACGACCATCATGCAGACGAACATTCCCTTTTCCCCAGACAGCAGATAGCTGATCAGCCCCAGGCCCCCCAAAACCGCCGCCATGCAAAACTGCTGCAGCGTGTAACGCGACAAAAGCAGCTTCGCCATCAGACATGCGGCGCCGATGAGCAGACAGATCCGATATTGCGGCATCCCGTCATACCAGCCCATCCCTTTGGAAAACAGCATCACGCAAAAAAACACGTAAAACAGGATCTCGCTCCTGGTGAAAATGATATGATCTGCCTCCGGCCCTTGTCTCATCCGTACGTCCCCATTTCATCCATCCTTTTTTACTGTGTTTATTATATGCAAAATCAGGACAAGATTCAACTTAAATTCACAGCATTGTCACAGCCTGCGCCGCCATTGACACAAAACCCGGAATTGATTATAATATTATTTTAAATAAAAATAACGAAGGAATTCAGGAAATTCAAATGAACCGGATAAAAAAGAATCACGCTCTGGAGAATATAGCCGCACTGTCCGCCGCACTTTTGGCCGCAGGATTTTTTTTATTGAACAGCCCCCTTCATCCGTGGAGGGGCGAAGATCCCGGTACGGATTCCGCCATGCTCAAAGCGATTTCGATGATGATCGAAAAGGGAGCCGTACCCTACCGGGATTCCTTCGATCATAAAGGACCGCTGATCTACCTGATCAACTGGCTGGGGGATCGGATCTCTGCATACCGGGGCGTATGGGTGATCGAGCTTTTCTTTTTGACGGTCACCATTTTTCTGCTTTATCGGACAGCCAGGCTTTTCTGCCAAAAGGGCGCCGCAGCCGTGGCCACTTTTCTTTCTCTTTCGCTGCTGTTCCAATACTTTGAAGGCGGCAATCTGGTGGAGGAGTACGCTTTGCCGTTTTTGGCCGGATCGCTGTTTCTTTTTCTGGATTACCTCAAAAGAGAAAAGATCAGCCCGCTCCGACTGCTGTTATGCGGTTCCTGTCTGGGCGCCGTACTGTTGCTGCGCCCGAATATGATCGCCCTCTGGGCGGTTCTGTGTCCGGCAATATTCTTTCAGACGCTGGCAAAACGCAATTGGCCGCGGCTGCTGCAGTTTGTCCTGTGGTTTTTGCTCGGTATGGCGGTTATCCTTTGCCCTGCGTTCCTCTATTTCGCGGTCCACAACGCTCTTTTCGACTGGTTTGACGCCTATATCCTGTTTAATATGACGTACAGCGCAGCCAGTCTGCAGGACAGATGGCATGTCTTCTCCTTTTTCTTCTTCACTCCCGTCTGTCTGGGTTCCTTTCTCAGCCTTTTATTCTTTCTGAAAAAAGAAGACCGTTTTCTAAACGGTGTTTTTTTGCTCTATCTGATCCTCGATCTCCTGCTCCTTTCCCTGTCGGGCTATTTGTTCCCACACTATGGAATGATCCTGGTCCCTGCCGTAATTTATCCGATGGCGCTGCTGTGCTCAAAAATGGAGCGGACAAATAATCCCGTTGTCTCCCGGGCCTTTTTCCTTCTGGCGATCCTCCTTTTGATTCTTCCGGGATGGGGCAGACTGCTTGGGACCGTTCCCCGGCGATATCAGACCCGCAACGAAACGCACCGGTCCGGGATGATCGAAACCGTATCCCGCTACGTTATGGAAAACGTGCCGGAGGAGGAATCCATTTCCGTTTACGGCAATTGGGGCGACGTCTATGTGGCCTCCCACAGAAAACATGCGACGCGATTCCCCTACCAGTTTCCGATCGGCCGGATCAGGCCGGAGATCATGGACGAATATATGAAAGAACTGCAGGAGGAACTGCCGCGCATGATCGTTGTCCAGGGCGGATACGCGGACGAGCGGATCCTCGCATTTTTAAACGATCACGGATACCGTCTTTTGTGGGAATCCTCTCCGGACGCCGGAAATATGCTTTATCTCCGATAGTCCTTTTCGGTTCCCGCGTCAAAGGATACGTCCGGCCTCATCTGCGATCACCCAGCCCTCCCACAGCTCATGCAGCAGGGCGGCATCCGCCGGCTGGCCGTTTTTGTGTCTGGCGGGCCGAATCGCAATCCGGTCAGAATTGGGATTTAAGCGCGCTCCCCAGAAGCTGAACGTGGAATTGGCGCAGATATTATGCTTGCAGCAGCTCATAAGCTGCATGTCATAAATGCTGTCGTCGCCCCGGTTCCAGTCCACCACGGTATACCGCTCCCCCGCGTATTTTTCCCGTACATATTCGCTGTCATCGGAAAATACATAAAAATGCGCCTCCGGATACCGCTCTAAAAGATAACGGATCGCTCCCTCATAATAGGCCTCCGTACAGATCCCGCCAAACAGCGCGGCGTTTTGGGGATCCAGATAATCCCCTCTTCTGACGTGCAGGCTGACAGACATTTCGCGCCTCATTTCTTCCATTATCTGTCTATTTTTATTGTTGTTTTCTTTTCCTGTATTATTTGTTTTATTTCCAGAATTACCAGAATTAACTGAGTTTTCAGAGTTTTCAGACTTCATTCCCGCAAAAGGATCCCCCGGATCGGCGGAATTAAATCCCGGAAACACGATTTCCCTGCGCAGCAGAGGAAGAAGATCCGCGTAATATTTCTCACAGGCCCAAAAACCTGTCAGATATCGGTCCGTAAACGAAAAGATTTCCGGATGATACATCCCGGTTTCATAAAACCGCGGCCCTTTCACGCCAAACGCGCTCTTGAGCCGTCGTTTCCAACCGCTGTCGTTTCCCAAAAGCGCGCTGCGCTCCCGGTCTGTACAGACCTCCATCCAAAGGCCCGGAAACCGGGAAAGCTCCAACCGGCGGCGCGCCAGCACATTTTCCTGCCGCTTTTGGTCTGCAAACCAGGAAAGATCCAGTTTCGCTTCTTTTCCCAGATATTGCATTTTCCGAAAGAGCGCGTATTGCTGAAGCTGATTGCCCAGTCCGCCCATCACCTCTATCAAGATCAAGCGGGATCCCTCCTTTTTTTCTCGTCAAAACCTGTCTCATCCACAATGGTCCCATTTTTGCTGTCTACCACCACGGCGGTGAGAATATCGTCCGTTTCCTTTTCCAACCGCTGCAAAATTTCCCTGGGGATTTCCTTTTTTCCGCTCTGAAAAGAAGCACGGTCGCTGCGTTTCAAAGAAAGATAGACGGCGTCCGTTCCCGTCAGATCGGCCTCGTTGATTTCGGCAATATTGCCCAGCAGCTTTTGGAAGATTCCGGTCTCATCCCAGCTCAGCCCCCGGGGCAGATACAGATAACAGTCGTAATCATCGTCCGAAAGCATCATCAGATACTCCTTTAAGTTCTGTTCCTTCAGCTTTTCGGCCTTGAATTCCAGATATGCCTCATAGTCCTCCCACCAGCCCGCGTATTTTTCGTCCTGCCGGTGATCCGGCATATGATACTCTTCCGATAAAATCCGTCCCAGGTCCCGCGTCACTTTTCTGGCGCCGGATGGATTGAGATGCGCGTCGGAATCGTAGACATCCGTGTCATAGTTTACAATCCCGTCCTGATACAGATAATTCACATAAGAAACCCCGTATTTTTCCGCAATGGGATACACGCTGTTGGCATTTCTCTGCTTTTCCACGCTGGCGGGAAACGGCAGATTGACCAGAAGGATTTCAATCCCTCTCTCCTGACATAGCGCGACGATCTTTTCAATATATTCTTTCCCCAGGCTTTCGTCTTCAAACCGCTCCTGCATACCCACCCTGGCGGACACCTGGGGCTCGCCCACGTTGATCCTGGATTCGGCTCCTTTTTCCCGGGTGATATTGGGGAAAAAGTCACGTTCTTCCAGTTCGTTCCATCGGTTGTGATAGAGAGAAAAATCGAACAGGAAATCCGTAATATTTCCGTATTCGGGCAGAATATCCTGAAGCATCTTTACCTTTACCTCGGAAAACGGCATACTGTCCGTAGACAGATGCAGATAGGACAGATCATCCGAGGCTTTCGACTGGGACGCGGCGCCGAACACATCCAGCACCACCATTTTGGGGTTCGTGTATTGCAGCGCGTTCTGCAAAACCCAGTATGTGGTAGCCGGCTGATTGTCGTGTCCTCCGAAATTATAGGAAACAATACCGTAATCCGCCCACAGCTCCATCGGGAAAACGCCGTTGATCATATGGCTGGTCCCGATGAGCAGTACGTCGAAATCCTCCTTCTGCTCATAAAACGGCTGATATTTTTCCAGGCTGTCTTTGCGCTGTACCAGTGCCGTAACGCGAAGAAACGCAAGCCAGGCGACCGCCAGACAGACTACCAGGCACACCGCTGTTTGGATCCTCTTTCTCACTTTCCTCATCGCATCCACCCTCAGAACTGAAAATAAATAAAGCTTCCGGCGCTATAGGACGAACCCCAGATGCCGAATACCAAAATGCTGAAAACACCCACAAAGAAAACCGCATACAGAACCCACCATTCCTGCCGCAAAAGCGACTTGCTCAGCCGGACGCCGCGGTGTTTCAGGGCGTCTGCGAAAAACAGGATCGCCAGAGAAAGCAGCAGGATCCAGAAATTTTTCTGATCCAGACCGGCCTCATAGAGCGAACCGTCAAACAGGATCCAGATATTCCTTGCATGGAAAATACTGTTTAAGATCCGAACCGCGGACGGCAGCGATTCCGCTCTGAAGAAGATCCAGGCAAAATCCACCAACGCGAAGGTAATGCCTGCTTCAAGCAGCTTATGTCCTGTGGTGTCCGGCCTGGCCCCAAAAACCGCTCCCAGTTTCCTGCGAAACCGTTTTGTCAGTTCCCCAAGAACCTGAAAGACGCCGTTTAACCCACCCCAGATTACGTATGTCCAGTTGGCGCCGTGCCACAATCCGCTGACCAGAAACACGATCATAATATTTCTGTATTTTTTCCCTTTCCCTTTCCGGCTGCCGCCCAGCGGGATATAGAGATAGTCCCGAAACCAGCTGGTGAGGGAAATATGCCATCTTCTCCAAAATTCCGCAACGCTTCTGGAAAAATAAGGACAGTCAAAATTTTCCATCAGTTCAAATCCCATCACTTTCGCCGCTCCCACGGCGATGGTGGAATAACCCGCGAAGTCACAGTAGATCTGAAACGCAAACAGCACGCTGGCCACGATCAGATACCAGCCCGTAAACACCGTGTCCTGTTCATATACGGGATCCACAAAAAGCGCAATCCGATCCGCAATGACCAGCTTTAGAAAATACCCCCACAGCATCAACAACATCCCCTCTAAAAAACGGTCCCGGGTCAACCGTTTTTTCGTGTCGATCTGACGGAGCAGATTTTTCGACCGCTCAATGGGGCCGGCTACCAACTGGGGAAAAAAGGAAACGAACAGCGCATATTTCAGGAAATTCTTCTCGGCGTAAATATCATCCCGATAGACGTCCATCGTATAGCTTAACGCCTGAAAGACATAAAAGGAAATTCCCACCGGCAGCGCCAGCCCAAAGCTGACGTCCAGCGCCTCCATCCGGCATACGGCCAGCAGCCGATTGAGATTTTCCAACACGAAATTCGTGTACTTGAACACGCCCAGCATGGCCAGATTGGCGCCAAAGCTGAAAAAAACGCACCATTTTTTCCAGAAAGTCTTTTTGGATTCCTCCCAGTCCTGACACTTGATCCGCTCCAAAATCAGTCCGCTCAACCAGGTTATGACGGTTGAAAACAACAGCAGGATCGCCCATTTGGGATACCAGCTCATGTAAAAATAATAACTTGTCACCAAGAGCCAAAGATATCGGAAACGATGAGGGATCGCATAATAGACGAGTACCACAATGGGGAAAAAAATAAGAAAAGGGAATGAATTAAAAAGCATTTACCGGCTCCTCCATCTGTCGCTTACCATATGATACAAATACCGAAATTCCTCTGTCCGGCTAAAGACCAGTAAAAACAGGCCGTTAAACACCACTGTAATCACAACCATCATCAAAAGAAAGCCTGCAAGACTCACCCGCGGCATCAGCAGGTTCTCAAGCGGGATCAAAAAAAGCAGCGCTGCGCCGATTACGGCCAGATATTTGACAAAATCCCTGAAATAGGACCAGGCGGCCCGTTCAAAGCAGACCCGGTAAATGATGATGGGCTTTGTGATATTGGCGATCAGTCCCGAAACCACGGTGCCGATATACACGCCGGCCAGCCCCAGCGGACGGACCAGCGCGATGGAAACCACCAGGTTCACAATCCCCTGGATCAGGGTCAGGTATTTATCCTGCTCAAATACGCCGGCCGCCGTCTTGAAATTGGAAAGCACGATCCGTTCCCCTTTGAGAAAGTAATCGATCAAAAACCAGGAGATAATGGAAGAAGACAGCACCCAGCTTTTTCCCAGCACCATTTCAATCAGCGGCGAAAGCAGCAGGAAAAAGCCCACTGCCGAAAATCCGTAGATCCAGATTGCAAAAAAACGGTACACCTTAAACAGCGCGAATTGTTTTTCCCGGCTTTCCGTGGCGATCAGATTGCCGAAACTGGAGATCACGGAATTAAAGATCACGTTCACATAATTGGAAACCGAGTTGACCACCAGCTTATAATTTCCGATAAAACCCACCGCCGCCACGTTCTGAAACGCGGATATGATCACCGCGTCCGTCTGCAGGCGGGCCATATCCCCGATCCGGTGCAGCAAAAGCGCCTTGGTCTTTTTTACGACTTCCGTGCGCTCCCGCGTCGAAAGCGGCTGCACATCCTTTTCCTTTAACAGAGGATAGCGCCGGTCTAAGTACCGGCTGATAAAAATCTTCTGGAAAAGCTCCACCGCCGCCTGGGTCAGAAGATAGAGCATGTAATTGGGCAAAAGCAAAAGCCCCAGGATCTGCAGCGACACAGAGACCATTTTGGTCACGGTGATGGTATTGGTCTGGATATAGTTTTTTTGCTCCGCATTGGCCAGACTGTATTTATACGCCACAAAATAGGAACTGACCGTATTGAACAAAAAGACGAGATAATAAATCCGCAGCTGGGACAGCGTCAGACTTCCGGGGTCGCGGATGATATACGGCAAAAACGGCACCAGCAGCAGTCCCGCCGCCGCAATGACCAGGGCAATGACGCGGTACGCCTGCCGATAGAGGCGCATATAGGACTTTACCTTTTCCTTTTCCCCTCTGGCCACGGGGCCGTACAGACTGAAATTTAAAGCGGTCCCGACGCCCAGCTCCGCCAGGGAAAGGAGGGTGAGCACTTCCGTGTACAGATCCTCCACGCCGTTTAACGTTTCCCCCAGCCTGGCGATGAAAATGGTGCGTAACGCAAAGCGCAGCAACATGGTGATCACGTTGCCGCCCATTCCGAATATGATGTTTTTCGCTGCGTACCGCACCCGGCCCATTTGTCGTTCCATTCGTTTTACTTGTCTGCCTTTTGCTCTGATACTGTTTTTTCGTAAGCCAGCTTTTCCCCGAAAAAGGAAAGGGCGCTGCCAAGCCCCCAGGGATAGGCGCGATAGCTCTGCGGATATTCTCCAAACCCCCGGCACTCTCCCAGGCAGTCTGTAATATCCCCGTTTTCCAGAGAGGTCTGCATGGCCAAAAACAGCCTTTGCATCGCTTCCTCTGCCGTCCCTTTCTCCTGATCATACCCCATCCGCAGCCCAAAAGCAAGCGCCGCGCCGATCATTCCTTCCGCAGAGGTATCCCGGTGTCCTTCCCGCGCGGGCAGCTGCCAGGAAAAACCTCCGTCCGGACGCTGATAGGAAAGCACGCTGCGCGTCAGCTTTCGATAAGCGTCCAGCAGCCGCCGAAACGCTGCCGGCCGCCCGATCAGCCAGGGCAGGCTTCCGGAAAGTCCTTTTAACAGCCAGCCGCAGGCCCTTCCCCATCCCACAATGCTGTATTTTTCGCCGGTCTTCTCATCATATCCATGATAAGGCAGTCCCGTGTCCGGGTCCATACCCCGCTCCAAAAAGCCTTCCAGCTGTGCAATCCCCAGATCCAGAAGCGCCTCGTCTTTCATCCGGGCGCCGTAACGGCACAAAAAAGGGCAGATCATCCCTATGGTATCCGCAAACAGCCAGTCCGGATGCCAGTTTCGGTACGCAAGCAGCCCCCCGGTGGTTTTGGGCGCCTTTCTCAGCCAGTCCGCGCAGCGCTCCCGCGCCTGTTCGCAGGTCTGCTGCAGCCCCCCGGCCTTTGGCCTGGCTTCCTCCAACATCAGGCCGGGATCCATCAGCCCTTCGATCCACAAAGCCAGCGAGCCGTTCATGATATTGTCCGCCGTATGAATCCGGTATTCTTTTTTCCCCCAGCGTTCCAGGTAGGCGCAAACCTCCAGCAGCGCCTGCCGGTCTCCGGTGGCCGTAAACGCCGCCAGCAGTCCTTCCGCCAGCATGGCGTTGGGCCAGGAATACCGGTCTATGGGAGCGATCTTTTGGTGCAGCAGCGCCTTTTTGAGCATCCGTTTCCCTTTTTCACAAGCCGATAGATCAGGATACAAAAACAGCTGCTCCTCCGCGTTCTCCATCATATGCTTCAGCTCGTTCATCCCGTTGTTCTCACCCTTTCGATCCATTCTGCGCCCGCCGCCGCTCTGTCCAGATACGCCGGCATCTTCCGGCGCAGCAAATCCCGCGTCGCTGTCTCCCGATCCGCCAGCCAGTCAAAGGCGTCGGCCAGCTCCTGTGCCTGTCCAAGACGCTGCACGGGCAGCACGTAATGTTCCTGCGTACCAAACAGATCCCGGGCGATTCCCCGGGCCTTGACCGAATAGCCCACCACCAGCGTGGGAACGCAGCTGGAATACGCGGCGATGGTGGCGTGCGTCCTGGCGCCCACAAACATTCTGCAGCGGCTGATATACCCCTTTAACTGCGGCGCCGAGGCATCCGGGATACGGACCACCCGCCCGGTCTGCGCAAAGGTCCCATACAGCTCTTCCAGCGGCTTTCGGTCGTCGTTGTTTTCCCATACCACGTGGGGGATCAGCGCCACGCAAAGATCGGTATCCCGCAGCACATGCGCGATCAGTTCTTTGTAGTTTTCCATGGTGATGCCTGTCCTGGTCTCGTTGTCTACGATCATGGGGCTGACGTTCACGCCCAGCATCCTGCCCTCGACCCATCCGTCGGGCAGCGGCAGCTCTTCTTTCTCCATCAGAAACGCCGGATCCGGACACAGGACCGTGTTTTGATCTGCCCCGGCGTTAAGGAGCGCCTGATAGGTAATGCTTTCCCGCGCTGCGATCAGATCGTACCGCTTCATATCCTCCAGAATCTCCGCTCTTTTTAAAAGCGCCGGCTCGATGGAACAGCCGTAAAGCACCGTCCTGCCGCCCTGTCTGTGGAACATCCGGTTGGCGGTAAGCAACCGGTCTATCATATTTTCATAACAGTAGTTATCGCCGCCGATGGAGATATTCAAAAGCCGGGCGTTTTTACCGCATACGTCCCGGTAACGGTAGCGCATCCCGCCCTCCGAATCGCCAAACAGCTTTCGCCGCGCATAATAAAAAACGTGCGCTGCCGGGTTTTGTTCCAGATTTCTTTCCTGCAAAATCTGTTGGCATCGCCCCCGGAGAGAATAACATTCGTCCTCCTGCGCCCGGGTGCTCAGCAGCAGCGGCGGCTTATCCAGCAGCGTGCAAAGACCGTTGACGATGGCCTCGCAGCCGTGGTTTTTGCTCCCCGCATGCATATATAAAACAGTCTGGTCCTCTCTCATGATCGGTTCTCACTTTCCTGCCAGCTTCCAGGCATGATACAGGCTCATATACAACTTGGGGCATCGTTTCACCAGGGCGGTCTTGATCCCGTATCCTTTGGGCAGCTCCTTCCTTGCTCCCGCAGTCTTTAACGCCTCCCGCACCGTTTGTTGGCAGACGCGCACAAAATCGCCGTACCGCCTTCGTTCCTTTCGGCTCAGCAAAGCCAGCTTGCCTGCCGTCAGAACGGCGGAAACGGCCAGGATTGCGCTGACCCTGCCGTACAGCTCCGGATAATCCTTTTGGATCCTCTCTGCCGCCAGCCGCCAGCTTTCCATTTCGTTCATATAGGCAGGAAGGAAGGGACAGAGCATGGCCCCGCTCTGATTGATCCGGTAATAATATCCGCAGGCATCCGTAACGCTCACCCGCCGCAGGGCAGGCAGCAGATCCACCAAAAACATCAGATCCTCTCCGATGGTCAGGTTTTCCCGGAAACGGACGCTTCCGATGACAGGCCGCCGGTACAGAATCCCCCAGCAGTGCGAATTGCCGTGCAGAAGATACCGGGATAAATATTCCTTCGCGCTTATATTTTCCCCGTCGTGGGCGGAAAGGCCAAAAGGCTCTGCTTTTTTGGGGCCGTTGTCCGTGCACATCGCATGGCCGCACAAAACCATATCCCCGCCGGATTCGTGCAGGATCTTTCGCCAGAGCGCAAAGATTCCCGGATCCAGCCAGTCGTCGGCGTCCACAAATGTGACGTACGCTCCCTTTGCCTCCTCCAGCCCCAGGTTGCGCGCGCAGGAAACGCCTCGTTTCTCCGGCTGCAAAAGACGGATCCGCCCGTCCTTTCTGCACAGCGCCTCCACAATATCCCGGGTGCCGTCCTGGGAATGATCGTCCAAAACCAGCACCTCAAAGCGGTCATACGTCTGGGCCAAAATACTTTCCAGGCACGCGCCGATCCACTTCTCTCCGTTTCGAACCGGCAGGATGACGCTGATCGTTTCATTTTCCATGCCGCTTTCTTTCCTTTCCGCTGCCTACCGTTTTCTCAGATCACGCAGCCAAAGCAGCGCCGCCACTCCCTCAAACAGCGCCGGAGTGGGATGACGCAGCGCCAGGTACAGAATCCGGTTTTCAAGGGTGGCAAGGGAAAGCGGATAGGTTTCCACCGCTTTTCTGATCGAGTCCTTTCGGCCGATGGCGCACAGCCGTTTCCGAAAGCCCGGTCGCCTGCCCCTCGCCTCATTTTTGATCACCAAAAAGGTCATCAAAAGTCTTTCTCGCGCCAGCTGCCCCTCCCGGTCGGGGGCGTTCTTTGCCCGCAGGATTTTTTCCGCCGTGTTGCAGAACCGTTCCACGTTGTCCGCCAGCCCTGCGTCATACCGGTGCGCCATGGATTCGCGCAGATACAGATAATGATAATAACACGCGCCTTCCAACAACACAACCCGGCGCGCGTCCAGAAAAGCCGGGAGGGTGATGTTTACATCCTCCGCCATGACAAGAGCCGGATCGCACCATTGCAGATTTTCTTCGATGAGCTCCCGGGAAAACAGCTTCATACAGCGGGAGAGCGTAACCGGACGCTTTTCCTCCCCCAGCAGCCTGCCAAACAGCCGGGTTTTTAACGCCTCCCCCTCATATACGCCCGGAGGCATGGGCTGGATTATGCAAAGGCTCCGGTTTTTCTCTTCCTGCACGTAATTGCCGCAGAGGATCTCTCTGACGCCGTCCGACGCCGCCTCCATCAGCTTTTCCACCATACAGGCGTCGATCCAGTCGTCGCTGTCCACAAAGCACAGGTATCTGCCTGTGCTCATGCGCACCCCGTCCATCCAGGCCGCCATCAGGCCGCCGTTTTTTTTGTGCAGCACCCGGATACGCGCATCCTTTTTCGCCCACCGGTCGCAGATTGCCGGACAGTCGTCGGGAGAACCGTCGTCGATCAAAAGGATCTCCAGATCCGTAAAGGTCTGCCGGGTTATGCTTTCCACACAGCGATCCAGCCACGCCTGCGTCCGGTAAACCGGCACGATCACGCTCACCTGTTTCATACGGGATCCCCCTCCTGCCATCTGAGCTGTTCGTTGAGCACGCGGAATATTTTTTGGTTCACCGTTCGGTAATCATAGGCCAGGGAGGTCTGATACGCCGCACGTTCATACTTTCTGTAGTCTTTCTCGATTCGTTCCAGCGCCAGGCGGATGCTTTCCTCCGTCCCGTCCGTACATTCCGAATCCTCCCCGAAATGAAGGACCTCGCCGATGCCTCCCACGTTTGTACTGATCACGGGCAGGCCATAACTGAGCGCTTCCAGGATCGTCATGGGAATCCCTTCATATTTGGAATTCATGATCATCACGTCGGAGGTCTGCAGATAATTTCCCACCTGATTGGGGGACACGGCGCCCGTAAACACGATCCGGTCGTCCCCTTTTGCTTCCGCCTCCAGCCTGCCGCGCTCCTCCCCGTCCCCTACGATGGTAAAACGGGAGATTCGCTCCGATTCCCGTACGGCCCGGATAACGGGAAGAAGATTTTTTCCCTCCGAAAGCCGGCCCGCATAGAGCAGCCGGATTTTCCCCGCCGGTTTTTCTTTTTCCAAAAACGCCCGGCAGCGGATGGAATTGCTCACCTGCGTCACGGATTGGCTGTATCTGGCGTATTCGTTTGCCGTTTTCTGATCCAGTACGAAGTTTTTGTCGCATCGTCTGATCACCTGGATCAGATATTGCTGAAACAATTTTCGAACAATGGGCATAGAACGAAAGAACCGCAGTTTTTCCCACATTCCGATATAGGAGCCGTGGGACATAACGCAGCAGTACGCCCCAGGACAAATCAGCTTCACCACGCCGAAAGCCTCCGGCGTATGAAAATAGCAGCAGTCCGCTTTCTTTGGCCGGTACAAAGCCCTGTATTTCCACAGTCCCTTCACATATTGCATCCGCAGGGACTTTTTGACATTGCTCAGATCCGTTTCCAGCCCTGTCACCGCCAAAAACGAAAAGGGGGCGTCTTCGATCCGAATCTCGCATATTCGTCCCACCTCGTCCTCATTTTGAGAGGCGCCCACCAGAAGGACCTTCTTTAGATCCTGTCTCCTGTTTTCCGCCAGATAGCGCAGAAAATTTCGAATACTGGTAAGCTGTCCGCCGATGGGATAATCTCTGAAATTGCTGGTATCGTATAAAATCAGTCTTCCGGCCATTTTTATGCTTCCTTTAGCGCCTTCCAATAGAGTTTTGCCCGGCTGTCCCAGGAAAATCTGCCGATATTCTCATATCCCTTTTGAATCAGTTCCTCCCGGAGCGCCTGGTCCGTCAGAACCCGCTGCAGCGCCCTTGCCGCCTCCTCCGGTTTTTGGGGATCTACCAGAAGCGCCGCATCCGCCGTGACTTCCGGCAGAGAGCTGGAATTGGAACATACCACGGGGACTCCCAGCTGCATCGCCTCCAGAGGGGGAAATCCAAACCCCTCCATCAAAGAAAGAAACAAAAAGGCGCTGGCTCCCTTCAGGAGTTTACACATGGTCTCAAATTCCCGGATATAGGGATAACATCGGATATGCGCCGCCGTCTCCTCGTCGATCCCATACGGTTTTGTATCGGGAATCCCCACCACCACCAAATCCAAAGGCCGGTCGCTGATCCTGCGGTACTCCTGATATGCCTTCAGGATTCCTCCGGCGTTCTTGTGGGGCATTTGGGTCGTGGTAGCGTATAGATACGGCGCCGCCGTCCTGTCCGGCGTTCCGCAGCTGACATCGTTATATCCGTTATGAATGACCCGCACCCGTTCCATACATCCCGGACAGATCCTCTGTATCTCCTTTCTGGAAAATTCCGAAATGGTAATTACCCGATCCGCCCGTTTGATGGACGCTTTCAGGCGGTTCATGATATAGGCGTTTTCCAGCCTGTTAAGCGTGTGGGGAAACGTCTCATGATAATAAAAGGGGATCAGATCGTGTACGATGATCGCGTCCGGGATCGTGCAGAAAAGCGGCCGGAACCCTCGGGGGAACAGGATCCGGTCCGCCCGTTCCTTTTTGCCCCAAAAGACCACGCCAAACAGCTCCCACAGCAAAACGTTGCCTCTGCTGAGCGGGTTGCCCGGCACCTGCACAAAACGAACGCCTTCTATTGCAAAATCGTCCCGGTTGTAGGAATTGCCCAGTACCACGATCTCGTCCGTCCGCAGACGAACTTCCTGCGAACGCGCCAGATTCTGTACCAGGCTCCTGGTCAGGTTATAAATTCCAATGCTCTTTCCCGCGCCCTTTACCAGCTTGTAACAGTCAATCACCAACCGCATAAACAGTCGCTCCCTTCTTTGGACCCGTGTTCACAATTGCCGTCCAATACGCGCCCAGCAAAAGCAGGACGTAGTTTCTTGCCAGATAAACGGAAACCGCGTGCGCCTCGATGACCGTATAGACGCAAAAGGACAGGACGAGCAAAAATCCCATGTAGTCCCCCTGCTTTTGACACTGATAAATCAGCAGACACAGCAGCAGGATACAGCAGATTCCCGGTATGATCCCGTACCAGTAAAACAGACGCACGTAGCCCATATCAAAATACTGCACATAGTCCGGATCCCCGAACAGTTTCCAGTTTCTTAACACGCCGCCGCCGTTTTCATACGCATAGATGCTGGTGATCCTTCCCGTCAGGATCCGATCCAGCGTTACCTGCCAGTCCTCCAGAAATTCGTACCAGGTGGAGATATGGGCGGCGTATACGGAAAACAGGACTCCGGCCAGCAGCAGGACGATGCCGCCCCGATAGACCCATGCGGCGTTTCGGAGCCGGGGAACATAGTGAAAAAGCGCCGCTCCCGCCACCGTGGCCAGCATGACCACCAGCGCCGTCCTGGTCACCGTGGCCGCGTACACAGCCGCACACAGCAAAAACAGCAGGGCGAAATGCTGCCAGCGCATCTTTTCATGATACAGATAAATTCCCAGCGTCATCAGCGCCCAGATCATGCATGCCAGCGCGTTGGCGTTGCCCACGCCCAGACACAGCCTGGGAATATCCGCCTTAAAGCCATAGCCTGCCCCCGCGTCTACCACTTCTCCCAGTATGCCGGCAAAGGCCAGCGCCGCCAGGACGGCCATACCTGCTATCGTGCCCCAAAAGACCAGCTTCATGGCCTTTTTATGATCGATCCCCTTCATGGAGACCACAAAGACCACGGCCCGCACCGCCTCGTCCCGGGTGGAGATCAGATAACAGAGCGCCGCGACGGCGCCCGCCAATAAGATGGCGCCCCATTCCTTTGCCGTATATTTTGTACAGCATGCCTTGAGCGCAAACAACAGAAATGTGACGCGGAACATCTGCCCTTCCACCCCGTTGATCCAGGAGCTTTTGTCCAGAATGACGATCAGGACCTCCCAAAAAAGGCCGATGGTAAAACAGATCCGGCCAAACTTCTCTATTCTGCTGTCATATCTGCCCGTATCCGTCATGTTTGTTCTCCGTTATTCTTTCGTCCCCACAGCTTCCGCCGCGCTGCGCCGGCCAGGGATCGGATGTCGGCCCGTCTCTTTTGACAGGCCGCTTTGGCATACGCGCCTCTTTCGATGCCATAGGGCGCTATCATTCGATACGGTATGCCATACGTCAGCGCCACCTCGATCAGTTTCGTTTCGTACGCTTTGTTTCCCAGCAGGAAAAATTCCCGAAAGAGAAACCCGTACTCATACAGGTTCAGATCCTTATCCCGCCGGCACTGCTGCGTCAGCTGGCTTTCGCTGACGCCGATACAGACAAGAGGCTCTGTCAGACAGGCAAAGCGCGGCGTCTCTTTGAGCAGCCGCATATAGTATTCCACATCCACAAGCCAGGTCAGCTCAGGCGCGTATTCCTGTCCGTTTCTTTTATAAAGCACCGCGCTGGGCGCGCCGATATAATTGCCCAGAAACAGGTTTCTCCAGTCCTCTCGGATCAGGCAAAGCTGTTCCTGCCCGATCCCGCGTTCATAGGGCGCCTCCCGCCCCGTCAGATCCACCTGCCGGGTACCGGAAAAAGCCAGGACAGAGCCCGGCGTCTGCTCAAGCAGCGACACAAAGCGAAAAAGACTGTCCGGCGATGCGAACCAGTCGTCATGGTGCATCATTTTGATATAGGCGCCTTCCGAGCGGCGCACCGCCTCGTTCCAGTTCGCGGACGCGCCCAGCCGGGTCCGGTTTTTATAATAACGCAAAGCCGGGATCGCTGCCTGGCGCACGGCCTTTTCTACCGCATCGTCCGGGGAATCGTCCGTCACCACCACCTCATAATCCGTATAGGTCTGCTCCCTGACGGAAGAAAGCAGCCGTTTTATTCCCTCCGGATTGCCGTAGGCCGGGATGCAAATGGAAACCTTTGGCATCGTATCATCCCTTTCCCATCAGACGGTCCCAGAAGGAAGCCTTCTGCGGATACAACAGGTACCGGTATTCCTCCAGGTGCTCCCGCAGATAGACCGGGTAGCTTTCGTCCACGGGCACGATCTCAAACCGGCTTTCCCGTCCCAGAATATCCTGGTGACTGCGGATATTCTTCCGCACCCGGGAAAGGGTGGCGCGGTTGTTATATTCCTGATGGGCCGCGCTTTTGATCTTATATTTTACCCGTTCTTCCACGGACTCGTCCTTTGTCCCTCCCATATAGGAGAAATGCCATCCGCCGTCCGGCACGCGCACCATCAGGGGTTTCTGCGCCTTATCGCGCAGCTGTTCCGTGGTATAGCGTTCCAGCATACGGTATTGACAGATCTTGGTGCCCAGCCATTTCCGGGCGCTTCCTTCAAAGCCGTCAAATTCTCCCGTGATGGAAAGCAGATTGCCCGAGGTTTCCTCCATATCCAGATAGCAGTAAAAATTCCGCTGCGCCAGGGCATAGATTTTACTTCCGTCAAAATGCGCCAGAACCTGTTTTACCGCTTCCGGATTGGGAATCTCGTCCACATCGGAAAAGAGGATCACATCCTCGGGCCGCGCCCCGTCAAGGGCTCTGGCCACCGCGCATTTCTGGTGACTGTCCCGCAGAAACGCGCTTACGTCCATGGGCGTATCCTCCACCACCTGATGTATGATCTTATCCTCAAATTCGGCGAACATTTCCCGGTTCTCCTGAAAATAAAGCGGCTTGGGATCCCCCGAAAAAGTCACCGTGGATTCGCTGATGACAAAACGATCCACCACATCCTTCAAAACATGCATCCGCAGTTTTAAGATATCCAGTTCGTTGAAAAACTGAAAGCAGTCGTATACCATACTATTCTCCTTTTTGAAGCCGCGACAGCCGCCGCCCAATCCGGCGCAAAAGCTCCGGCGTCCCCTTAAACTTCGGATACCCGGCGTTGGTTCCGGCCCATTTATGAAACGCAAAGGGCGTGATGCCCTGAATCTCCGGGATCATGGTCTCATGGGAAAAATATTTCGCCACCTCAAGCGGCGCGATGCGCATCCCGGCCGCCTCCACCAGATGCCGGTTCTTACAGCACAAAAATCCGTCCTCATGAAAAAATCCGTGATCGGCCTCAAAGGGAATCCCGGCCTTCTTTGGAAATTCCAGCAGACGCCGGCTGCGGATTCCCACGCTGTTTCCCACCCGGCAGAGATTGCCGTCCCGGTCCCGATAGGTAAAATCATCGTCGGGCACCGGCCATGGGGCGCCGATATAATCATAGTCCAGAAACTCGTCCCGCCACATTTCCGGATGCACCACAAAACCGTCGTAATGCACCAGCATCACAAAGTCCGTCCGGACGTATTTGCCCATCTCGTATAACATCTGATAATTAAAGCAATCGATGTTGTCAAGCTTCTTCGTTTTTTCGTAACGGATCTTTCGGGGCAGAAACAGCGGCCTTTTATGGGTCACCAGCACGCAGTCCCCAAAGTCGATGCCCCGCATACTGTAACGCATGGCCTGGATCGTCTCCGGGACCTTTACGCTGGTCACCGCCAGCAGCGTCACATTGGGAAGCTGAAGCTTTCCGTTTTTATACTCCATTGTCCTGCCCCCTTCCCAGTGCGATGCGCGCCTTGCGCATCAGGCCGCGGTAGAGCCTGAGCAGCCGGTAGCGTCCGTACAGCAGCCGGCTCTTTGCCGTCCACAACAGCCGTCTGGCGCCGG
Source organism: uncultured Eisenbergiella sp. (assembly GCA_947626995.1). Lineage (GTDB taxonomy): Bacteria > Bacillota > Clostridia > Lachnospirales > Lachnospiraceae > Gallintestinimicrobium. The sequence goes on along the minus strand of CANQUI010000001.1, from coordinate 64,103 downwards.
TGGGACGCCGGTTTAAACTACGGTACCGCCCGGACCTTTTTTTGTACTCCTCCAGCTCCCGGCGACATTCCTGCGCGCAAAACACCCGGCCCTTTCTGTCCATATAGTGCCAGCCCGTATAAATATTCTGCTCGGACGCCCAGTAGCCGTCGGACACATTGTGCCGGGCCCAGTATTTGGGGGCCAGGATATACTGCACCGTATCCGAGCACAGCGCCGGAAAATACGCGAAGGACGAGTTGGAAAGCAAAAGATAACGGGCGTTTTTTAAAATGGTATAGTCCTTTGCCAGATCGAAATGACAGGCGGCCACGCCGGGCAGGATCCGGGAGGCCTCCTTCACATCGTTTGTGACGATGAGAAACTCCATCTTGGGATCGATCCGCTTCATCTGCTTCATGCCGTTGCGCCAGTACTTTTTTTCCAGATACATCTCCGGAAAATCCAGATAGTCCGAACAGCGCAGATGTAAAATGCAAAGGTGCTCCCGGGAATATTCCCGGCAGTCGTATTCCGGCTTTACCTTAAGCCAGTCCCGGATCCGGTCCCGATAGGCGTAAAAATAATCCTCCGCCTGCATGTTGCCCATCACCAACGTGCCGTCCGGCACATCCAACATCTTTTCATCCGTGCCGGTCACATAACAGCCGTGTTTCATATCGTGCCGGGAATCGCCTGTAAAAAGGCGGTCCTCCCGTTCCTGATACACCCGGGCAAAATCCTGTTCCGACGCTTCCTTTCCAAAGTCCAGATCCATGAAATACAGGCCGCACTGACTGTGGATATTGTTGGCCAGCGTATCGCTCCCCAAAATGGAAAAGTCCACGCCTTTTTTCATGGCCAGGCACCGGCAGGTCACGTAACAGAAAAGCTGATTGCCCAGCCCCTGCCCTTTTGTCAGTTTCGTTCCGATCATCGCTTCATTCCTCCGCGTCGGTCTCAATCACCGTCACACTGTTTTTCCCATAATACCCCAAAATGGAAAGGTTGATCCAGTAATCGTTGCTGCCTTCGTTCCCCACGTCCGCCTTAAACAGCAGATAGGGTCTGGCCGTCAGCGGCCGGATCGTCACATCCGGCTGCGCCGGGTCCCGGTACAGCTCGATCCGCGCCGCGTTTTCCTCATAATACGCCGCCGCTTCCCCATTGAGCAGGCTGCGCAGGGCGGAGACAGAGGTATAACTGTTTTTATCCGCGGGAAGCAGGAAGATCAGCCCGATCAGCAGGCTGGCGCACAAAAGCCAGGCCGCGTAACTTTCCTCCACGATCCGCAGCAGGCGGCAGAAAGGATGGGAGGGCCTGTTTGCCCCAAGCCAGCCCAGATCGTTGACCAGATTCAAAAACACCAGCAAATAAAGGACGATGCGCATGATGTTTTTACACCGGTCCGGTCCCTCGCTGGAGGTGGCAAACAAGGTGGGGGTAAACATGGCGGCAAAGACGCAGGCGCTGGCCGCCGCCGCCCAAAACGGGGAAAAGAACCGGGCTGCAGAGCCGGACACCAACTTCCAGATCACGGGAAGCAGCAGCACAAATCCTGCCAGTACGATGGGGGTCATCCACTCCGTCACAAAAACCGCGGCCCAGTAAAAGGACAGGGCGATGGCGCGCACGGCCCCCATTCCCTGCGCCGTCGTTTCCCGAATTGCATTGCCGGGCGCCAGCACATTCAGAGCAAAGCCCAAAAGATTGACCCCCCAGGGCAAAAGGAGCCAAAAGGCGGTCCGTTTTTCCCTACAGCGCTTCCCGAACAAAAACAGCACCAGAAACGTCGTCAGGATACAGGACTGCAGCCCGGTGAGCAGATTGGCGCCTCCCAGTACGGCGGCCAGAAAAACGGAAAGCGCAAGCCACCCGGCCCTTCCCTTTTTTGCCCTGCAAAAGGTCAGAAGAACCGCCGCCTGGAAAAACAGCACCGATTCCATAAACACATAATGCACCGCGCCGTTATACCAGTACAGTCCGTCGGAGGGCGCCACCATAGTCTGTAACGACAAAAAGCAAAGCACCAGAATACACAGCGCAATGCGGCAGGACTGCGCCCGGTTCCGTTCCGGCTTTTCTTCTCCGTCAGGCCGCTTGCAGACATATTTTTCAAAGACGGTGCGCAGCAATGTCCCAAGGCTTACGCACAGCATCCCCGTCATGAGAAACGTCGTCAGAAAATACCACCTTTCATCCAGGATCCCCGGAGAAAGCGTCATCAGGAAGATGGAAGAATAGGTTCCCTGCCAGTTGTGCCAGTATTCTGCGGTGGTCTCAAGGGCCGCCCTGCCCACCGACAAAAGGGAACCGTCGGCCAGCCAGGCGCCGTGGGTCCGGATTCCGTAGGTATAGTCGTCGCAGCCCGGCACACTGTATCGCGCCAGATACAAAAGCGGGATCAGGCTGCCCAAAAACGCCAGCGCCCACAGCCTCATGATCCGTTTGTCCGGTTCTTTTTTGATTCGCATCCATCCCTTGTTCCAAAAATCCATACGATCGTTTCGCACGCTCCTTTGCTCAATGCTGCTCGGCGCTCAGGGTAGTCTCCGTAATCTTGCCCTTGTCCACCTTATATATGATATCACAATTTTCAATCGTGCGCAGCCGGTGGGCGATGATGATCAGCGTCTTGCGGCCGTGGAAGCTGTCGATGGCCTCCATGATGGCGCTTTCCGTGTCCGTATCCAGCGCGCTGGTGGCCTCGTCAAACACCAGGATTTCCGGATTGTGATACAGCGCCCGCGCAATACCCAGCCGCTGTCTTTGCCCGCCGGAAATACGGACGCCCCGATCTCCGATGGTGGTATGGATCCCTTCCGGCAGCTCCCGCACAAATTCCTCCAGCTGCGCCTCTTTTAATACTTCCCAGATCCTCTTATCGTCGATCTGATCCCGTCCCACGCCAAAGGCGATATTCTCCCGGATGGAATCGTCCGTCAGATAAATGGTCTGGGGAATATAACCGATATGGGACAGCCAGGATTCGTAATTCTCAAAAATGTCCCGGCCGTCGCAGAGGATCCGTCCGCCGCGGATGGAAAGCAGCCCCAAAAGCACGTCCACCGCCGTGGATTTTCCCGCTCCCGAAGGGCCCATGATCCCCACGGACTTGCCCATGGGCACCACCATCTGCGCATGGTCCAAAATCAGCTTATCCGTCCCGGGATACACATAGCTTACGTCCTCCATCCGGATCTCCGTATGCAAAGCCATGGGCTCCGCCCGATGCGTTTCCTCCCTCTGGTACTTTCCGTGCAGCCGGTAGGACGTAAAGTCCACGTTCTCATAGACATAGTTGACGCTGGGCTCGTAAAAGGCAATATTGCTCATGTGGGTGTTGATCCGGTTCACGGAAGGCATCAGCCGCATCGCCGCCACGGCGAAAGCGGAAATATGCGGCACCAGTTCCGACAGATCCGCGCCGCTGATGATGCAAAAAGCCAGATATCCCAGAATCCCGCTGATGCTGAAGGTCTCGATCAAAAGCCTTGGCATATTGTTTAGCACCATGTACCGGGTCTGCAGGTTTGCGTTGCGCTCGGAATACTTTCCGAAGCTGGAGGCGAAATAATGCTCCTTGTTGAGGATTTTGACGTCCTTGATGCCATAGATGGACTGCAGCCTCCACTTTCCCATCTGGCTTTGCAGCTTCTGGGAAGCGGTTCCCAGGCGGTTCAGGGTCGGCTTTAACACGGTGATCACCAGCATCGTCAGGCCCACCATGATCACCATAATCATCACGGTCATCACCGGGTCCACCACCAGCAGCGTGACCACCAGCACCGCCGAGACCATCAGCTCCGTGGCAAGCTGGATAAATTCCATCAGAACCGAAAAGACCTTGGGCACGTCGCCGTCAATGGTCCGAAAGATCGTAGGGATATCCGCGTTCAGATAATATTCGTAGGGGCGGTTGAGGTACTCCTCCAGCATGTAGCTGATGGTGTCCGACTGGTTGCGGTTGACGAATCTGCTCTGCACATAGATCTGCAGCAGCAGATAAAAATTTTTCAGGAAGAAAATGGCGATGATGGTCACGATAAGAAACAGCAGCCAGTCTCCGGCCTTTTCAAACGGCAGGAACCGCCCCAGAATCTGAATGTACTCCTTTTGCAAAAGCCGGTTCGGCTCCATGACGCCTTCCACCACGGGAATGATCAGCCCCACGCCCATCATTTCCAGCATGGCCCCGATAAAAATCATGATCAGAAGGCCCGCTACCTTTCCCTTTTGCTTTTTATTTAAAATTCCCATCAGTTTTCGTAATATCGCAAGCATTTGTTCTCTCCTGTTTTCACCGGATTTACAGCCGTATCATCTCTTTGGTATAAATATCGACGCAGGGCTCCCGTACGGGCCCCGCCACATTGAGCCAGCGTCCGGGCGCGATCACCTTCTTGTGCGGATCGTCGTTGAGCCAGGCCGCCCACCAGGAAAAGGAGCTGTTGGCGATGATCTGATGCCGGCAGCTTCGCATCAGGTACAGATCCGCGTACCCGGCGTCCTCCCCGTTTCCTTCCACCACCGTATAGTCCGCTCCCCGGTAATGCGCCTTCACCCATTCCGGGTCGTTGGAAAAAAAGAAAAACCGCGCGCCCGTCAACGACTTTTTCAGATACGCGATGGCTCTTTCATAATAAGCGTCGTCGCAGATGCCCTGATAAAGGGCGCTGTATTTGGGGTCCAGATAATCTCCCCGGCGAATGTGCACCCCTACCGAAAGGCTGTTTTGGATCTGCCGCTCCCAGTCAAGCGTCCTGGCGTCGGGGACGAAATTCCGAAACCGGAAGGCCTCCCGCACCCGGTCGGCGATATCCGAAAAATATTTTTCCGACTGGAAACAGCCCAAAAGCAGAGCGGGCTCCCGGGTCAGGACCTGGGGATCGAAATTCACGCTTTTTTCCCGATAGGACAGATCCCTGCGTCCGGTAAGCCTGCGGCGGATCCGATGGGACAGCCGCAGATTAGAATCCGTCAGAGCCACATATTCTTCCATGGACAGTCTCTCATAGGAGACGCCGAAAACGTCCAACATCTGCCTTCTCTGTCCTGCCCCGTAACAGGTGAAATCATCAATTTTGACCGCTTTGCCCAGGGACTTTAGCTTCAGATACAGCGCGTACTCAAACATCTGATTGCCCAGTCCGCCGGATAACTGCACTGCAATCATGGCGTCTTTTTCTTCCTCTCTCTGATCCTGCGCTTGAGCGGGATCAGCACCGAATCATTGATGCGCATGGATACCGTATACAGGGCCGGGGAGAAAAGAAAGAGCTTCATTTTGCGGTATTCGTTGGGATTGGCCTGGGCTATGGAAAAAATCCCGGGATACCGGTCTTTTCCTTCCCGCAGCTTCTCCTTCAGATACGCCTGATATTCCTTCTTTTTGGGATCGCCGCTTCTTTGCGCCGCCGTATAAAAAAGCAGCAGCCGCTTATACAGGAAATAATCCTGCAAAAGGGCCAGATCCTCCCGGCCGATCCCGCGCAAAAATTCGCTCCGGTCGTACAGATTGGGGATCAGGTCCGAAAAGATCCTCGGATGGATCCCCTGGTTCATGATACTGCCGCTTCTGTCGCGGATATAATTGTGATACGCCCGGTCCAGATAGACGCTGCGCCCGGTCCGGTTTAAAAGCTGTATGGTATAGAGCATATCCTCATACCAGCGGGCCGGAAAGCGCAAATCCCCCAGGATCGAACGTTTGTAGAGCTTGTTCCAGGCGGCGTTTTGAATCTGAAACGCCTCGTCCTCCTCCAGATACTTTGCCAGCATTTCCTGTCCTTCCATCACGGCGGCCATGCCGGTAGAAAGATCCTTGACGCCGTCTCGATACACACATTTGTACCGGCAGACCGCCAGATCCGCATCCTGCTCCTTCAGGCAGGAAATCATGCGTTCATACATATCGGGCTCCACCCAGTCGTCCCCGTCCAGAAACGTAAGATAGGTCCCGGATGCGTGCTCGATCCCCACGTTGCGGCTCGAATAAAGGCCCTCGTTTTTCTTGTGAATCACCTTTACCCTGGAATCTTTGGCCGCATAGCTGTCACAGATCTCCGGACAGTTGTCCGTGGACCCGTCGTCCACCAGGATCAACTCCAGGTTCCGATAGGTCTGGCCAAGAACGGAACCAATGGCCCGGTCCAGATAGGCGTCGCTGTTATAAACCGCCATCGCCACGGAAACCGTCTCGGTCTGCTCCGCCTCCGGGATGGGGCCGGGAATATAGTGTTCTATGATCTTCAACAGACTGTTCCCCCTCTTTTTATTCCTGGTGCCGGTAAAATTCCGTCAGCCGCCGGATCCCCTCGGTAAGACAGATCGGGTCAAAGGGGCCAAAATCCTGCCGGAACCTGCTGATATCCAGCACATTCACCGGCACGTCCACCGGCCGTCCCGGCAGATAGGTCACTTCGGGTTCTTTTCCCAGCACTTCTCCGATGGCCGCGATCACATCCCGCACCGAACGGCCCTCCCCGCGTCCCAGGTTGTAAAGCCGATGGCCGCCGTCCTGCTTTGCGATCCTCAAAATGCCCTCCACCGCGTCGTCGATATAGATATAATCCCGCACCACGGACCCATCCCCGTAGACTAAGATCGGAAGCCCCTGAATCGCCCGCCAGGTAAAGGTGGTCACCACGCCCTGTACGCCGTCCGGCCTCTGATATGGGCCGTAGGGATTGGAAAGCCGCACGATCCGGTAATCCAGCCCGTGCATTTCATGGTACAGATAGAGCATTTTTTCAATGGCCAGCTTCTGCACGCCGTAAGAAGTGATGGGAAACGCCTCCTCCTGCTCCCTGCAGATCCCGGTATGGTGTTTGCCATAGACGGTGCCGCCGGAGGAAAGAAATACGACCTTTTTCACATCCGCCGCCACGCAGGCGTCCAGAAAACGGATGGTGGCGATCAGATTTTCCTCCATTTCCATGGCCACATCCCGGTTGGAATTGGCAGGACAGGTGGTGCTGATCAAATGATAGACCGTTTCCGTCTCTGCAAGCGCCGCCGACAGATCTGTCCGGGCAAAATCCCCCTCATAAAACCGCACGCGCCCCGCTGCCGCCGCCTGTCTGATCGCATCCGGATACAAAGCCCCGGGCCGGTCAAACAACGTCAGCCGCTTTTGTTCGGAAAGCAGGCGCAGCGTCAGGTTCGTGCCGATAAAACCGGACGCGCCCAGGATCAATATGCGGTTTTTTTCCTCTGTGATTCCCTTCATCATCCCGCTCCGCCGGCCTTTTTTTCCAGCCAGTCCTCAAACATAAGCAAATGCCAGATCTGCCTGCGCCAGATCCCGTGTACCGTAAAATCCTCCCACAGTCGCCGGACCGCCGCCGGATCAAAATACCCCTCCCGGCCAATCCGCTCTTTGCGCAAAAGCTCCTGGGCCCATTCGGAAAGGCCGGGCTGTGTGAGCCATTTTCGCACGGGTATGGAAAAGCCCTTTTTGGGCCGGTCCATCAGTTTTTGGGGTACAAAATCGTACAGCACCTCCCGAAGCGGCAGCTTGCCTGTCCCGTCCTGATACGTCAGGGAAAACGGCAGCGTCCAGGCAAATTCCACCACATCCCGGTCCAGCAGGGGGATGCGGCTTTCCAGTGAAACCGCCATGGCGGTCCGGTCCACCTTCGTCAGAATATCGTCGGGCAGATACATCAGCTGATCCATCAGCATCAGATTGTGCCCGTCTTCCCGCAAAAAACCGTCGGGATACCCGGTAAACGCACAATCCGCCGTCCCTGCCTGCAGGGTCATGGCCCCCAGAAACGGCTCGGACTGATCGGAAAGCCGGTACAGCTCCTCTATGGAACGGGCGGACAACAGCATCCCCCGGACGCGGCTGCGCGCCTGACCGGACAAAAAGCCCTCCGTCATCGCCCGGCCCGCCCTCCTGCGCAGGCCATAAGGGATTCTCCGGATCCGGTTCCATGCGCCAAGCAGCGAAGCGTAAACGCTGTACCCGCCAAACAACTCGTCCCCGCCGTCGCCGCTTAAAGAAACCGTCACATGCTCTCTGGTCAGCCTGCTTACCAGATACGTGGGGATCTGGGAGGAATCCGCGAAGGGTTCCCCGAACATGCCGGAAAGCTTTGGCAGGACCTCCTGCGCTTCTTTTTCCGAAATATACCATTCGGTATGCTCCGTTCCCAGATATGCCGCAATCTGTCCGGCAAAACCCGCTTCGTCGTATCCTTCCTCCCGCATGCCGATGGTAAAGGTTTTCACCGGACGAAAAGACTGGGACTGCATCAGCGCCACCACGGTGGTGCTGTCGATGCCCGCGGACAAAAACGCGCCCAGCGGCACATCCGCCGCCATCTGATCCGAAACGGCGTTTTTCAAAAGCCGCTTCAATTCCTCCGCCGCCTCTTTGCGGCTGCCCGAAAACGGATGCTCCTGCCCCCTTTTGGCAACGTCCGCCACAGACCAAAAGGTTTCCTCGGTAAAGCTGCGAAAAGGGGCCTTTGCGTGCAGCAGCTTCCCCGGCTCCAGCTTAAAGATTCCCTCGTAAATGGAATGGGGCGCCGGGATATAGCCGTGGATCAGATAAATACCCAGCACGTCCCGGTTGATGGGATTTTGAAATCCGGGCAGCGCGGCGATTTCGTTCACCTCGGAAGCAAACACGAAGCTGTCTCCCACGAAACCGTAATACAGCGGCTTTTCGCCCATCCGGTCCCGCAAAAGCCAGAGTTCTTTTTCCTGTTTATCGTACAGCGCGATGGCAAACATGCCTTTGCACAGGGCGATCCCCTGCCGCACACCGTAGGCTTCCAGCGCCTCCAGCAGCACCTCCGTGTCCGAACTGCCCCGCCAGGGCGCGCCGTAGCCGTCCTCTTCCAGCCGGCGCCGGATCTTTTGATAGTTATAAATCTCTCCGTTGTAGCAGATCACATACCGGCCGCTGTGGGACTGCATGGGCTGCGCGCCGCCCGGCGACAGATCCAGAATCGAAAGCCGCCGGTGCCCCAGCACCACATCCTTTTGCTCGCTGGCCCAGACGCCCTCCGCGTCGGGCCCCCGATGGGTCATTTGCGCCTTCATGATCTCTATATCGCTTTTCCAGTTTTTCGGCCGGTTGCAAAACCCCGCGATTCCGCACATACGCGCACTCCTTTACTCCACCACTTCCGGCGCCCAGTTTTCGTTGGCGATATCCAAAAGACAGCTTTCTTCCGCCAGACGCTGTTCTTCCTGATACAGCGCGTAAGCGTCGTCCCAGCTTTCATACCCTTCCTGCCCCCGCCGGTCCGGCAGCGCATAATGCTCGTCCAGATACGCGCCGAGAAACGCGGAACACTTCGCCTCGCCCAGAGCGTTTACATGATCCCCGTAATCATAAAAATCCGTGGAAAAATCCAGTCCCATCTCTGCCGTATGCGCGTTGAGATCCAGCACTTCATACCCCGCCTCTTCGATGATCGGAATCATATAATTATACTGCATTTTTTCGTCCGCATCCATCGTGTAGGGAGAAATCAAAAACAGGGCGTCCTTTCCGGTCTTTTGCAGATACGCAAGCAGGTCGTAAAGCACCTCCTCCTGCTTTTGGGCCGGCTTTTTTTTCTGTGTCACGCCACTTAAATCTGCGGCCGCCGCCGGGCCTACGCCCCGCTTAATCTCCAGCCCTTTCAGCGGATGCGGCTTTTCATAACGCCAGCAGGCAAGCTGGCTGGGCAAAAACAGCGTCTTCCAGTTGGAATGGTATTTGAAGATGTCAAAATAGTAGGTATAGCGCTGGCTCTTATCGCTGACCAGCGCGTTGATGGCCGCGATCCGGTTCAAGGAATATTTCATATTGTCCGTCACGCCCCGGGTAAAGACCATCGTGTCCTCCCACTCCTCGTCGGGCATGGTGAACATCTTAAGCTCGATGAGAAAAAGGGACGGATCCTGCGTCTTTTGCGCCTCCTGCAAAAGATAGCGGATCGCCTTGGGACGCTGGTTATTGGAGGAAAGCGGATAGGAGGCAATCCCGTACTCCCCGTAGAGCCTGGGCGCGCTGTAAGTCGGATAGACCGGGCTGGAGCCTACCAGGATCACGTCCAGCGTGTCCTTTTTTTCCGCGTAAAAGCCCACGAAGCGATCCTTCACGCCTCCGTTGGTGCGGATGATATAAGTCAACGCCATTAAGAGAAAAAGAAACAACGCGAGAAAAATAAAAGCCCTCGCCGCCTGTTTTTTGGTCATAACCGCTCCTTGTTTTGCCGGACCCTCACACCCGGAATTTCTGATAAATGAATTCCGACGCGCTGTATCCCGGCCCGTATTGTCCCAGTAAAATCACATAGAAAATAAGCGCATAGAGCACGATCCAGCGCAGCAGGAGGCCGGACCGTTCCAGCCGCGACCGCACGCTTTCCTTCTGCTCCAGCAGGCTGACGCAGCAAAGTATCAAAAGCGAGACCACCAGGATCGTAAACTCGATCCAGTCAAGTCCCAGTCCAAACAGCGTCCCGTCCACCAGGATGCCGGGATTGCATTTTAAAAATCCTCTGCGGAGCATGGCAAGCGCGTCCGGCACCGCCGCGTTTCTGAAAAAGACAAGGCCCAGCGTCACCAGAAAGAAGGTACGCAGCCGCTGGAAAAGAACAAACGCCCGGTTGTCCCTGCCGATATGCAGCGCCGCTTTCCATTTGGAGAACCACGGCTCCATCAGTTCGCCGGAAACGATATAAAACCAGTGCAAAAGTCCCGAACCGATGATAAAGTTCAGGGTCCCCCCATGCCAGTAGCCGATGGCAAACCAAAGAAGGAACATGGCCAAAAACGTCGTCAGTTGTTTGGCGCGCTTTTTGCCCAGTCGGGGCTTTAACTTTTTGGGCAGTTCCATGAAAAACCGGGTGCGCAGCAGCGGATAAAACAGATATTCCCGCAGCCAGTTCCCCAGGGAGATGTGCCACCTGCGCCAGTATTCCGAAATGCTGCGGGAAAGAAAGGGCGCGTTGAAGTTTTCCGGCAGGTCGATGCCAAAGCACTCCGAAAGGCCCAGCACAATATCCATGCAGCCCCCGAAATCCGTATAGAGCTGAAACGTAAAGGCCACCGCCCCCACCCAGATCTCAAACCCGGCGTAGTTTTCGTAATGGTCAAACACCTCGTTGGCAATCAGCGCCGCCCGTTCGGCGATCACCAGCTTCTTAAAAAACCCCCACAGCATACGCTGCATCCCGAAGGTGATCCGGCGGTAATCCAGCTTATGCCCCAAAAACAGCTGCCCTTCCATCTCCTTATATTTGAGGATCGGGCCGGAAATCATCGTGGGGAAATAGCATCCGAACAGCAAAAGCTTCCCATAGTTTTTCTGCACCGTCCCGATTTCATAGTAGACGTCGAACAGATAGCCCAACAGCGTCAGCGTATAAAAGGAGATCCCCATGGGCGCCGGCAGAGGGAGCCGGAAAAATTTCAGGGTGCACAAAAGCCCGATACAGAAAAGGACAGCACAAACAAGAGCAGCTTTTTTGATTCTCTGCTCCTTTGTCCTGTCGATCAATCGCGCCGCAAAATAAACCGCTGCCACCGCGGCCGCCGGATACAACGCCACGTACCAGCCGCCTTCCGTCACTTCCGAGGAAGTCATAAAGTAAACAAAGCTGATGAGCAGCAGATAGACCCACTGCGTTTTTTGGGGGATCAGGTAGTAAAAAAATAAAACCACCGCAAAAAAACACAGAAAAGAGAAGGAAGTTATGCTCATCCTTTCATGTCTCCCAACCGGCTCAGATCTTCTGCAGAATAATATCCACCATCTCGCCTACGTTTTTCATGGTTACGATCTGTCCCATGGAAAACTTCACGCCGAATTCGAATTCCACAGCAGCCATCAGATTGATATGCTCCAGGGAATCCCAGTCCTCGATATCGTCCGATGTGGTGCCGTCGTTTACCGTAATGGACGCGTCGTCAAATACGTCCCGAAAAACCTCATTCAGTCTCTCAAACACTTCTTCTCTGGACATGTGTGATCCCTCCATATCTTTATGATTATATCATGAAACCACTCTTCATACAAATTTTTTTCCGATGATCTTTAAAAAATAGGTCTCCCACTCTTTGTTCACCCTCTCCGGGCGATACTCCCGCATCCGTCCGGCAGCCGCCCGGCCCAGCGAATCGGCCTTTTTAGGATCCGCCAAAAGCTCTTCCAGCCGTTTTGCCAGCGCTGCGTCGTCGTTTGGGGGCACCAAAAAACCGTTGACGCCGTCTTGGATCAGATCCTTCGGCCCCCCGCAGGGACAATCCGTGGAAATACAGGCAAGCCCCAGCGACATGGCCTCCAGCAGCGTATTGGGCATCCCTTCGGTAAAGGAAGACAACACGAACGCGTATGCCTTTTCGATGCGGTCCGCCACGTCGGTCACCGCCCCCGGCAGCAGGATACGGTCAGAAAGCCCCTGCTCCTTCGCCAGCTTTTCCAGGTTTTGCCTCTCCGGTCCCTCGCCGTAGAGGATCAGGCGGCTCTTTGGAAACCGGCCGGCAATCCGGGCAAAGGCCCGCAGAATCATCCTGTGATTTTTATTTTGATCCAGCCTGCCCACCGCTACGATGTCCGGTTCTTTGCTCCCCTCATAGCGGGGCCGCACAAAAGCCGGGTTTAACGAATTTTTCAGGATCACGCACTTTTTTTGCAGCCGCCGCGGAAACCACTTTACCGCGTCCGTGGTCTGCATCACGATCCCGTCCGCGAAAAAAAACAGCGTCCGGGCCAGAAAACGCATGGGCGCGTCGGGATATTCTTCCGCCGGATCCGCCACCACGGAAACCACCACCCGGGTGGATAAAAACGCGTTGGCCAGAATCGCCATGAAATTGTTTTTGCCAAAAACGGACAGCACCAGATCCGCCCGGATCGTCTTAAAGATCCGGCGCAGCTTTCTGTAGCGCCGCCAGAGATTTGTCAGACGGCCGCCGGATTCTTCCGGCGTAAGATCCGAGAGGATGCGGCGGGCGCCCTGAGGCAGCGCGTACTCCTGCTCCCTCCGGTACTGCGTCACCATAGTCACCCGGTACCCCTGAGACAAAAAATATGCGGCAAGATTGACAAATACCCGCTCCGCTCCGCCTTTGGAAAGAGAGCCGATATAAAATGCGATATGTTTTTTCCTCTCTTCCACAAAAAGCTCCTTTCCCACGCTGCCGCGCTGTCTTACAGATACTGCTCGTACCACTGCTGGAACACAAAAAAGGACCAGACAAGACGGGAATAATTGGCGCCTGTGGAGGGGCCGGCGTCTCCCGTTTTCAAAAAGCGCCCGATCAGCCCGGCCGTAAACGTTGCGTCGAAAAGATCCTGCTTTTTTAAAAAATCCTGCTGGGCATAATCCAAAAGCCGGGATTTTAACGGCCCGCGCAGCCACTTGTCAAGCGGCACCGAAAAGCCGGTCTTGGGCCGGTCCAGAAGGTCTTTTGGCAGATAGTCGTAAGCGATATCCTTCAGGATGTGCTTTTTATCCCCTTTGTCATATTTAAAGGAGTGGGGCAGACGGAAGGAATACTCCATCACGTCCCGGTCCAGAATCGGGCATCTGGTTTCCAGCGCATATTTCATGGAGGCCCGGTCCACCTTACAGAGAATATCCCCGGGCAGATACGTGTCCATATCCAGAAGCATCCGCCGGATCTGCCAGTTATCCGTAGGATAGCTGCTCTCCGTCTCATACTGGCACGGCAGAATCTCCTCCCGGTGGGCGGCCATGCGCTGCGCACAGAGGACATAGTCGCTGGCGCCGAACTGGGTTTTCGTCTCCCGGTTCCGGTTGTTTGCAATCACCCGCACCGAAAACGGGAGCCGGTTAAGCAGCGAAAGCCGGCGCAGACCCGGCAGGCGGCAGATCCGGTAGATCGCCTCCCCCGGCAGATCCAGAAGCTGCGCCTGGGCCACCTTCTGATAGAGGCCGTAGCCGCAGAAAAACTCGTCCCCGCCGTCTCCGGAAAGCGCCACTGTCACATCCCGTTTCGCCAGCATGGAAACCAGCATGGAGGGGATCTGCGAGCTGTCCGCAAACGGTTCGTCATAATAGCGCGGGATACTCTCCACCAGTTCATACATCTCCGGCTCGCCGATATAAAGCTCCGTATGGTCGCAGCCCAGATAATTTGCAACCCGGCGGGCATATTCCGCCTCATCGTAGCGTTTGTCAAAGAACCCGATGGAAAAGGTTTTCACCGGCCCGGCGGCGTGTTCCTGCGCCATGGCCGTGACCAGGGAGGAATCGTAGCCGCCGCTTAAAAAGCTCCCCAGGGGCACGTCCGCAATCATCCGCTGGGCCACCGCCCTCTTAAGCCTCTCCTTGAGCCCCTCTCTGGCCTGCGCATAATCCGTCACCAAAGCCTTTTGCCCGGCGATAAACACGTCGCGGATATCCCAGTATTTTTCCACGCGGATCCGTCCGTCCTCCCAGGTCAGGATCGCGCCGGGCTCCAGTTTATAAACGTCCCGAAAGATGGTCTGAGGGGCGTTGAGATACTGCTGATACAGATACCGCGGAATCACCTCCCTGCGGATCTCCTTTTCAAAACCGCCATAAGCCAGAAGCGGCTTTAACTCCGACCCAAAGGCCAGTTCCCCTTCCCGGGTCCAATAATAAAGCGGCTTTTTCCCGATCCGGTCCCGGATCAGATACAGCCGGTTTTTCTCGTGATCCGCCAGCGCGATGGCAAACATCCCCTGAAAGCGCTCCACGCACGAGATTCCCCATTTCTGATAGGCCGCCAGGATCACCTCGGTGTCGCAGGAGGAGCAAAAACGGTAGTCGGGCAATTCCCGGCGCAGATCTTTGAAATTGTAGATCTCTCCGTTAAAGACCACGCTTACCTTCCCGTCGGCAGAATACATGGGCTGATGGCCAAGGGGAGACAGATCCTGAATGGAAAGCCGTCTCTGTCCCAGCCCCAGTGTATATCCGCCACCCCAGTGGGAAATCTCTTCCCCGCCGTCGTCGGGCCCCCTGTGATACAGGGTATCGTTCATTTTTTTCAGTTGAGAAAGCGTTACCTCTTTTCGCGAGAGCACCCCGCATATCCCGCACATATCTTATCCTTTCCGCTCTTCCAAAATCAGCTGCGCGGACAAAAACTCGTCCCGGTATTCGCAGAAATCCTTGCACTCCCCGTCGATGCTGTCGATCATCTCTTTGTACTTTTCCTGAATCAGCGTGGCGTAATTGTTCCGGTTATCGTATCCCTTCTGCGTCCAGGCAAACGGATGGGTCAAAATCTGCACCCGGGGATTGCCCAGGATGGTGCTACGGTCGGGATAGCCGTAGCGCCAGATATGATTGGCGTCGGACATATATTTTACGTGCAGCACAGTCTCCGGTGTGATCTGCGGCGCAAACGTAAAAAAGTCGTCCTGATAGGCGTTTAAAATATTGGGCAGCTTGATGTTTTCCGCCAGGATGTCAGGCGTAGGCCGATGGACGGAAAAACGGTTGATTTCAAAATCGAACATATCCGAAAGGATCCGCATTTCCTTGAGGATCTGATGACGCACCTGACGCATATCGGTCAGTCCGTTTAACGCATAGTGCAGACCGATCTGATGGCCCCTCTCATGCATGTCGCGGATCATCTCCTGACTGCGTCTGGAGAGGATGTTATAGGAATTGTTGGTCCACTGGAAAAACCAGGTGGAAGTAAATCCCATTTCGCTCTCCACCAAAGAAAGGGCGTAGGCCCTGTCCACGCTGTATTCCACATCGTGACGCATGATCACAAAACTGTCCCGGCGCAGGGCTTCTTCATACCCTACGGCCCTGCCGCTCTCCTGAATGATCCGGATGATCTCCCGGTATTCGTCAAATGAAAACATAATTTTCTCCCATCCGTCAGTTTTTTTGCACCACTTCTTCTATATAATCCCGCCACTGGTCAAAAACCGCTTCCGGATTCACCAGTCTGCGGATCTCTTTCGCATTTTGCCCGAGCCTTCGGGCCAGCTGTCGGTCCTCAATCAGCCGGCAGATTCCCTCAGCCATAGCCTCCGGATCCCGGATGGGAACCAAAAGCCCGTTTTCCCCGTCCCGGATCACCGTCCGCGGCCCGCCGCAGGGACAGTCTGTGGCCACCACCGGCAGCCCCAGCGCCATGGCCTCCAAAAGCGCATTGGGAAGCCCCTCCCAGTCGGAGGAAAACGCAAAAACGGCGGCCTGCGTCAGCTGTTGTTCCAGGCTGTCGCTGGCGCCCATCAGGCGGATAAAATCCGCCGCCCCGTTTTGGGCGATCTTTTCCTCCAGAATTTCCTTTGTCCCGTCATGGGAATCGCCGCCGTAAATTTCCAGTTCATAGTCCGGGTGTTTTTTTCGGACCTTCAAAAACGCATCGATCAGCATGGGCTGATTTTTAAAATCCACCAGCCGCCCCGACTGCATGACCACCTTCCGCTGTTCCCCGTTCTGTGCGTTTAAATATTTTTCATGGACCGGATTCAGGATGATCCGGGACTTTTTTTGCACAGGGGGGGCAAAAAAGGCCCGCTGCCCCTCCGTCTGGAAGACGCAGCCCGCGGCTTTGGGAAACAGGAGCGCCGTCTGCAGCCTGTCCCACATCGAATCGTAATGCCCCACCGGATTGGTGCGGACGGAAACGATCACCGGAAGACGCCTTCCGGCCGCCGCCAGCGCGCGATAGTTGGCCTTCCGGGCAAAGGAAAGCAGGACGTCCGGCTTTTCTTTTTGCAGGAAGTTTTGCAGGAACCGGATCCGCAGCCACGCCTTGCGCAGGCGTTCCTTCTTTTCATCCTCTGGCCGCAGGCCCACGTGAACCCGCCGCACGGCCTCGTCCAGCCGGAATTCATTTTCCCCGTACCACTCGGTGGCGACGATCACTTCATATCCCTTTTTGGCAAACTGGTTGGCCAGATTGCTCACCACCCGCTCCGCGCCGCCCTGTTCCAGACAATTCAGATGAAACGCAATTTTTCTCATTTCGTATCCGCGCCGTATCCCTTCCGTTTTAAAATGACATGACCTATTCTAGCATATTTTTTCGCGTCTCACAAGCGCAAGGAACTGTTCCACATAGCTTTCATAGGTAAAGATGCCCGCCCTTTCTTTTGCCGCCCTGCGGTAGCGCGAAAGCAGCGCGTCGTCCTGCAAAAGGCCGGTCACAATGGCCGCCAGATTTTGTTCCTCCTGAGAAATGTCCTGCGCGTTTAGGTTCCTTTCCCTTTGCATCGCGGGAACCAGGATCCCGTATTCACCGTAAATGACCGGCATTTCCCCACGGCTTTTCTGCCGCTCGAAACAGGAGACGTCCCCGTTTTCCAGAAGGATCTCCGCGGGGCCCGTCATACAGTTTACGCTGACCGCCGCAAGCCCCAGCGCCATCCCTTCCACCAGCGCGTTGGGAAAGCCTTCGTTCCGGGAGGTAAGCAAATAGATTTCCCCTTTTTTCAGATATTGATACGGTTCCTTTTGCATCCCCGCAAAATAAACGGCGTCCAAGATCCCCAGATCCTCTGCCAGCTTTTGATACAGGGCAAAACTGCCCGCCCCCAAAAGGATCAGCCGGGCCTCCGGAACGTCCCTGTGGATCAGGGAAAATGCCTTGAGCATGTGCCAGAAGCCCTTCATATCGTCGTCCCTGCCCATGGACACCAGGCAGCGGATGGGCCTGCCGTTTTCCGCCGTCCTGCCCCAGGGCAGCTTCGGCTCTTTGGCATCGGCTTCCCGGCGGATGGCCTCCACGTCGTATAAGTTGTACAGGGTACTGGTCCTGTCAAAATGAAAGCGGTCGTGCAGCTTTTGTTCAATGGTTTTGGAGCAGCAGATCATCCGGTCCGAAAGCCGCGTAAACAGGCGGATCTTCATGTGCTCCTCCACGTCCGTGTAATTGCGCAGTCCCAGCCACACCTTTTCCCTGCCGGTGCGGGAAAGCGCGTTTGCCAGATTGGCGGTGGGGCCGAAGCTGTAGGCGATATCCGGCCGCAGTTTCTTTTTCAGGAAAAAAAGCCGGACGCTGCGCCGGAGAAGATTGAGAATCTTCGCCACCTTGCCTTTGCGCACGCCAAGCTGCAGATCAATGATGGAAAGCCCCGTCACATCGTAGGCGATATTGGCGCTGTTAAAAATCACGATGGTCACGTCAAAATAGGCCTCCATCAGCCGCGCCGTGGTGATGCAGACCCGCTCGAAGCCCCCCTGGTGCAGCATGGGGGAAATCAGCATCAGTTTTTTGCGTTCGCCCGTTTCGATCCGATTCATTCCAACACCCCGCTTTCATAAAAACGCATCAGCCGCTCTGCCTGACGGCTCACGTCAAATCCCGCCTCTTCTACCTGCTTCACGCGGCTGCGGCGGGGATACTGCGCCGTTTGGACAATGCGGAGGGCCCATTCCTGAGGCGGCTGTTGAATGTTTTTGGGTTCCACCAGATCCGTAATCTGCACCTCCCGGCAGATGGTATCCGACATCAGGCAGCGCAGGCCGGCGGTCTGCGCCTCCACCACGGCGGCCGGCAGCCCCTCATAACGGGACGGATAGACAAAATAATCCATGGCCTGATAATAATCGTTCACATTTTTCCGATTGCCCAGAAAACGGACCTGCTCTGCGATGCCAAGCTGTCCGGCCAGCGCTTTCATCGCCTCCATGCCCGAACCTTCGCCCAAAAGCAGAAGCAAAAAGCGTTCTCCCCCTTGACTCTGACACAATGCGGCGAAGATCCGAAGCAGATATTCGTGGTTTTTGGCATAATGAAACCGTCCCACATGCCCGATCACATAGCGGTCCTCTATGCCCAGCGCAGCGCGCATTTCTTCCCGTTTCTTTCTGTCGTAGGCAAACGCCGGACAGTCGATGGCATTGGGAATAAAAACCGTCCGTCCCTCCCGTACCGCCCGTTTGCCAAAGACCGAAAGCGCCGCCAGTTCGGAACAGGCAAACAGATGATCGGCGCGTTTTGAAAGCCGGCAGCGCATGAGCCGGGTGAGCGCGCCCTTAAGCCCCCGGTCCACCCCGGCGCTGCGGGCGTGCGCAATGGTCGTCCTGACGCCGGCGCGTTTGGCAATGGGCAGATAAACCGCCGCGCTGCTGGTGATATGCCCCTCCACCGCCGCAAAGTCGTGATGCTGTGAAAAAAAGGAGCGCATCGCCCGGCGGTAGGAAAAATAGTTGTAGAATCGAAAACGGGGAACACGGAATATCCGTCCTCCCAGTTTTAAAATCTCCTGATCGAAAAATCCTTCCCGGTTTGTGTGTACCAGAAAGTCAAACTGTACCCGGCTTTTGTCCATGTGCCGGTACAGATCCATGGTACGGCTTTCCGCGCCGCCCAGATTTGTGTTGCCAAAAACATGCAGCACCCGGATCGGTTCCGCCATCTGCCTACCTCCTCTTTTTCATTGCTGCCGCCGCAGACCGGCAATCAGAGACTTGCCAAGCGCCATGCCGTACTCCCTGCAGCGCAAAAACAGGCCGGCGCGCACCGGCTCCTGCCGCAGATAAGTCCCGTAAGGGATCCATTCTGCATGGGGCATCGTAAAATACGATTCGTAGCGCTTTAACTCCTCTTTGGAAACGGTGGCCGGATGGATCACCATGGTGGAAAACCCGCTGTTTTTTTTCAGCGTACGGCGAAGATGGAAGGAGATCGGATAAAAGGTCAGCCCTTTCCAGCGATAGGGCCTCTTCCCGAATCCGTCCGTCACGCCGGCAAACCCCGTCCGCTTTAAGGCCTGCAGCGTGCGCCGGTCATAGGAATGTGCCGGCGGCATAAAAAGATCCGTTTCGATCCCGTGGGCCTTAAGCAGACGTTTTCCCTCCGCCAGCATGGCCTCCTGCTTTTGCAGGGGAAGGCCCGCGAACTCGGAAAAGGGATTGAGCGGGAAACATCCCCTTTTCTTTGTCGTATACCGATGCTGAAAGCCGTGCATGGAAATCTCCCAGCCCTCTTGCTTAAGCCCGCCGATATACCGCCAGAAAAGAGCGGTATCGTCGGCCGTATCGTCTCCGGTTTTTTCCCGGATCCGCTCTGCCGCCCGGCGCAGCGTATCCGGGCTGCCCCGCAGCATCCCGTCCTTGTTGTCCGGAACCACGCCGATGAGCGGTTTGATGCCATAGCGGTCCAGAAGCGCCTTTACTTCCCAGAAACGCTCCCAGTCCATATCGGGCGTAATATCGTCAAGCCTGACTGTCATTTGGATCATACGGCCACCCCTTACTCCAGCACATCCTTCACCGCCGGTTTTTTGCTGCAGGAATAGCGGTCCACCAAAAGAGAACCGTCCACCGTCCTGACGATCAGCTTTTCGTCGAAAATATCAATGATCTGTCCCGGACGGAAGGCGGAAAAGTCCATGATTTCATCGAAGGGATGGGCCTCCCACAGCGTGATCCGCTCGCCGCCCAGATAAG
Source organism: uncultured Eisenbergiella sp. (assembly GCA_947626995.1). Taxonomy (GTDB): domain Bacteria; phylum Bacillota; class Clostridia; order Lachnospirales; family Lachnospiraceae; genus Gallintestinimicrobium. Next base: position 43,755 of record CANQUI010000001.1, on the reverse strand, counting down.
CGAAGGCGCCCGGGAAAGGCTCGGAGACGCTCCGGATCAGATTGTAGATTTCCCGCGTCCGCTTATGAAAATCCACCTTCCCATCCTCCGCCGTCCGTTTGGAATACCAGGAGTCAAAATCCGCCGAAACGGTGCGGATCGGGATATTGCCCTGCTCATAGGCCAAAAGCAGCCTGCGGATCAGGTTTTTGGAACAGATCATGTTCTTATACTGGGCCGTCCGGATGGTGTCGTGGGGCGTGAGGGAAAACATCTGGGTGGCAAAGACGTTGGGGCTGTCGGCTTTTTCATCATAGCGGAACAGATTCAGGTTAAACCGGGTATCTCCCAGGAGGATCGACCAGTTTAAGGGAGACCGCCCCCGGCCAAAGGGCAGATAGCCGCAGTTGCCGTGGAATCCGTAAATGCCGTACCGGAAGCGTTCCAGCACGCTGGGCGGGATCAGCCGCTGCCAGCCCATGGAAATTCCGATCTCAAATTCGTTTTCGGAAAGAAACCGCTGCGTCTTCTCATCGGTGAGAAAATAGCTGTCCGCTTCGTGTACGGGGATGCCGTAGCGTTTTGTCATTCCCGAAAGCCCCTGATAGCCCGATACCTGGTTGTGCCGGGTGACCTCGGGGCTGATGGTGATGATCAGATCCACCGGGCGAAGCTGCTCCTGAATAAAGGAAACGATATTTTCCGTGGTATCCTTCACGCCAAAAACCACCACACCGTATTTCATGAAACGTCCTCCCGTCTGTTTCGTTTCGGCAGCTTCAGCCAGCCGCCCATTTCAAGATTAAAGGAAGGCGGATCAAACCGCGCCATCCCGGACTCATGATAGAACGTGATTTCTCCGAAATAAATCCGGTCGCCGACACAGTAAAAGTCCGTGCGCATGTGCGGATATCCCTCCGACAGCAGCCGGGCCAGCTCCAGCATTTTTTCCAGCTGCGCAGGTCTTTTTATCCGATGCCCCGGATCCGTAGGATAGATGATCCGAACCGGAAGATATTCCCAGTCCGTCGTATACAGATTCCGTTTATGCTCCGTAAACCGGCCGTAATCCACCTGGATCATTTTGGGTACGCCGTCAAAATTAAAGACCTTATAATCCTTCAGTTCCGTCCCCGATTCGTCCGTCATATAGGCCTCGGCGATGATGCGGGGCTTCACGTTTTTATAGGCCCATTCCCGATACGGCTGATACCAGCTCCGGCGCAGACACCTCTCCAGCTTCCGTTCGGCTTCCTTTCGATCCATCGTCCGCTTATCCTTTACCACAAGGATACTGCCGGAATCGTGGGTGCATTTTAAGACGAACTGCTGTGGCAGCCTGTCGAAATCAATCTGGGAAAAATGATCCCATACCCCCAGCGTGGGGATCAGATACTCGTCCCCGATCCGATCCGCCACCCACTGCTTTACCGCGTATTTATCCACCATAACCGCGTATTCCGGCCGGTGGTCGTAAATTTTGAGCCACTGCAGCTTTTCATTATACCCTTTGGGATCCTCCAGATTCAGCTCTTCCCCCGTCCAGAGCCGAAACTGCCGGCGCAGATAGTTCTCGTCGGACATGCCGTTTAGCAGGCCCAGCCTGGACAGATAGAAAAACCGCATCCTGGGATCCGTCACAAATTTTTTCACATAGGAAAGCATCCGCATTTTTCCCGGTCCTCTTACAGGTTCTCCCGGTACCAGTCGATGGCCAGCCGGATCCCCTTTTCAAAATCGTACTCCGGATCGTATCCCAAAAGCGCCCGCGCCCTGCTGATATCGGCGTTGGAATCCCGGATATCCCCTTTGCGGGGCGGTCCGAAGACCGGTTCGATCTGTACGCCCAGCGCGTCGCACAGCGTATGATACAAATCGATCAGATAAATCCGTCCTCCCGATCCGATGTTGTAGGCCTTTCCCGCAGCCTCGGAAGGCGCCAGACAGGCCTTCAGATTCGCCTCGATCACGTTGTCGATATAGGTAAAATCCCTGGACTGCCGGCCGTCCCCGTTGATGGTGGGCGCCTCTCCCCTCAGCAAAAGCTTTAGGAACTTCGGAATGACCGCCGCGTACATCCCCTCCGGATTCTGCCTGCGGCCGAATACGTTGAAATAACGCAGCCCATAGGTATCCAGGCAGTACAGCTCTTTATAAAGCCTGCCAAACTCCTCGTCCGTCCGCTTGGTCAGCGCGTAAGGGGAAAGCACGTTGCCTTCCGTCCCCTCTTTCTTGGGAAGCCCCGGATGATCTCCGTACACGGAGGAGCTGGAAGCGTAGACAAACTTCTTCACCCCGCACTGCCGCGCCGCCTCCATCATGTTCAGCGTGCCGATGATATTGTTGTGCGCGTAAAAAAGAGGCATCTCTATGCTTCTGGGCACACTGCCCCAGGCGGCCTGGTTGAGCACGTAGGTGACGCCCTGACATGCCTCCATACAGGTTTTCGGATCCTTGATATCCCCTTTGAGAAACGTATACCCGGGCCGGCCCAAAAACAGATCCACATGGGCCTGGCTTCCGGTGGAAAGGTCGTCCAGGCACCGGACCTGACAGCCCAGATCCAGAATGGCCTCGCACAGATTGGAGCCGATAAAGCCCGCGCCTCCCGTTACCAGAAAAATACTGTCTTTGTCAAATTTCAGATCCCGATATCCCATTTCATCCTCCGGTCTCATTCAAAATTGATGGCGTTGCCGGATACTTCTCCGGCCTGACCGTAAAGCAATACGCCCGCCACGCCTCTGGCGTAAAGGTCCCTGCCCTTTTCATTCAGATGTACGCCGTCTTCCAGATATTCGTCCGAATTGTACATATCAATCCCCAGATTGTTATACGCGTCCATGCACAGAAGATGTTCTCCCTTCGCCACATCGCAGGCCACGCTGGCATAATTATACAATGCCTTCTCGCCCATATTCGCCACGGGGATGGAAAAATAGGAGGCGTACGTAGGCGTAATGATCAGGATCCGCGCGTGGGGAAATACCCTTTGGATGCTATAGACTCCCTCGATCAGAGCCGTCCCGAAACCGGTCCAGGGCGAGTCGGAATTGTTGATCGGCGCCTGATTTAAAAAGTCGTTCATTCCGTAGGCCAGAATGACCACGTCGATCTCATCCTTGCACTGCAGCACCTCCTGCATCGGCTCATAGGCCGGTTTTCCTTCCAGCATCGCCACATCCGTATTCCCCTCCAGGATCGAGACCATCTTGGCCAGAGAATTGTCGCTGGCCGGGCCGAACGAATTCGGATCGTCGTCCAAATCGACGGTGGCGCGGCTGCCTCCGATGGCCGCGTTATAAACCTGGGCGGGACAACCGGACCAGCCCAGATAGGTTTCCACCTTGGCCGCCACGCCGGTTTCGTCCCGATAATTGCCCCAGATGCTGTCGCCCAGCACCAGGATCTTGCAAAGGTCGTCTCCTTCGTTCTGGGGCGGGGCCTCATTTTCCGATACGATTCCTTCCTCCGGTAAAACCTCGCTTTCCGTGGACGCTTCTTCCTCCGTTTCCGTCTCCTCGGGAGCGGAAAGCCCCAGCGCCTCGTTTAACTGCGCCTGAAGCGCCTCGTTTTCGGCCGACAGCGATTCCAGCTTCTCCTGATATTCCCGGATCTCCTCCGTATAATCGCCGGATTTGCTGCATCCAAAAAGCGTCGTTCCCAAAAGCGCTGCCGCCGCCAGAATCGCAGCAAAGACCAGCTTCCCTTTTCTTTTCATCTTCGTATAACCTCGCTTTCCCTATTCTATTTCCATGAAAACCCAACTTTCATTTCCGTCCCTTAGTATAATCCCGTTTCTTCCGGCGTGCAACCGGATTCATAGAATCTTAAGCAATCCCTTTGCGGCGCAGCATGGTCAGCCCTTCGCGGCAAAGCAGGAGCGCGGCGAGATAGACTGCGGGAAACGCATAGATCATATAGCGGGACAGACACATAATCAAAAGAGAGGTGGAATAGACGTTGGCCGCCACCGCCGTAAGCGCAAACGCCGCGAAACGGGCCGCTTTGGAGTCCCGGCGGCGCCAAAAGACATACCCTGCCCCCACGGCCACAAACAAATAGACCAGCAGCGCGTACAGGTTTAAAATGGGATGTACAAACGCCACCGTACGGATCAGGCCATAGACGGAAAGCGCCAGATAATCATACAGCCACCGGCCAAAAACCGCCGGCCAGACGGCCTTTAAAATGACGCCCGCCAACCGGTCGGATTCCACGTTTTCCGGGATATAATCCAAGAGTCCCTCGGCGTCGTGCCGGCCCCGCCAGGGTTCTTCAATGATCTCAAATTTCAGCGGATCGTGCCATTGCTCCAGATGGGCCGCCCGGGCCAAAAAGCCCTCCGGCGCGCAGCGGTAATTCGCCCCTCTTTCCATTGCCAGATCATAGGAGTAATAAAAGTAATCCCGGACCTCGTCCTCTGCAATCCGCTCTCCGTCTTCCCGGTCGGCCGCATACAGCACGTTGGCCAAAAGCCCCACCGTGCCGAAGGTATTGTTGATAAAATAGCCGTTAAATACGTAATTATAGCTTCTGACCAACAGCGTCCGGCCGCCGAAGGCCAACACCACGCACAGGATCGTCAGCGCCGCCTGTTTTTTTGCCCTGCGCCCGATCTGCAGCGCCAGGACCGTCACCATCCACAAAAGGATCGCCGCCATCATCTGCCCTCTGGTCAGGGACAGCAGAAACGCATACAAAAGAGCCAGCATGGCCCGCCGTTTCGTCCAGCCAAAGATCATGGAAAGGCAGGCGGAAAAAAACAGGTAATAAAGCGGCAGACCCAAAGCCTCGCTTAAAATGCCGTTGGAAAGCGTCAGATGCGTCTCCGAAGCAAGGGGCGTGATCACGTGGGGCAGCAGCAAAAGCAGGGCGGACACGGCCGTAAGGCCCGTCCCCATTTGAAATTCCCGCCGCAGGCAGGCCGTCAGACAGATCACGGAATACGCCGCCAGCACGTTCTGTAAAAAGCGCACCACTTCCAGATAATGTTCTTCTTTGAACAGGATACGGAAAATCCACAGAAAAAAAGGATAGAGCGGTTCTCTGTGGATGTGCATGGCGATATATTGATGACTGTCGCTGTAAAAGCCCGTACTTCCGAACAGCCACAGCCCTGCAAAAAACAGGGCTGTGAACGTATATACGAACAAATATCCTTTTTTTCTGATCATCCCGTTGTTCCCTTTACGAATCGCGTTACAGTCTCCAGTAAATGTAAGGATCTTCCTGATACAGCTTCCGGTCCAGAATCCCCTTTACGTCCACCAGCACCCTTTTTTCATTGGAAGGCTTAAAGCAGGCGTCGATGGCGTCCTTGTCCATCTTTTCAAACTCCTTATGAGCCACGGCGATGACCAGCGCGTCCAGATCCTTTATCTCGCTTTGATCCGCCAGTTCTACGCCGTAAAGATGCCGGGCCTCTTCCCGGTCCGCCGTCCCGTCTACGATCAGCGGATGGATGCCGTACTCGTGCAGCTCCTTTACGATGTCGATCACCTTGGTGTTGCGGGTATCGGGACAGTTTTCCTTAAAGGTAAAGCCCAGGATCGCCACCTTTGCGCTTTTGACCGCCACATCGGCCCGGATCAGGTTCTTGACCACGTTTTCCGCCACATATTTGCCCATACTGTCGTTGATCCGGCGTCCCGCCAGGATAACCTGGGAATGATACCCCATCTGCTCGGCCTTATAGGTCAGATAATAGGGGTCCACCCCGATGCAGTGGCCTCCTACCAGCCCCGGGAAAAACGGAAGGAAATTCCACTTTGTCCCCGCCGCCTGAAGCACGCTTCTGGTATCGATGCCCATCTTATTAAAGATGATGGACAGTTCGTTCATAAAGGCGATATTGATGTCGCGCTGACTGTTCTCAATGACCTTGGCCGCTTCCGCCACCTTAATGGATTCCGCCCGATAAACGCCGGCCTCCACCACCAGCCCGTATACCTTCGCCACCACCTCCAGCGTTTCTTCGTCCATGCCGGAGACGATCTTGGTAATGGTTTCCAGACGGTGCACCTGATCGCCGGGATTAATCCGTTCCGGTGAATAGCCCACCTTAAAATCCACGCCGCATTTTAACCCGGATTCCTTTTCCAGAATCGGCACGCAGATTTCCTCCGTCACCCCCGGATAGACCGTGGATTCAAATACGATTATGCTGCCTTTCGTCAGGTTCTGCCCCAGTATGCGGCTGGCTCCTTCCACCGGGGTCAGATCCGGCGTCCGGTCGTCGTTGACCGGCGTGGGAACCGCTACAATATGGAATTTTGCTTCCCGAAGCTTTGCGGCGTCCGCGGTAAATTCCACCGTCGTATGGGCAATGACTTCGTCTCCCACCTCCCGGGTCGGGTCCACGCCCGAGCGATACAGCCCGATCTTTCTTTCGTTTAAATCATAGCCGATTACCCGGATCTTTCTGGCAAACGCCACCGCAATGGGCATCCCTACATACCCCAGTCCCACCAGAGACAGCTTTTCTTCCCCCGACAGCAGTTTTTCGTACAGTCCCATGTTATCCTCTTTTCCGCTGGCAGCGCGTCCTTTGCGCTTCCTTCGCATTTTTTATCTTTTTCTTTCGCCGATTTCTTCGATTGTCTTAAGGTAGGCCGCCACCACTTTCCTCCGGTCAAAGAAGCGTTCCACATACGTCCGGGCCCTTTGTCCCATCAACGTCCGCTCCTCGTAGGAACGGGAAAGGAACGCCCGGATGGCGTCCGTCAGCGCTTCCGCGCTTTGGGGCAAAAAAGCGATCCCGGAAACGCCGTCCTCAAAAATCTCCCGGCACCCCGCGATATCGCTGGCAATGACCGGCCGGCCTGCGGCGGCCGCCTCCTGCAGTACATTGGACATCCCCTCGTGATAGGAGGGATGGATCACGGCCTGACAGCGCTCGTAAAAGGCGGGCGTATCATCCCGATATCCATAATACCGCACAATGCCTTTTGATTGCAAGTCCTCAATCAACGGTTCATAGCGTTCCCGGGTTTCTTCTTCATACGCTCCCAGAATCTCAAACCGGACCGCAGGGGTTTCCTCATGGATGATCCGGGCGGCCTCCAGCAGCTCCCCGATCCCCTTATCCTTCATGATGCGCATAATCGACAAAAACCGGATCTCTCCCGCAGGCGGATAGGGCTTTTGTTGGTGCTCGGCGAGGTTTACGCCGGAACCGGAAAGAATCTGCGTGACCGCACCCGCCTTCACACAGCCCTTTTCCAGCATAAAATCGCGGTTCTGCCGGTTTTGAAAGAAAACGCAGGCCGCGCCCTTTAGCCCTGCCCGGTACAAAAACACAATCAGCTTTTGCAGCAGACCGCCGTGCTCCAGCGTGGTCCCAAGCCCCGTGATGTTTGCCAGATACGGTGTCCGCAGCAGACGGCAGGCGATCCCGCCGTAAATGTTGGGCTTTATGGTATAGGTCAGCACCACCGCCGGTTTCGTCTCTTTGATCAGACGCAGATAGAAGAAAAACAGTTTCAGATCCTTCGCCGGATTCATGCCCCGCCGCTCCATCTTAGTGGGATGGCACAGGCACCCCAGCGCCCGGATCTTTTCCACATAGCCGGTATCCGGCACCGACACATGGACGCGGTATCCTTTTTCCCGCAGCGCCGTCAGCAGCTCTTTGCGGAAATCGTACAGGCCGGAATCGCTGTTGGAAAAAATCAGGATCGTTTCATTCATCGTCAGACATCTCCCGGATCATGATCTCGTTGTACTTCATCATCGCCACGCCGGCCGGATAAGCGCCCACCGCAGGCTCGTTTTTCTTTCCCCTCAGGTTGTTTACAATCATGGCCGGCACGTTCACGCCGCAGGCGTAAGCATGGGGATACCCGCCGCCGAAGCGGGGGTTGACCTCGGAAATATACCACTTGTCCCCGATTTGGAACAGGTCGATATCGAGGATGCCGCGAAATCCCATTCGGGTTACGAAATCGCAGATCAGGGCAAAGAGCGCCGGATCCTTATAGGAGATGGATTTGTCCGTTTCTCCCGCCCGCATCTTGATCTTTTTTTTCACAAAGACAGAGATCACCTCGCCGGAGATCAGATCCACATAAACGTCGGCGCCGTATTCCTGTCCGTCCATATATTCCTGAATCAGCAGGTCTTCGTTCAATTTACATAACAGCTCCACTTCTTCGGGACAGCCGGCCTTGCTGATGTTTAAGCTGGCGCTGCCGCACACCGGCTTTAAAAAGACGGGATAACGCATCTGTCCGGCTTCTATCGCGGCGAAAAACGCGTCGGGATCCCGAAAGCATTTTGCGGTCCGAAATCCCATGCTGCAAAGCTTCTGATACATGGCAAACTTGTTGAAACAGGTTTCCACCACCTCCGGGTCCGAAATAATCGGGGTCGTCCCCACGGCCAGAAATTCGTCCCGGTGCGCGGCCAGCAGGCTCAGCTCCGGATCGATCAGGGAAAGGACGCCGTCGATGCGTTTTTCCCGGCACAGATCCAGGATCCTTTCCAGATATCCCGCTTCCGTGATCCGGGGCACCAGGACGAATTCGTCCGCCTCATAAACCGCCGGCGCCAGATTGCTGCAGTCCGTGGCAATGACCCGCCCCTGCCCGGCAAGTTCTTTTTTGAAATACTGCACCACTTTATCGCGGGTGCCGGCGCTCAGAATCAGAATATTCATTCTGCCCTCTCCTCTCCGGGGCGTTCCTCAAAAAACAGCGGCGTCCCTCCGGTATGCAAAAACAGGATCTTTTTTCCTGTAAGTCCTTCCCGTTTCACATACTCTGTCATGGCCCAGAACCCCTTGCCCACATAGGTGGTATCCATGGGGATGCCGTAACGCTTCATCATTTCATCCACCGTCCCAAGGACAGCGCTGTTATAGCAGCCATATCCGCCCAGCCGCCAGGCGTCCTCAAAGCAGACGGCCTGTTCCACCGTATCTTCCAAAATCCGGCGTCCCGTCTGCAGGGCATAAACATGTTCCAGCCAGGACAGCGCGCTTTGCACCACCACCGGCCGCCCTCTTTCCAGGGTACGGGCGTTGCTCAGCCCTACGATCCGGGTGTGCGCCTGCCGTCCGCAGGCAAGCAGCCCGCAGACCAGCCCCGCCTGTGTCGTTCCCGTGCCGGAAACATGGAAAATATAGTCGAAGGAAATTTCCCGCTCCTGCTCCCAGCGGCGGATCTCCTCGTAACATTCCACATAGGCCGCCGTTCCCGGATCCCCGTGGCCGCCGCCCTGAATAAAATACGGATTTTTTCCGCTTTTTTGATATGCCGCCCTGCGCGCCTCGATGGCCTGACTGATCCCGGAAAGCGGCACCTTTTCCACCACCGCACCGAAGCGTTGCACCATTCTGCTGTTGGGGGTGTCTTTGTAATTTTCCTCCGGGGAAATGATATGACACGGCAGTCCCATGGCGGCGGCCATGTTTGCGATGATCCGGCAGTGATTGGAACTGGAGCTGCCGTAGGTCATCACCACATCGGCGGACTGCGTTTGGATTTCCCGGTAGAAATGCCGCGCCTTCCTGACCTTGTTGCCGCCAAAGGAAAAGGGGAGAAAATCCTCCCGCTTCAAAAAGACCCGGTTTTTTGGGCAGACGCCCGTAAGCTCCTGAATGGGTGTGGGAGAAAACCCGCGTTCAAACACATCTATCTTCATCCGGAAACCATGTCCTTTCTGTATTCGTCCAGATCCGGCACCGTCTGCTGCGCGCCGGAGAGCACGTCGGCCCTTTGAAACACCTTGCCCACGGTTTGAAACAGGATCGACAGATCCAGGCCGAGGCTGCACTTTTCCACATACTGCAGGTCATAGGCAAACCGCGCCTCCCAGTTGAGCGCATTGCGCCCGTTGACCTGGGCCAGCCCCGTCAGACCCGGCCGGACGCTGTGACGGGCCCGTTCTTCCGGTTTGTAATAGGGCAGATAGCGCACCAGCAGCGGCCTGGGGCCGATGAAGCTCATATCCCCTTTCAGGATATTGAAAAACTCCGGCAGTTCATCCAGGCTGGAGGCGCGCAGGAACCGTCCGAAACGGGTCAGTCTGTCCTGATCCGGCAAAAGATTGCCCTGCTCGTCCCGCTCGTCCGTCATCGTTCGAAATTTATACAGCCGGAAGATTTTTTCTCCCCGGCCCGGCCGTTTTTGGCAAAACAGCACCGGGCTGCCCAGCTTTACGCGCACCAGCGCCGCCACCACCAGCAAAACGGGACTTAAAATCACCAGCACTGCCAGGGAAATCACGATATCCAAAAAACGTTTGCCATATTTTTGATACATTCTATCCCCCCTGCCCTGTGGGCGGTACGTCATCTGCCAAACTGTCTGCGGACGATGCCGCAGATCAGGTTCATATCCTCCGGCGTATTTTTGATGTCGCTGGGCAGACACAGACCTCTGTTGAAAATATCCTCCGAAACGCTGATTCCCTCTTTTACCTGAATCAGATCACAATGGGAGAATACGGGCTGCAAATGCATGGGTTTCCAGATGGGGCGGCTTTCGATATTGTGCTCTGCCAGCGCGTCCATGATCTGCACCGGCGTCACCGGGCAGCCGGGGGCGATGGTCATGCACGACAGCCAGTTGTTGGCCTCGCCGTCGGGATTCATGGGATTCATGGAAATTTCTTCGATATCCCCAAACGCCTCCTGATACTGACGGTATATGGCCTGTTTCTTCGCAATATGCTCTTTTAAATGCACAAGCTGTCCTCTCCCGATCCCGGCCACCACATTGGACATCCGATAATTATAGCCGATGTTGGAATGTTGGTAATGACGCGCCGGATCCCTGGCCTGCGTGGCCAGAAAACGGGCCCGGGCCACAACGGCCTCGTCCTTTGCCGCCAGCATACCGCCGCCGGAGGTGGTAATGATCTTATTTCCGTTAAAGGAATAAATGCCGAAATCGCCAAAGGTCCCGGTCATCTGCCCTTTCAGAGAAGCGCCCAGAGACTCCGCCGCGTCCTCAATCAGCGGCACGTCATGTTCCCGGCAGATCTGCCGGATCTCGTCGATCTTAGCCGGTGTGCCGTACAAATGCACCGCAATGACCGCCGCCGGGTGCGGATACTTTTCAAAAGCGAGCCGCAGCGCCGCAGGATCCATATTCCAGGTGTCCGTCTCCGAATCCACAAAGACCGGTATCGCCTTTTCATAGCAGGCGGGATTGACGCTGGCGGAAAAGGTCAGGGAAGAGGCAAACACCAGATCGCCCTCTTTGACCCCCGCCAGGATCGCAGAAAGGTGCAGGGCGGCGGTTCCCGAGGAAAGCGCGGCGGCATGGCCGCAGCCGGTATACGCCTCCATCTCTTTTTCAAACGCGTCCACGTTGGGTCCCAAAGGCGCCACCCAGTTGGTATCAAACGCCTCCTTTACAAACCGCTGCTCGTCCCCGTGCATCGTGGGAGACGACAGATAAATCCGTTTCTCTTCCATTTTCTTTTCCCTCTTTCTGTGGTTCTTACTTTGCCGCCTGCTGCAAAAGCTCCAGCATCCCCGCGGCGGGGTGCAGGTAAAATACCACCTTCCTGCCTCCGATGGCGGGGGCCTCCATGGGCTCTCCGATACGGGTGTAGCCGTTTTCCTCCAGCCACTTCCCGTCCGCCTCAAAATCCTGCGCCTCATAGCAGAGATGGTACGGCGCGTTTTTATAGGTTTTGATCAGGCCCGCCACCACCGATTCCGGCGTGAAGGGACTGATTAACTCCACCTGATACCCGTCCTTTTCCAGAAACAGGATGTCTGCTCCCCTGCCTTCGTCGCGGGTGACGTCTCCCGTCCTGCAAAATCCCAGCCCCTCGAAAGCCGCCGCCGCTTTTTCCAGTTTTTTGACCAGATAACCGATATGATGGATTTTCATGTTCTCACTCTTTTCTTCCGCCGTTGTCCGGATAGTGATAGGTGGGCACGATCTCGCGTATCAGGGGACGGATGTCGTTACATTCGTTTTTGGAGGCTTCCTCCAGGGCCTTAAGCTGCACGAAAAATTTCTTCTCGTCCATTTCAATGGGCCTTCCGATGTGGATCAGGCTGTTCTGGGTATCCTGCATCCCCTCTTCTTTCATCAGAAGCTCCTCGTACAGCTTCTCTCCGGGGCGCAGTCCCGTAAACACGATCCGGATATCCTCGTCCACCCGATAGCCGGACAGCCGGATCAGGTTTTTGGCCAGATCCAGAATCCGTACCGGCTCTCCCATATCCAGCACAAAGATCTCGCCGCCTTTTGCATAGGCGCCCGCCTGCAGCACCAAAGACACCGCCTCGGGAATGGTCATAAAATACCGGATGATATCCGGGTGGGTGACCGTCACCGGCCCGCCCGCCGCAATCTGCCTTTTAAACAGCGGGATCACGCTCCCGTTGGAGCCCAGCACATTGCCAAAGCGGACCGCCACGAATTCCGTGTCGTAATGGCGGTTGAAGGTCTGGATGATCATCTCGCAGATCCGTTTGCTGGCGCCCATGATATTGGTGGGATTCACCGCCTTGTCCGTGGAGATCATGACAAATTTGTGCGTGCCGTTCACCGCCGCGGCCATGGCCGTCTTCCAGGTGCCAAACACATTGTTTTTCACCGCCTCGTTGGGCGAATCCTCCATCAGCGGCACATGCTTATGCGCCGCCGCGTGGTAGACGATATCCGGTTTCCACGTCTCGAACACCGCGTTGATCCGGTTCGTATTGCGGACGCTGCCGATGAGTACGGTGAGCGGCAGCTGCGGGAATTTTTCCTTCAGCTCCTGTTGAATATCGTACGCATTGTTTTCATAAATATCAAAAATAATCAGCCGCGCCGGCTTATGGACGGCGATCTGCCGGCACAGCTCGCTGCCGATGGAGCCGCCGCCGCCCGTTACCAGTACCACCTGATTCTGCACATAGCCCAGAATGGAATCCAGATCCACGCGGATCGGCTCCCGGCCCAAAAGATCCTCCACCTCCACATCCCGCAGCTTGCTGACGTTGACCTCTCCGTTTACCAGCTGGTACAGGCCGGGCAGGGAACGCAGCTTACAGCTGGTCTCCTTGCAGATTTCCAGGATCTGCCGGATCTGCGCCGGGGTGGCGGAAGGAATCGCCAGAAAGATCTCATCGATGTTGTAAAGATCCACGGATTCGATGATCTTTTCTCTGCCGCCCACCACGCGGATCCCCTGAATGAACTGCCCCCATTTGTTCCGGTCGTCGTCGATGATGCAGCGGATCACCATCGTGGAGTAATTGCTGGTGATAATCTCCTTTATGATCGTATTGCCCGCTTCCCCCGCGCCGATGATCATGACGGATATGCTGTTTTTGCGGTTTTGTATCTTATGCTTTTGGCTGCGCAGGAAACGATAGGAAAACCGGCTGGCAAACAGGAACAACAGCAGGAAAAAGAAATAGGCGAAATAATAACTGTCCGGCACCGCCTTGGCCGACGATTCCACCCGGAAGAAATTGATCCCGATCCCGGTGGCCACGCTGGAGGTCAGACAGGCCAGCACCAGATTCTGCAGCTCCGTTTCTCCCGCGAAGGCCCAGAGGCTGTTGTACAGGCGGAAAAGGTAAAAAATCACAAGAGTAAGCAGCACGTTGATCCCGATGAAGTTGCGTACCGAAAGCAGGAATTCCGACTGCACCGCTCCCAGCTGAAAATCATACCGGAACAGCAGGGCAAGAAAGCTGGACGCCACAATGCTGATGATATCATAGGCCACCAGCGCCGTTCTTCGGTAAAATTTCTGATAATTGATCCTGTTTTTTTTCTGATTGGTTTTTCTGTTCTGCATGTCTAACTTTTCCTTTTGCATAAAAGCGGAGCGAATATCACCATCACGGAAAATCCCATGGGGTTGCAGGGATGGAACAGCCATTCCACCAGTCCCGCCACCGCGTAGCCGATCAGCACCGCCACAGGCAGGATCGCGTAAGGATCCCGGCGGCCATTGCGCCGCGCATAGCCAAACAGGAGGATGGCGCTGACTGCCCCAAAGACCAGATAGACGATCCCTGCCACAAGCCCGTGGTCGTGGATGACCTGCAGATACGTGTTGTGCGCATGGATACTGACGGAACCGTCCGCAAGCACAACGCCCATATCCGTATGCCCGAACCAGTTGACCTCCTCCAGATACCGTTTAAAGATCTCCATCCGTCCGTTGGAAAACTGTTCCACGTCCGACAGCTCCGAATCCGCCCGGGACGCCAGCAGCTCTTGCGACACCGTCACGGTCAGACCGTCCCTGCGCAGCGGCGCCATGGCCTTTGTCTCTTCTTCCCCCAGCAGCTTGTTGCGCATCATGTACCGGAAATAGGAAACGGACATATAGGCGCTGGAATCCTTGGGATCGTCCCGATGGATCGCCGCGGCGGAATCCTCCACCTCATAAAGATAGGGATCGTTATACAGCGCGGGCAGGATACGGATCCCCGTATAGGTCACCGGCAGGCAGAGCAATAAGGCGGCCGCCATCAGAAGGACGTTTTGAAAAAGCGCTTTTATCCCCTGCCGGAAACAGAACAATACCGCAAAGGGCACCACAATGACGCTCATGACGATCACGGCCAGATAGCCGGTCCTGGACAGGGTCAGAAACAAAAGCGATCCGGCTATTCCGTAGAGCAGCAGCGTGCCCCACATCCGGATGGGCTCTTCTTTTTCCAGATAACGCTTCGCCAGCAGACGGACCGTCAGCGCGCAGAGCACCAGCGTCAGATAATAGGCCGTGATGGTCACGGTATGAAACACAAAATTATAGCGGAAATAGACCCAGGCCCGAAACGGCCGCCGCGCCAGGGCAAACAAAAGAGCCGCCGTAAAGTTTAGGATAACCCCGTTGCAGAAATTATACAACAGCCGGTCCCGTTTTTCCCAACTGAGATAAAAAAGATAAAACAGGCCAAAAACCGCCGCCAGATACAGCGGCCATCCCCGGGTATTGCGCAGGGCGGCCAGCAGGAACAAAAGCAGCGCCGTCGCCAGCGCATAAGGCCGGTTCACCTCGCGGACCGAAAACCGTCCGCTTTGGATGCGTTCCCGGAGAGAAAGCAGTAAAAATCCCGCCAGGATCGCGATCAGGATCTCATACAGACGCATGGAAAGCACCGTTTTCTCTGGCTTGACCCCATATTTTTGATAGAGGTAGAAGGCCGTTCCCACACTCCCGGCAAAAACCAGCCAGATCAGCCCCCATCTGTTTTTCAGCGCGCGCACCGGCCCCATGGTCAGCAGCACCAGACAGACCCAAAACAGCACTTCCCGATAGGCCAGATCCTGCCGGGCCTGAAACTGCGCGTTCATAAAATGAATGGTTCCCATCAGCGCCCCGGCAAAGCAGGCCGTCTGCAGCCAGTCCATGCCGTTTTTAGCCAAAAGCGCTCGAAACGGGACCGTTTCTTTTTGCTTTCTTTTTCCAAAAAGCGCCCATCCAGCCCAGGCTGCGGCAATTCCGATGCCCGCCGCATAGACCAGCTTATCCTCGGTCCTGCCCCCGAACAGATTCCGGACAAAGATCTCATACACAAGAAAAATCCCGCCGGCCAAAAGAACCGGCCCCAGCGTAAGCTGCAAAAGACGGGAAAGCGTCATCTGTCCGGACGGCCGCAGCACCCGCCGGGTAAGTACGATCAGCAAAAGCGCCGTCAAAAGCAGGCTGCCGTACACAAGCAGAAGCTTTCCGGCAGAAGGATGGTCCGTATAGGTCAGACGCATGACGATATTCTGCGCCGTCTGCATCCTGGTTTCCCCGTCGTGGAGAAGATAATAATTGCCGAAGGTGACAAGTCCCGTATCGCCCGTATTCTCATAGGCCAGCTCCACGGGCGTATCCGTTCCCTGAAGCTGCCAGACATATGCGTCGCCGGGCGTGGTGGAAACGCCTATGGGGATCCGCCAAAAGCCCGGCAGGGGAGTCTCAGGCATGTCCACGTCCCGATCCACCAGCCGGTTGTTCTGCGCGTCATAAAGGAGCAGATGATACCGTTCGCCGGCGGATTCCTCCGAGGTCACATACAGATCCAGATAACGCAGATTCGTCCCTTCCGCAAGAAAGACCTGCTGGACCTGCTGATCCAGGCGGACCGAAACGGTACCCTGCACGACTTCCCGCCCCGCCGTCTGCCGGTCCGTATTGAAAAGGCTGCTGCGCCCCAGTATCAGACATACGACGGCCGTATAAAAGAGAATCACATATAGGATTGCGCGGCTTTTTCCGATCCTGCGGTTCATTTTCCCTTCCTTTGAGGGGACTGCGCAAGGCGCACTCCCCACTTTTTCCCATTATCCATAGCAGTATAGCACATTTGACATTTGATGACAACCGCCAAACCGTCGATCAGGGCGCAGATCTCTCTGCGCCCTGTGCGTTTTTTGCCTGCTGTGCAAACGGTCAGCAGTCCCCGTTTTTTTCGTTTATTTCGTCTGTTTCCTCTTTTTGGGTCACGACCTCCCGCACCACAAACTGAGGCGCATGGTTCATGCAGATATACATCCTGCCGATGTATTCGCCGATCAGCCCCAGCATCAGCATCAGCATACCGCCGATGAACATCAGCGCCGACATCAGCGCCGAAAACCCTACGGGAACGCCCGGCAGCGTCAGTTTTTTGATCACGGTGTAAATCCCGTACAAGAACCCGATGATTGCAAAGCTGACGCCGGCCACCGTGGAAATCCGCAGCGGTTTTTCGGAAAACGCGGTGAATCCGTTCAGCCACAGCGCCAACAGCTTTCCAAAGGTATAGCCGGACACGCCGGTCTGCCGGTCGCGGTGCTCCACCGTCACGTTTACGATATTGCGCGTGGTGCGCAGCACCAGGCCGATCACATAGGGAAACGCATTTTCGTAACGCAGCATCTCCTCCAGCACGAAACGCCGCGCCGCAAAATAGCTGGAAATATAAAGATCCCTGGGCTTGTGCAGCATGAAACGGAGCATAAAATCGTTGATCCTGCTGCCGAAGTTGCGAAAGGCGTTGTGGTGCTTATGCGCATACCTGGCGTAGACGACGTCCGCGCCCTGATCCAGCGCCTCCAAAAGCTTGCCCACCTCGTTGGCGGGGGTCTGCCCGTCATCGTCCAGACAGACTAAAATCTCTCCCCTGACCTGATGGCATCCCGCCATCAACGCGGCGTGCTGTCCGAAATTGCGCGCCAGATTCACCCCGGTAATCCGCGGATTTTTTGCGCAAAGGCCGCGGATCCGGTCCATGGTGTCGTCCGGGGAACCGTCGTTGACTAAAATGATCTCATATTCATACGATGTCAGCCGTTCCATGGCCTCTTTAATTTCCCCCGCCACGCCTTCAATGGTCCCCGCCGAACGGTAACAGGGGATGACAAAACTAACCAGCTGCTTTTTCATCGATTCCTCCGCTTCAATCCTCAAAGATCACCGCCATCAGGAGCATATCCCGATAAACCCCTTCCTGCAGGATCTCGTCTTTTAAATACGCCTCCCGGACAAATCCGGCGTTTTGATAACTCTTTATGGCGCCCGTATTGTCCGCAAACACCCGCAGCATCAGCTTGTGCAGCCCCAAAACGTCTTTCGCATAGGCCACCGCCAGCCGCGCGGCCTGCGTCCCGATCCCCCGGCCGGTAGCGTCCGCCTCCCCGATAAAGATTCCGTACTCCGCTTTGCGGTTACCGCGGTCGATATCCCGGAAATAAACGCTTCCCAGGGGCCTGTCCGTCTGTTTGTCGCAGATGATAAACTGCACGGCGTCGCCCGTGGCGACACGGGTACGCATCCAGGTTTCGTGCCCCTGCTTCGTAAACGGTTCCTGATAGATAAAATTGCGCCGCACCCAATCCTGGTTCCGCCAGGAAATGATCCGGTCGGTATCCGCCATGGTGATCGGCCGCAGATAGATCTTTTCCGCCTCCAAACGATCCGTGCGCATCTTTTTTGATCCCCTTTCCCAATACCTGTATTATACACATTTCGCGTCGGATTGTCATTTTCTTTTTCGATTCCCGGGCCGCGAAACGGCTGCGGCTTTATGAAATCAGGGTTGCGATCGTCTCTTCCAGCACCGCAAAGTAATTCTCAAAGGTCTTTTTGCAGCACTGCCAGTCCCGGATCCCGATCCCGGGCGCCCGAAGGCCGGTGAGGGCAAAGCCCATGGCCATACGGTGATCCTCGTACGTCTCGATTTGCGCAGGCTTAGGGGCGCCGGGCCATATCGTGACGCCGTCCTCATTCCTTTGGCAGGCAATTCCCATCCGGGTCAGTTCCGTCACGATGGCCGACAGCCGGTCGCTTTCCTGAAACCGGATGTGGCCGATCCCCCGGATGGTCACCGGCCCGTTTGAAAAAGGCGCGATGGCGGCAAGCGTAATGGCCTGATCGGAACAGGCGCTCATATCGGCACAGATTCCGGTCAGCTCTCCCTGGGGCGGCCCCGTCAGCGCCACGCCCTCTGCGGTCTCCTCCAAACGGCATCCCATCCTCTCCAGAATACGCAAAAAGGCCAGATCCCCCTGTTTGCCGTTTAAAAACACGCCCCTTACCGTCACGCGGATCCCCAGGATCGCGGCCATGGCATAAAAATAGGCCGCCGCCGAAACGTCCGGTTCAATCGAATAGGATTGCGCCCGATAGGACTGCCCCGGCGCAATCTCATAGACGATGCGCCCCGCTTCTTCTTTCTTTTCACAGCACACGCCGAATTCCCGCATCATTTCCACGGTCATATCCACATACGCCATGCCGTGAGAGCCTTCCGGGATCACGCGCAGCCCCTCCGGCGCCAGGCAGGAAGAGATCAGCAGCGCGCTCAAAAACTGACTGGAACGATCGATGTTTACGGAAACCTCCCTCTCCTTTACGCCGTGTCCCATGATCCGGAAGGGGAAATGTCCCGGCCGGCCGGCGCATACGATATCGGCCCCCAGAAAGGAAAGCCGGTCCAACAGCGGCTCCATCGGCCGGCGCCGCATCTGCTCCGACGCGTCCAGATCCCAGCTGCCCTCGGACATGCCCAAAAAGGCGGACAGAAACCGGGCCGCCGTCCCGGCGCTCCCCACATACAGCGATACGTCCCGTTTCGGGATGCGCCCGCCCAGCCCGCAAACGCGGATGGTCCTGTCTTTTTCTTCCGCCTTTGCCGCAAAGCCCAGCGTCTGCACACATTGCAGAAAATAGCGGGAATCGTCGGAAAAAAGAGCGCCCTGTAACAGGCTCTCCCCCTCCGCCAGCGTCGCCAGCAAAAGCGCCCGGTTGGTAATGCTTTTCGAACCGGGCACCGTCACCACCGCCTCCTTTTTTTTCAGTTGTCCCCAAATGTTTTTTACCTGATAAACCGTAGTATCCGTCATTTTCCGCTCTCCACCTGATAGATCGTTACGTCCTGTGCGATATGTCCCGCCGGTCTTACAAGCAGCCCGGTTTTTTCCTCCTCCAGATAATCCGCAAGCCACTGCATGCCGTCGTTTCCTTCCGCCAGCAGACAGACGCCGGTTTCGGAACGCACCGCCTCCCCCATGGAGGCATAGCCGAACGCGGACAGTTTTTGCGCCGTCAGCGGGCTCTTGATCAGCCATCCTCCCAGCAGATCATAATTGAAGGGGGTCTGCGTCTCCTGCATAATCTTTTCGCTGTAGGCCACCGTAGAATACACGTCCTCCAAAAACAGACGCTCCGGATGCGCCCGGCAGTATGTCATCACCGCCTCGTTGACCGGATTCACCGTTTCGCGCCGTTCATATTCCAGCGTTGTATCCCGGATTTTCGCCGGCAAAAAAACCAGTCCGCATCCCAGCAAAAGAACCGCCGCCAGATTCCGGCAGAGACGTCCTGTCCCGTCCGTCCTTTCCGGCTGCCGAAACAGCAGTCCGGCAAACAAAAGGATCTGGGCCAGATACAGCGGATGAAAGACCCGGTCCACGGGACGGTCCCGCAGCAGCAAAAACAGCCACAAAAAAGCGCCCACTGCAACCGTCAGCGCCGTCTGCCAAAGCAGAAAAAACCGCCGTTTCCAAATGCCCTGCGCCGTCAGCGCCGCACCCAAAAGCAGAAACGGCAGGCTGTACGCCAGATCCGCCGCAGAGAACCAATGTCTGAAACACAACTCCCACAGGGCTTCCCTGCCGCTCTTTCGAAACAGCCCCCCTGCGCCCTCCCGCGCATCGGCCGCCTCTTTCAGCGCCTCGAAAAATCCGGCATCCATCCGATCGTCCGCCCCGAAATTATAGGTTTTCAGGAGCGCATGCCGCTTTGGGGACACGCCCAGCGCCTGATAGGCCGCCTCGTTGGCGTTATAGTCATTGATAAAATCCATCCGGTAATCGTACAGCTCCGTCCGGGCCTGAAAGAGCCGCCGAAATTCTGACCAGCCCCCGTTCCGGTAAGCCAGGCTGTCCCAGCCAAAGCAAAGCAGCAGGCCCAACAGCAGCGCGCCCAGGGAAATCCCGTATTTTTTCAGATTCTCCCAAGACAGTATCTTTTTCTCCTCGCCCCACCGGCACAGGCCCGCCGCGCCCGCCAGAGGCAAAAGCAAAAGGGCCATTTCCGAGCGCAGGCAGAAAGCCAGCCAGTAGAGGAAAAACGCCGGCAGGCTGCGGCGCAGAAAAGCAAACGCGCCCTCCCCCTCCTGTCCGCGGTCCGTAAGGAACCAGAAAATCGCCGCGCCCGCCATCATTCCCGCGGTGACCGTATACTGCACGAATACCAGATGCCGGAGAAGGGCCGCCGCAAAAAAGGCAAAGACCGCCGCCAGCGCCGGCGCCTTCTCCTTCCAACAATCAAAACAGGACGCAGTGCGCCAGCCGATGAGAAACAGGCTCCCAAACTGACAGAGCAGCAAAAAAACGCCAAAGACCGGCGCCGACGGCAGCCACCGGTACAAAAGGCTCAAAAACAGCCCCAACGGATACAGAAGCTGCACGGCATGCGCATCCGGCCTTCCCGAATAAGCGCCGGACAAAATATCCCGGATCAGCGCATCGTCATTGAGATCATAATAAAAGTCATAGCAAAGGACGATGGGGACAAACAAAACCGCCGTCAGCAAAAACGCGGCGATCCCGTTTTGGATCCTTCCTGCGTCCGCCCTCTTTGAAGCTCCCGGTCTGTCCATTTTCTTACGCTCCATAAAACGCTTTTACCTTCTCGGCCACAAACGCGGCGTCTTCCCGGGTCAGGCCGTAGTACATGGGCAGGCGCAGCAGACGCTCGCTGTCCTTTGTGGTATATCTGTCTTCCCCGAAAAACCTGCCGTACTTTTTCCCCGCGGGAGCGGAGTGTAACGGCACATAATGGGACACCGCCAGAATGTCATGCTCCTTCAGGTAAGCCCGCAGCGCGGCGCACTCCTTTTCGTCCGCCGTCTTAAGGTAAAACATGTGGGCGTTGTGCACGCATCCCTCCGGCACCGACGGCAGCTCGATCCTGTTTTGCCGCGCCAGAGGCGTCAGCATCTCGTAATATTCCTGCCAGCGCGCCAGCCGCTGCCGGTTGATTTCTTCCGCCTGCTCAAGCTGCGCCCACAGATAGGCCGCGTTCAGGTCGCTGGGCAGATAGCTGGAACCGTATTCCTGCCAGCGGTATTTATCCACCTGCCCCCGGAAGTATTTGCTCCGGTCGGTTCCCTTCTCCCGGTAAATCTCCGCCATCTCCACATCTTTGGGTTCCCGGATCAGCAGCGCGCCGCCTTCTCCCATGCTGTAATTTTTTGTCTCATGGAAGCTGTAGCAGCCAAAATCTCCCATGGTCCCCAGCGCCCTTCCCTTATAGGAGGCCATGACGCCCTGCGCCGCGTCTTCGATCACATACAGGCCGTGCCGCGCGGCCACGTCCAGGATCGTGTCCATTTCACAGGAAACCCCGGCGTAATGCACGGGCACAATCGCCCGGGTCCGCTCCGTCACCGCGCCCTCGATGAGGGTCTCGTCTATATTCATGGTGTCCGGCCGCACATCCACAAATACCGGCACCGCGCCCCGCAGCACAAACGCGTTGGCCGTGGAAACGAACGTAAAAGAGGGCATGATCACCTCGTCGCCGGGCCGGATATCGCATAAAAGCGCCGCCAGCTCCGTAGCGTGGGTGCAGGAGGTGGTCAGCAGGCATTTTGCCGTGCCCGTCCGTTCTTCAAACCACCGGCTCACCCGCCCGGTAAATTCTCCGTCTCCGCAGATCTTCTGATTTTCCACCGCCTCCTTCATATACGCAAATTCTTTTCCGGTAAAAGGCGGTACGTTAAACCGGATTTTCTCATGTCCGGTAAAGGGCGGTTTCTTCTGATTCATGACGGTTATCCCCTTTCCTGTTTTCCCTGTGCGTCTGTCGGACCGTTTTGTCCTGCCGTATAAATCTGATAGGTCCCGTTATCCATCCGCAGCGTATACTCCTGTTCTTGTACAAAGTCCTGCAAAAGCCCCCATTTGACGGCCTCCTGCTCCTTCTGCAAATCCACCCCGGCAGCGTTTGTCACAATGACAGGCGGCAAACCGCCCCGCTCCTTCAGGTTTTGAAGATCCTCTTCCATCCTGGACGCAGGATAGGTATCCAGATCCGGCCAGTCGTGGGACAGGGCGGAGGGCATATCAAACAGCCAGCCAAATCCCGGCACATCCCCAAACGTAAGAATCGAATCCGCTCCCGATCGTGGTTCGTTCTCCATAAAGTCCACCACATCCTGCAGGGCGACGGCGGCCTCCCGGTTGGTCCAGACCCCGGCCAGCTTTTCGCAGTCCGTCACCTGACTGTCCCGGGGCTGTCCCTGGATGCTGTCCCGGAAAGAGGCCCGGACGCCGAATCCCAGACTCTGGACCAGGAAAAAGACGTTGCCTGCAATGAGCATGGCGCGGACAGGAAACAGCGTCTTTTTCGACCGCATCAGCAGATACCAGCGGTACTCCAGCCAGAAGGTCACCGGGGCCACCCAGAACAGATTGTTTAAGTTCGGATAGGTTTCATTGTTGCTGCCGATGGGCGTGATGACAATGATGCAAAGCGCAAACAGCGCCAGCAGCTTATCCCGCCGGAAAAACCGCCGGTCCCACAGCGCCCAGACGCACAGCCCCAGGGCGACATACAAAAATACCATACACCATTCAAACACGCACCAGTAAAACGCATACTGGAAATCGAACATGCCGCGCCCCCACAACAGCCGCAGCAGCACCGGCAGCATACACAGATACAGCAGGGCCTTGATTTTTTCTCCTTTTCCGGGCCAGAGGAAAAACAACACACAGCCCATCGCCGCGGCCGCCGCCAGCAACAGCACCCACTTCAGGGAAACCACGTAAGCGTCCAGAATAGAGGCGACCATGGAAAACGGGGAATACGTGGCGTCCGTCGCACCGTAACCGGACAGACCCATGAGCATCCTTCCATAGGCGGTTGGGCCAAACTGCAGACAGATTGCCGCAAATCCGGCCAAAAACCCTGCCAGAAATCCGGCCGCGCAGACGCCTGCGTTTTTCCAGATCTCCTTTGCCGGTCTTTTTTCCAGGATCCCATAATACAAAACGGTCACAATCAGCAGACATTCCAGCACATTGGGCAGCCGGGTCAGCACATTCGCCCCCAAACAGACGCCCGCCAGCGCCATCAGCGGCCGCTTTTGCCAGACCAGACCCCGGTACAGACAGACGCAGCCCGCCAGAAACAGCGCAAAGGTCAGATAATTATACAGGCTGGTATACGGGATCCAGCACAGGCAGATGGCCGTTATCTCTCCCAGAAAGGCCAGCCATGCCGGCATCTTCCCTTTCAGGAAATAATAGGACAACAGCGCCATGGCGCACACCGGAAGCGACGTGTAAAACCGGATTCCGATCAGCGTATCCCCAAAGGGCAGGCGGATCAGAAACGCGCCCAGTACATTCGCCAGATAGGTGGCGATTGTCCATTCCTGTCCCCCATGCGGGAAAAACCGGAAATTCACCAGGCCGTAACAGGAATCTGTCAGATCGATGCCCTGATTGATCTTTAGAAACGGAGCGCAAAAAAGCAGCACGGGAAACACATATCCGGATATTTTCTTTCTAAGCGAGTTGCTCATGTCCCCTCCGTCCTCCTTTTGTCCCATTTTTTCCCGATCCACGCAAACAAAAGGCCGCGCAGCCCATCGATCCCGACGCACAGTACAAACACGATGGCCGTCTGTACAAACAGCGCCGCCAAAAACCAAAGGGCTTTCGTGGGACCCTCCCCGGCCAGAAAAGCGTTTGTTACGGAAAGCCCAAAGGGGGCCGTCAGGGCGTCGATCCAGTCATACCAGCGCAGCGCAATATCCATCTGCTCATGGATCAGATACACCCCCAGCACCGCAGGGCTCACCCGGCGGATCGCGCCGGCCAGACGTTCGTTTTGGATTTGAAGATGCGCAAATCCGGAAAACAACCCCACCGCCCCCACAAAACACGGCAGAAAATTATAATGAAAGGGGACGCTGGTATAATAACGCAGCCCTTCCAAGCGGCCCGCAAACCCCATCAGTCCCATTTCCAAAAGCGCAATCACGCCCACGGACGCCAGATATACGCCAAATCCCCGGGCCGCGGTTTTTAAATAAGGCACTCCGAACCGGCGAAAATACCCGCCGGCCAGATACAGCACCAGAAACCATCCCAGATCGTATCCGTAGCGGTCCGTGGCAAAGTACAGCGGGCTGAGGGATTTGCCCACGCTGAAAATCACCAGCAAAAAAAGGATTCCGTTTCGGAGTTTCTTTTGGTCCAGCTTTTCCAGTGCAACGTTTAAAAAGGGCGTAAACAAAAGCAGCACCATATAGGAGCTCATAAACCAGTAATGGCCCGACTGGATGGGAAACAGGCAGTTCCAGATATGAGAAATGCTGCGCGCCTCCAAAGGAGAGAGCACTCCCAAAAAGACCAGCAGCGGAGGAATCAGCAGCGTATAAAAGAGCATCTGGCAAAGCAGCCCGATCCACCTGCGAAGGGAGAAGCTTTTGACGCTGAGAAAATAACCGCTCAGCATCACAAACGCGTTCACGGCCACAATACAAAAAGAGTCCAGCACCACCGCCGTCACGGTCAGCGTATGCAGCCCCAGATCGAAAAACAGGGAACCCACGTGATAATTCAGATAATGCATGACCAGCACCATGTACATGGCCACGATCCGCAGCAGTTCAAAATTGGCCTGTCTTTTCTTCACCGTTTCCTCTCCTTCTTTTCTGCGGCGCCAAATACTATCTTGCCGCGCGGATTCAGCGTTCCCGCACGATGGTCCCGTTTTCCACCCGGTAGACCATATCGCATTTCTCGATGGTCTGCAGCCGGTGGGCGATGATCACCAGCGTCTTATGGCCATGCAGGCTGTTGATGGACTCCATGATGGCCGCCTCCGTCTCGTTATCCAGCGCGCTGGTGGCCTCGTCCAAAACCAGCACCTCCGGATCTTCGAACAGGGCTCTGGCAATGCCGATGCGCTGCCGCTGGCCGCCGGAAATACGGATGCCCCGTTCCCCGATGCCGGTAGAAAGCCCCTCGGGCAGCCCGCGGACAAAATCGTCCAGCCGCGCCTTGCGCAGCGCTTCCCACACCCGCGCGTCGTCGATCTCCTCGTCCGCGTAACCAAACGCCACGTTCCTGCGGATGGAACCGTCCACCATAAAGATGGACTGGGGAATATAGCCGATGTTTTTTAACCAGGATTCATAGTGATCCCGCACTTCCACGCCGTCCGCCAGAATCTGCCCCTCCTGGATCTGCAATAGCCCCAGCAGGATATCCACGATGGTCGTCTTGCCTGCGCCCGAGGTGCCCACAATGCCCACGGAAGCGCCCACCGGGATCTCCATGTGGGCATGGTCAAAGATCCACACGTCTGTATTGGGATACCGATACACGATATTGTCCAGCACAATCCTGTCCTTGACCGGAAGCTGCTCCACCGTTTTTTTCTTCCTGTAGAACGCTTCGTCGTAAACCATATTTTCATCGTGGATCTCCGCCTGCAGATTGTCGGAAACCCCCATGAAAAACGGCTCAAAATAGGCGATGGAGGTCAGATGGTTGTTGATCCGGTTGGCAGAAGGCAAAAGCCGCATGGCCGCCACGCCGAAGGCGCCGATCTGCGCCACCATATCGGTGACGTTTTGTCCGGTCAGAAACATGATCATCAGATACAGGATCAGGCCGGCCATGCACACCGTTTCGATCAAAAGGCGCGGCGTCGCGTTAAAGATATTATACCGCTGCACGGCGCTGACATAGCCCTTGCCGCATTTGCCGTATTCCACGATAAAGTAGTTTTCCTTATTGGCGATCTTAATCTCCTTGATCCCCATGACCGATTCTTCGATCCACTTATACAGGCCGCTGTAATACTCCTGATTCTCGATCCCGGCCTGCCGCATAATGGGCTTTAACACGAACTTGATGACCAGAAGCGTCACCACAAGCAAAGACGCCACCGTCAGGATCATCGTCGGCGCGATGGTGGTCAGCGTCACGGAAAGCAGGGCAAAAATGATGACTTCGCTCAACAGCTGCAAACAGGCCAGCACCAGACCGAACATATTGTTCACATCGGAGGTAATGACCCGTTGGATCACGGAGGTATCCGCGTTGAGATAATATTCGTAGGGACGTTTCATAAAGTTGATCATCATGCGCTGGGAAGTCTCAAACTGATTGGTATAAACGAAACGCAGCATGATCACGTTCTGAAAATATAAAAACACATTTTTCAGCACAAATCCCAGAATGATCAGCGCCAGAATCAGAACGGTGAAATAGGTGGGATTGGAAAACCCGGTAAGCCGGTAGGCTCTGGCTATGATACCGTCTCCTTCCACGCTGGAGGGCTTCATAATCATCTGGATGGCCGGCACCACCAGGCCGATGCTGGCGGTCTCCAGAATCGCGCCGATGACCATCATGATCAGAATCTGCACCATCTTCCATTTCTGTTTCCGGTTCATCAGAACCATCATTTTTTTCCAGATTTTTTTCATTGTAAAACGGACCTCTCTCTATTCGATCTTTTCATTGAACCGGTGCGCCTCCGGATTTTCATACCGGTCCATGAAGTCGTCGCCCAGAAAAATCTTCTCCTTTGCAAAATGAATGGAATCCGTCACCGTATAGACCGACACCACCTTTTCAAACTCCAGCCCCTCCACAAAATTCAGGATCTCCATGGGGAACATGCCGTCCAGCACAAGATATTGGGGAAATTCTTTTTTATAATCCAGCACATCTCTGGGGTGGGGCTTGATGAGCACCTGGGCGTCCTGTCCGTACGCTGCGATAATATCCGCAAAGATCTGTCTGCGCACGGTCAGATCGCAGAGAGGCTCTGACAGCACCAGCACCTTATTCTCATGATGGGCGCCGCTTTTGAGCTGTTGCAACAGCCTGTCCGTATCCTCCAGGAAAATACGCAGGATCACGTCCTTATCCCGCTGCGTCAGCCGCCGTACCAGCACCTCCCGGGGCTGCTCGATATATTTCGGGCACGGATATTTCAGGATCGAGGTATTGTTCACTTCCATGTCCAGACAGTATTTGCTGTACCCGTTTTGAATAAAGATCAGGTTGTGGGCGGCAAGAAACGCCTTCAGCTTAAAATGCCCGCGGTTGTCGTAGCGGGCCGTATCGTAATAACAGATACAGTCCAGCCCGTCCTCCAGCGCATGATAAGGGATCCTTTTCTCATTCAGATAATAGCCGATGGGATCGGAATCACAGAACACATAAATATCTCCGTATTCCTTGAAATTCACCGGAACATACGGCTCCTGAAGCTTTCCCAAAAGCTTGGTAAAACGCATCCGGGAAAACAGGTTCGCCACCAGATTCCCGTGATCCGCCCGGTACCGGTCCAGCTGCGGGAAGGACTCGGCCCGTTTTTCCTCAAACATGAGCACCGCCTCAAACAGCCCGCTTTTTTCCGCCCGGTTTTTCAGATTCCCGAAATCGTTGGACAGGGTGCTTAAAACCAGCGTGGCCTGCCCCCGCATGGATGCCGGGAGCGTAAGCTCCTTTAAACAGGTCACATAGACATGATAGTAGGTATGGCAGATATAGATCCGCTCTTTCATTTTCCAGTCTCCCTGCAGGCGCCGCCATTTTTGCCGCCGCCTGTTTTTGTTTTCTTATCTTACCATGAAACAGGGATAATTACAAATATTCCCGCGGTTTTTCTCCGGTATTTTCGTTTCCCTTCCCCGGCGAACGGTTCCAGACCAGTATACTCCCTTTCCCTCTCTTTGCACAATAAAAAAACTATGCTATAATAAGTCCATCAAAAAATCACCCTGCAGGAGGAACACTATGTCAGCCCTCGCCATCATCACCGCCCGGGGAAAGAGCAAACGGATCCCCAAAAAGAATATCCGCCCTTTTAACGGAAAACCGATTATCGAATATTCGATTCAGGCGGCGCTCTCTTCCGGGATCTTTGCGGAAGTCATGGTCTCCACCGACGATCCCGCCATCGCGGAAATTTCCCGGCGGGCGGGCGCCCAGGTTCCCTTCCTGCGAAGCGACGCTGCCGCTGACGACTACGCTTCCACGGACGACGTGATCCGGGAAGTCCTTGCTTCCTATGAAAAACTGGGCAAAACCTTCGACCGTTTCTGCTGTATTTATCCTACCGCTCCCTTTGTCACGGCGCAAAAACTGCGGACCGCCATGGAGATGCTAAAGGATGCCGATTCGGTCATGCCCGTGGTGCCCTTTTCCTATCCGGTGCAGCGCGGACTGGTCT
Source organism: uncultured Eisenbergiella sp. (assembly GCA_947626995.1). GTDB lineage: Bacteria > Bacillota > Clostridia > Lachnospirales > Lachnospiraceae > Gallintestinimicrobium. Next base: position 15,111 of record CANQUI010000001.1, on the reverse strand, counting down.
TAAGCAAAGAGGGACGCCTCTCATACCGGTGGCCCCAATACGCCTCCGCCCGCAGTCAGGATCTGGAGACCGTCTATCATGACTGCGGCCAGTTTTACGCCTGCCGCACCGACGCGTTTTTGCGGGAGGGCACTACGGATACCGCCGACATGATCCCTTTGATCCTGCCGGAAATGGAAGTGCAGGATATCGATACCCTGCAGGACTGGGCCGTCGCGGAACTGAAATATCAGAAAATGACGGAAATGTCTGAGGAAAGGAAACGCTGAGGATGAATCAGGAAATTTATCTGGGCCACACACGCATTGCGAACGATTCCCCCGTCTTTATCGTGGCGGAAATGTCCGCGAACCATCTGCAGGATTATGACCGGGCCGTGCGCATCCTGCATGCCGCCAAAGAAGCCGGCGCCAACGCCGTCAAACTGCAGACCTTTACGCCCGACTCCATCACCTTTGACGGCGACGCGCCGTATTTTTCCATCTCCGGCGGCACGCTCTGGGACGGCGCCACCTATCACCAGCTTTACAGCCGGGCGCAGACGCCCTGGGAATGGCATCCGAAGCTGATGGAGGAGGCCAAAAAACTGGGGCTGCTCTGTTTCTCCTCCCCTTTTGATCCTACGGCCGTGGATTTTATGGCAGAGCTGGATATGCCCGCCGTGAAAATCGCCTCCTACGAGATCACCGATCTCCCGCTGATCCGGTATGCCGCGCGGCTTCACAAACCCATGATCTTCGCCACCGGCATCGCGCGGCTTGCCGATATTGAGCGGGCCCTGGCGGTCTGCCAGGAAGAAGGGAACGAGGATGTGATCCTGTTAAAATGCGTTTCCGGTTACCCCACTCCCTACGAAGACGTAAACCTGCGGGTGATTCCCACGCTGCACACTGCCTTTGACTGTCTCATGGGCCTTTCCGATCACACCATGGGCATCGCCACCGCCATAGGATCCGTCTGCCTGGGCGCCCGCATGATCGAAAAGCATCTGACCCTGCGCCGCGCAGACGGCGGCCCCGACGGTTCCTTTTCCATGGAACCGGCGGAATTTAAGGAAATGGTGGACAACATCCGTATTCTGGAAAAGGCGCTGGGCAGCGACGCATACCGCCTTACCAAAGTGCAAAAAGCGGAGCGAAAGGACGCCCGTTCCCTCTTTGTGGTAAAGGACATGGCGCCCGGAGAGCCCTTCACGCCGGAAAATGTACGCTCCATCCGGCCCAATCTGGGACTTGCCCCTGTGTACTACGAAGAAATTCTCACCAAGAAGGCCGCCTGCGCCATCGGAAAGGGGACGCCGCTGTCATGGGATCTCATCCGATAATTTATATCCGCGCCGACGGCAACCAGGAAATTGCCACCGGCCACCTGATGCGCTGTCTTTCCATTGCCAGAGCCTTAAAACGCCGGGAGGCCCGGCCGGTATTTGTGGTTTCCGATGAAGAATCCATCGCGCTTTTGCGCAAGATGATGTCGGAAGCCGAACTGGCCCGCCGCGACTTTCCCATCCTTCATCTGCAGACGGATTACCGGGATCTGGACCGGGAAATCCCCACTCTGACCGGGATCCTTGCCACCCATCCCATCTCCTGTCTGCTGGTGGACTCCTACTTTGTCACCCCGTCCTATCTGTCCGCCCTGGGGCAAAAATGCCGGGTGGCGGTTCTGGATGATCTGCAGGCTTTCGATTATCCGGCGGATCTGGTGATCAACTACGATCCGGCGGTGGATACGGCCTTTTACAAAAGCGCCAGACGGGTGCTTGGCGGCTGCGCCTATACCCCGCTGCGCAGACAGTTTTCCCAAAGTCATTATAGGGTCTGGAATCAGGTAAAGGATGTTTTTCTTTCCACCGGCGGCACCGATCCGTTTGGCATCGCCCAAAAGCTGGTCCGGCGGCTGCTGCCGTCGCCGGACTGGCCAGACTGCCGTTTCCATGTGCTCACCGGCCCTTTGCACGCCGACCGCAGCGCGCTGACGGCGCTGGCGCAGCGTCAAAACCGGGTGATTTTGCATGAAAACGTGTCGGATATGGCCGCCCTGATGGCGGAATGTGACCTGGCCTTCTCCGCCGCGGGCACCACGCTGCAGGAGCTGTGCGCCGTAGGCGTCCCGTCCGTGTGCTACAGCATGGCGGACAACCAGATTCACAGCGCGCGCGCGTTTCACGACAGGGGGCTGATCCCCTATGTGGGCGATATCCGCGACAACCCTTCTTTTTTGGATCACGCCTGCCATGCGCTGTCCGATCTGGCGCGGGACCCCGATCAGCGCCGGGAACGCTCCCTTCGCATGCGGCTGACCGTGGACGGCGCGGGAGCGGACCGGATTGCGGAAGCACTGACGCAGGACGCCGGCGAATCGCCGGCGTCCTGAACGCGTCATGCCGCGCGCCGTTTCGCTCTGAAATTGCGATACGCCCACAGCAGCTTATAATATGCCCAAAAAAACAGCGTGGATTTTTGCTGCATGGCGATCAGCTTTTTCTCCTCCGGATGAATCCGCTCCCTGTAGTAGGGATTGGTCTGAAAATCCGGAAAAGTCTCCCGCATTTCTTTTCCCATCTTCCGGACAAATCCCGGGGACTTGCGCCCTTTTCCCACCATATAGGAAAACAGCGTATTCACATAGAACAGCACCGTAAACGAAAAACACAGTTCTGTCCTGTACTCCGAAAAAAAGCCCAGCCGTTTTGCTTCCCGCACAATGCCCCTGGCCGCTTCCATCCGGTCCTCGCATCGTTTCCGGGAGATGGTGTGTACGGTGGAACCGCCATGCTGATAATAGTAATACAAAGGTTCCGGAAGATATTCATAATGCCTGGCCTGCAGCATCACAGCCGCGGCAATGGCGTTGTCCTCATAAAAAATATGTTCGGGGAACCGCAGGCCGGACCGAAAAAAAATCTCCCTGCGGTAGATCTTGACCACCAGGCTGCCGCCGTCCAGGATCAAAGAACGGTACTTTTCTTTTGTCAAAACGCCGCTTTGTTCCGTTTTCCCGTTTGCCACCGCCTGTCCCGGTGCCATACTGTGTTCCCAGGTCAGCTGATAATCGCAGCCCGCCATATCCGCGCCGGTCTCCTCCGCTCTTTTTAGCAGCCTTTCATACATGTCCGGCGCGATCCAGTCGTCGCTGTCGATAAAGCCGATCCACTCGCCCTGCGCCAGAGACAGTCCGATATTTTTCGCGCCTCCCTGCCGTAAATTGACCTCGGAGCGCGCGGCCCGTACCTTCTGCGGATACAGCCGTTCATACCGCCGCAGGATCTCATAGGAATCATCCGTGGACGCGTCGTCCACCCCGATGATCTCATAGTCTTCCAGCGTCTGATGCACCAACGATTCCAGACAATACTCCAGTTTTCCTTCCGCCGCCATATTATAGACCGGCACGATCACGCTCAGTTTCATGATTTGGATTCCAAATTCATTTTCCCAAGCAGCCTGCGGATATCCTCCACGGACAGCCATTCGGTATTGTTGCCGGAGCTGTAAGAAAATCCCTCTTTTACCTTTTTGCCCCTTTGGTCGGGCTGCTGCTTGTTGTTCCAGGTCATCTGCGGATAGACGATAAAGTGTTTTTCATACTCATAGGTATGGAAGGAGTCTTCCGGCGTCACCATGATCTCATGCAGCTTCTCCCCGGGACGGATGCCGATCACTTCCAGCTCGCAGCCGGGAAGAATGGCCTCAGCCAGATCCGTGACCTTAAAGGAAGGGATCTTGCTGATAAACGTTTCGCCGCCCCTGGCTTCCTCCAGCGCCTTGATCACCAGCTCCACGCCCTGCTCCAGACTGATCCAAAACCGGGTCATTCTGGGATCGGTAATGGGCAGCTTTCTGCCGCCGCTTTGGGCGATTTGATGAAAGACCGGAATGATGGAACCCCGGCTGCCCGCCACGTTGCCGTAACGGACGATGGAGAAATTCACGTCCTTATTTCCCACATAGGCATTGGCCGCGATAAACAGCTTATCGCTGACCAGCTTCGTACCGCCGTACAGATTCACCGGGTTGACCGCCTTGTCGGTGGAGAGCGCCACCACCTTCCTTACGCCGGTATCCAGCGCCGCCTCGATGATATTCATGGCGCCGTGGATGTTCGTCTTGATGGCCTCGTTGGGGTTGTATTCGCAGGCGGGCACCTGCTTTAGGGCCGCCGCGTGAATCACGTAGTCCACCCCGTCGAAGGCGCGGCGCAGACGTTCCGGATCGCGCACGTCCCCGATAAAGAAACGCAGCCGGTCCTCATACGCTTTGAATTCGCTCTGCATCATCCACTGCTTGAACTCGTCCCGGGAATAAATAATCACCTTGCGGGGATGAAAATGCTCCATCACATATCTGGTAAAACACTTGCCGAAGCTGCCGGTTCCGCCTGTAATCAAAATGACCTTATCGTCCAATAACATGAAGCCGTCTCCTTTCACCACGCCCTCTGTCCAGGGCGGGTCCTTATCTGCTTTATCATATCATATCCGAAAATCCTTTGCAACCGCCTTACCTGCGCGTTTCTTTGCAAAAAAAGAACGTCCGGACGTATGCAGCCGTACCGAAAATGCACATACTGTAAGGGTCAACTCAAAACCGTTTATTTCAGACAGGGAAAGGAAAAGGATATGAAGATCGCTTTTTTTGACACGAAAGAATACGACAGGCAGGCCTTTGAGCCCTACGACGGCAAAGACGGGCTGCACTTTCATTTCTATGAGACAAAGCTGAACGAGGATACGGCGGATCTGGCAAAAGGCGCGGACGCCGTGTGCGTGTTTGTCAATGACGACTTAAACGCTGCGGTCATCGACCGGCTGTGCGCCTTAGGAATCGGGCTGATCGCCCTGCGCTGCGCAGGCTACAACAATGTGGATCTTTCTGCCGCCCGAAACCGGATCCGGATCGTCCGCGTCCCCGCCTATTCTCCCTACGCCGTGGCGGAACACGCCATGGCCATGCTGCTTTGCTCCATCCGCCGCATCCACAAGGCTTATATCCGCACAAAGGATTTTAATTTCAGTCTGACCGGTCTGACCGGATTCGATCTGCACGGCAAAACGGTGGGAGTGATCGGCACGGGAAAGATCGGGCGGGTCTTTATCGATCTGTGCAAAGGATTCGGTATGAAAATCCTGGCCTATGACAAATACCCCGCCCGGATCGACGGAGTCTCCTACACCGATCTGGACCGGCTGTTTCGCGAAAGCGACATCCTTTCCCTGCACTGTCCGCTGACCGCCGAAACCGTGCATCTGATCGGCAAAAACAGCATCGCCAAAATGAAAAAGGGCGTGGTGATCATCAACACCTCCCGGGGCGCGCTGATCGACTCGGAAGATCTTTTGGCCGGCATTAAAGACCGTCGGATCGGCGCGGCCTGCCTTGACGTCTATGAGGAGGAATCCGATCTGTTTTTTGAGGATTTTTCCGGCCATATCGTAAACGACGATATTCTCGCCCGGCTCATCACCATGCCCAACGTGATCGTCACTTCCCATCAGGCGTTTCTGACGCGGGAAGCCCTTTCGGCCATTGCCGCCGTCACGGTCAAAAACCTCCTTTCCTATGCAAAAAAGGAGGCTTTGGAAAATGAAGTATGTTCTCCCGACAGACCGCAGGACGCTTAAGCGTCCCTCACGGTTCCGCTTTTGGCGCGCAAAGATCCGTATACATGTCCAGAAGCGCCACCGTCTCGCTGGCAGGCCGTCCGTACGCATGGCAGCATTTATGGGAAATCTCTTTGCTCCCGGCGCGTCCGGGCTGCATTTCCACGCTCATGCGGGCGGCGCCCAGCTTTGTTTCCCTGTCCAGATGGTTTAAAATGTCGGCCACCATTTCTTCCTGCGTCATCCCGGTTCTCCTTTCTTTCGCTTCTTTTCTCACAGGTCCAGTGACAAAGACGAAAAATAATCCGAATATCCCAGCGTTTCCGCCTGGTACCGCATCAAATAGGCTTTCATTTCCGGATGCTCCTTTTGCAGATCCCGCAGGAGTCCGTCAAGATTTTGGCGGGTGACGCAGCCCAGCGCCGCGAACAGTTCATAGTAGGGCGGTTCCTCGCCGTGCTCCTGCCAGAGCACCTGCCAGCTTTCCTCTGAGGCGCATCCTTTCGTATGCGTTTGCAAAAACGTCTCCAGTTCCCGCCGGATGTCCTGCGAAAGACCGCAGGGATTCAAAAGCCGCAGATAGGCCAGCCGGGCCTTTGCTTTGCGTTTTTCCCGGACAAACCGTTCGAAATCGGTGCTGGCATAATCCTCTTCCCCGGTCAGCACGTTTTTTTCAAATCCGCTCTCGTCCGGTTCCCGCAGGATCACCAACATTCTGGCGTCCCACTTATCCAGCCATTCCCGCTCCCCCGCTTCCGCAATGGAAAACAGGTGCGGATCCTCCATCCGGACCGCCGCGGCCGCCAACAGCGGCGCCACCTGTCCTGCGTCCCGGGACGTCTCTCCGGCCGGCAGGCAGATCTCCTTTAGCCGCATACAGCCCAGAAAGGGATCCTTGCCCATTTGCACCTTTCTTCCCGCAAGCTCCACCCGTTCCAGATTCACGCAATGGGCGAAGGCCCAGCCGCCGATCTCCAGAAGCGCAGCGGGCAGGGACACCGCGCAAAGATCGGAGCGGTTAAAAAACGCCTTTTTATAGATCCCTCTCACCGGACGGCCCGCGATTTGTTCCGGGATCACCAGCCGGCGGGTAATGCCCGCCGTTCCCGTTATGACGATCCGATCCGGATATTCCTGAAAGAAAAACGATCCGTTTTCCGTTTCCAGACTTTTCTCCCGCATGGTTCTTACGCGCTCCCATCGCCCCTTTACAGCGCCAGTGCCTCAATTTCCCTTCGCAGAAACTCCTGCCGCTGGGACAGCATCAGCTCCTTACTGTGCTTTTGGTAATCGTCGCAGCCGAACATCCCGATGAAACGGGCGCTGTTTTCGTTTACCGTCAGCTCCGTTGTCAGAATCAGCATCTCGTTCCCCTCCAAAAAGGCGTCCTCCGTAAAGACGAACAGATGATGCAGCTCTTCCTGGGCGCGCCGTATCTTCCGGCGCATCTCTTCCAGACAGTTGTCAAATCTTTGTTTTAACAAAAGGAACGCCTCCTGACCGTCCGTCCCGTTTTGCTGCTGCAGCGCCTGGCGCGCCTCCTTTAAGAAACGGATGACCGCCCTTTGCTTTCTTTTTTCAGCGGCGGACAAAGCGTTTGCTTTTCCCCTGGATTGCAGGAGCTTTTCCCGGCCCTCTTCCTGTTGTTTTAACAGCGCCAGCAGATCCCCCGTTTTGGTCTCCGGCTTTTCCCGGACCAGACTGCGCTCCGTGATCAAAAGACGCTGCAGATCCGAGAGAAAATCGGAGCGCTCCATGATTTCCCGGATATCACCCTGTACCCGGTCCAACAGCATCCCCAGAAGAGACAGCCGTTCGTCAAACGGCGCCGCCGACGCCCGTTCGACCGCTGTCCTTCCGGCCGTCCCCAACAGGATCTCCTCCAGCGGATAATCCTTTTTGTATTTTTGATACAGATCATAATATGCGCTGAATTCCCGGGCGATTTTCTCATTGCACAAATACTGTTCCACCAGCGTCTCTTCCACCGGCAGCTTTTCTTCTTCATAAAGGGTCAGGACAACGGAAAGATCCTCCCATCCCCGGGCCGTCACATAAGAACGGCCGTTGACCGTGGTTTCGATGCGGTAAAAGGAATCCCGCTTCAGATCCAGAAAATTGAGGATGGCGTTGTGAATCCCCTTTTTTTGCGCGTAGGCCTTCCACGCCTCATAATCCTCCTCCACCCGGATCACCCGCAGCCGGTCCATCGTCACCACGTCGAATTCCCGGACGGACTTATTATATTCCGGCGGGTTCCCCGCGGTCACAATCACCCACCCTTCCGGTACGCGATGCTTCCCAAAGGTTTTATACTGCAAAAACTGGAGCATGGAAGGCGCCAGGGTTTCCGAAACGCAGTTGATCTCGTCCAGAAACAGGATCCCCTCCTTCAGCCCGCTTTCCTCCATCACATCATATACGGAGGCGATGATCTCGCTCATGGTATATTCGGAAATATCCGTCTCCCGCCCGCCGTAAACTCTGTGCCGGATAAATGGCAGGCCCAGGGCCGACTGCCGGGTATGATGCGTCATGGAATAGGAGACCAGCGCGATCCCCATCTCCTGCGCCACCTGTTCCATAATGGCCGTCTTGCCGATCCCGGGGGCGCCCAGCAGGAAAATCGGGCGCTGATAGACCGGCGGGATGCAATATTCCCCCTCCGCATCCTTTTTCAGATATATTTTTACGGAATCCCTGATATATTCCTTTGCCTGTCTGATATTCATACCGCGTTTTCTTCCTCCAGTTCCTCTTCCTCCAGCACTGCGCCAATCGCCCAGGAGGGCACCCGGGGCCGTTTGTCGTCCTCCTCCGGGAAAAGGAAGAGCACGTCATAGTCCGGCATACGCTCCGGATAAACTCCATAGCCGTCGGTAAAATAAAGCAGTCCTTTCAGATTTTCGAATTCGCCCGACTCTTGCAGCCGCTCCACGTAGGAAAACACCGGCCTGAAATCCGTGGAGCCAAACCCCTGCAGCTTCTCCCGCCGCAAAAAATCTTCCAGGTCCTCCTGACAGCCGATCCTGGTATCCATGCGCACCTGACTGTCGCATTGCAGGATATGGACGTTGATCTTTTGGAAAAAATGCTCCGTGGATTTTAAAATCGAATAGGTGCGGCGCAGAAACCGGCGCAGCAGGGGGCCTTTGCAGGACGCGGACGTGTCCAGGGCGATAACAAACTCCTTGATCTTTTTCACATCCCGGTATTCCAGCGGTTCGATCAGAGGCAGATTCCCGTAATGGGAAAGCCCGTAGGTATAATAAATATAATCGAATTCTTCCTCGTTTACGGAAAGATCCTCCCCCATCACCGTAAAGCGACGCAGCAGTTTTGTATAATCGCAGCGATCTCTGACGGCCTCCGACAGATTCTGCATCAAACTCTCCGCTTCCGTCTGTCCTTTGGAAAAGCTTTTCAGATCCGCCTGCACCCGCCGGCTGATCTTTTTCCACATCTCCTCCGTCACCGTAAGCTCCTGCTGCCGCTTTTGTTTCCAAAGATCGTGGCTGTCCCGGAAAAACAGGGTCCGCAGCCGCTTTTTTTCTTCTTCTTTTGGCGGATGGCTAAGAAAATACCGGTAAATGCGTTCCGCCGTCAGCCCGTTTCCCTGTCCGGACAATTCCTGCAGCACATGACGCGCCTGGGCGTCCGTGGAAAGGCCGGCAAAGGGAAGGTCCATTTCCAGGATCGTATGCTCCACGGCCAGATCCGCCGAAAGATCCCAAAGCGACGCCTCTTTTTTTTCATATCGAAACCCATGAGAAAAAATACAGTGCAGCAGCGCGTGCAGATAGGCCCTGGCGCAAAAATGAGGTTCCTGGCGATATTGTTTCAAAAGAAAAACCGGATCGTAAAAAAAGGAAACCATATCCGTGGCCACGCCGGATATCCCCTGTCGGGGGACGCAAAGCAGCTGGGATACCGCCACATCCAGAAAACGCAGATGCACCAGCAGACTGTCTTTGGCCAGCGCCAGAACCTGTTCGGCCAGCGCGGATACTTTGCTCTGCTCCTCCTTTTTCAAAACCGGTCCGCTCCTTTCCCTTAAACAAGGGTATTATACCCCCGTCCGGTCAATTCAGCAAGGAGAATCCGCCTTTTGCTTCGCTCATTCTCAGGGCAATTTTCTTGTTTCTACGTAATCGGAATCATAAATATAACAAAATCCCCATAATCCCCGAAAGCAGCAGCAATGGAATGGGAGAAAATGGTTTCCTGCGAAATTTAGAATACGCCGTCGACGATACAACGAGAATTGCAAAAACAATGCCTGCTTTCCAATCCAATAAAACAGAATCGTGAATTGTTTGAACATTGGCTATGGTACTCAAAAACAGGATCCCTGCTGTCCCTAAAACCAGTCCTGTGATTACCGGGCGTATTCCGTTTAATGCGGCCCGCACACCGGCATATTTCATCCCTTTTTTCAAAAACGCCGCAATCAGCAAAATCACAAGGAAGGACGGAAGAATCACCCCGAAGGTGGCAACAAGCGCACCCGCAGATCCCGCCTGTGAGGAACCGATAAATGTCGCCATATTGACGGCGATTGGGCCCGGTGTGCTTTCGGATACAGCGATAAAACGGAGCAGCTGTTCTTCCGTCAGCCAGCCATGCGATAGGACTTCTTCCCGTATCAGCGAAATCATTCCATATCCGCCGCCGAAAGATACCGCTCCGATTTTCAAGAACGTCAGGAAAAGCCAAAAGAAAATCATTTTTTCGCCTCCGTTTTCCTGTGTTTGCACAGCCATTTCACATAATACGCGCCAAGACCGAGCATCGCACCGATAAGAATATAGAAAACGGACGAAAAGGTTACGGCAAACAGCGAGCATATTATAAGACAAGCCATCGTCAGGCCGACGCACGCCATGTTATAAATTGTTTTTTGCATTTGTCGTAACATTTTCAGTCCCGCCGACAGAATCAGAACGACTACGCCAACCTGGATTCCCCTGAAGGCTGCCGCCACCCACTGTATCTGCTCAAAAGTGTCAAAGAACAGAGAAATCAAATAGATGATTACAAAAGACGGAATACAGACGCCTGCTGTGGCGGCTGCGGAGCCGAGAACTCCGTTTTGCCGATAGCCGATATAGGTGGCGGCATTGATGGAAATCGGTCCGGGCGTGGATTCGGCAATGGCGACCATATCCGCAAATTCATCTGCCTGCATCAAACGGCGTTTGGAAACAAATTCGTTTTCCAACAGTGCAATCATGGCATATCCGCCGCCAAAGGTAAAAAGGCCGATTTTCAGCATGATAAAAAACAGCTTATTTATTTTCTTCCTTCGATCTTTCATCCAAATCCCCCACAGAAACGCAATCAGGAATCGAACCACGCCGCAGCAAATCAGATACCGGCACATATTATACCGCTTGAGATTTAATAAGTAAAATAGTAATCCCTAATGTCACGACTATCGGCTAAGTCGGCAGCCTGCTCTGCCCCTTTCAGAGGCGTTTCAGTGCTTCCTTCTACCGACTCAGCCGTAAACGGGTCTATAGCCTCTACTAAGGACATCCGGTCGTAACACAGGAGTTTCTGTCTGTGACACAACTAAAAAGCGGCATCTCCGATTTATGGGAAATGCCGCTTGGCAGACTGACCGTATTCGTTTCAATCTCTGCGATTGTCTGCTTTATTATTACAAAACAAAAACCTCCATCGTTCCAATCGTTTTCTCTGCATCTCTCATACTATTTTCTTATGTGCCCTCCGTTCGTGCTGACCGGCTTTTTCCTTCCTGTGATCGAAGTCCGTACAATTGCTGTGATACCGATCAGCGATAAAATCATCAACGAAAGCCAAAGCAATAGAGGACTCTCATCCCCGGTCTTCGAGGTATTACCGGGTTCGCTTTCTGTCGGAGTGTCCGACGGATTGTCCGGTTGTGCCGGTACAGATTTGTCGTTTACGAACGCCGCAACCATGTCCTGTTTACTTGTAATGATTCCCCTGTCATTCGAACAGGTGGTTACGTAGCCGTTCTGGTTCCCGTTCAGCTCCGTCACAGTATAGGCCGCTCCCTCCGGGAGATCCCGCGCCGTGAGGCTCTGGACTGATTGAAGCGTAAACTCGGCCACGCCGTCCGTGAAACGCATATCGCCGTACTCCCCGCCGATCGTTTTATTGTCCAGCTCCACACGGAAATGCCACTGTTGCGTGGAATCGGCGTTTTCTCCGGTATCCGTCACGGTAACGGTCAGATTGCCCGTTTTCCGGTCAACGGCGATGGGAGAGGGGCTCTGCGCCGTGGAGTGGATGGCGTCCGTTTCATTTGTCGCTTTGGGATTCTCCGTGTTGTCCGCCTTCTTGTCCGTAAAGACCGCGTAGACGATCATATCCACGCTAACCGGAAAGTCCTTCACGAAATCCGCCTCGGTCCGTTCCACCGCTGTGGACCATCCCGCAAAAGCAAAGCCCGCTTTCGATGGGGCGGCGGGGAGAGAGGCGAAGCTGTTGCTGTACCACACGACGTCATCCTGATCCTCGACCTTGCCGGTGATCTGATAAACCTTTTTCTCCGGGCTGTCCGTCAGCTCGGGCGTTCCATTGCCAACGGTCTGGCCCCAGACCTGGGTGCCTTGATCCTTTTGCAACAGCCACGCCACCTCCCCGGAGGCAAACTGTTCGACGGTCTTCGACGTCGCGTCACTGTCCGCCGGCGCGGTATTCAGATAATAACAGTTCGTCACCGTGCTGTTGTACAGCAGCCCGCAAACACCCTTAGCGGTATTTCCGGGAGAGGTGACCGTACCAGTATTATAGCAATTAGACACAGAACCATTGCTGATGTCTCCCACAACACCTCCCACACTGTCGTTGTCACCGGTGACAACGCCGGTGTTGCAGCAGTTTGTGATCTGGCTGTTGTATCCGCCATCTCCCACGACGCCGCCTACGTCGCCGCTGCGGCCGGTGATCGTGCCCGTATTGCAGCAGCCGGTAACTTTGCCGTTATAGCCACTTTCAATCTTCCCCACAATGCCGCCTACATTATCCTCGCCGGAAACTATCGCGTCATTGCGACTGTTTGTCACGGTGCCTTTGCAGCTTCCTGCGATACCGCCGACGTAGGACTTTCCTGTAACAGAGCCGCTGACAACCAGATTTTTCACGGCGCCGTTTTCGCCGACAGATCCGAACAGGCCCAGATACTCGCCGGCCGAATCATTGATATACAACCCGCTGATGGTATGATTGTCGCCGTCGAAGGTGCCGTTAAACTCGGCAAATTCCTCCCCAATAGGCGTCCATTCCTCGCCGCCCAGGTCGATATTTTTCGTCAGCTTGAAAAACTGGTCTTTGCCGTGGTCAGGGTCGTTTTTGATATAGTCCCGGATCTTCTCCAATGTAGCCTTGTCGGGGATAAGGTAGGGGGCAACCTCCGTCCCTTGGCCCGACACAGGCGACGGCTCCTGATTGTCATTCAGCACCGGGCGGCCCAAAAACGGGTCGTCCGTCCACTCATCAGCACCGAGCGTTGAAGCAAGGGCCCTGAACTCCTCCTCCGATTTTTGTTCTACACCGGTTGCGCTACCGCTGCCTACGCCGTTATCTCCGGGGCCTCCAAGGAAATAGCACTTTGTGTAAGTACCATGCCCGTCGTCATTTCCTGCAATGCCTCCCCGTGATCCTGTGCCGGTAACTTCACCAACATTGTAGCTGTTTGTGATAGAGCCGCCCGCATTATTTCCTACAATGCCGCCTGCGTAGTCTTCACCGCTAACCGCGCCGGCGTTATAGCAATTTGAAATATTACGGGAGTTATTCCCTGCAATGCCGCCTGCGCGGTCTGCGCCGCTGATCGAGCCGGTATTGTAGCAATCTGACACCGAGCCTTGGTTACGTCCTACAATGCCGCCTGCAAAGTCACCACCTTCAATCTTGCAGGCGCTGTTGCAGCCGGTGATTGTTCCAGTGCTCCATCCCGCGATGCCGCCCACATAAGAATTAGAGGATCCTTTGATGTATCCGCTGACTCCCAGGTTTTTCACTGTGCCTCCATCGACACACCCGAACAGACCCAGATTGTAATCAAAGCTGTCAATATACAGTCCGCTGACAGTATGACCGTCGCCATCGAAAGTGCCTTGGAATTTGTTACTTTCGTTTCCGATCGGCGTCCACTGGTTATCCGCGCTGCCGCCCAGGTCGATGTCCGCCGCTAGTTGGAAGTATATATTCTGGCAGTTGTTCCCGGCGTTCACATATTCACTCAGCTGCCTCAGCTGCTCTGCCGTGGAGATCTGATACGGGCTGTCCGACGAGCCATTACCAGACAAATCATCAAGAAACGCGATGGGCGTGGGCTCATCCGCTCCAGCCATATCGTCCAGCGCCAGAAGCGCCTCCACCGCCGCCAAATAGCGGGAGATGTCCAGTTCGTCCATCTCATCGTCGGTAAGTTCCAGCTTCGCCTCGTCGATGGCGCCCAGCTGCGCCTCCACGTCGGCGCGGTTATCCTCGTTTATGTCCTCAGCGTCGGGCAGGGCGTTGAGGAGGGCCTGCACTTGTTCCAGCGCGGAGGGAGTGACCAGCGCAAGCAGGGCCGCAGCCGCCTCGTCATAGCGGGCAGTATCCAGTGTCGCCGCCTGATCCTCGGTCAGCTCCAGCATGGCCGCGTCAATGGCGTCGATCTGCGTCTGCACGTCCGCCCGGTTTTCGGCGGTGATTTCCTCTGCCTCGGGCAGGGCGTCGATCAGGGTCTGAACCTGCTCCACCGTGCTGGGTTCCGGGTCGGGGTCTGCATTTTGCGCGTCCAAGGCAGAGAGGGCCGCAACTACAGCGTCATAGCGGGTGGTGTCCAACGCCCCCGTTTCTTCTTCGACTAACTCTGCCAGGGCCTCGTCGATGGTGTCGATCTGCGCCTGCACGTCATTTCGGTTCTCGGCTGTGATTTCCTCCGCCTCGGGCAGTTCGTCGATCATGGCCTGCACCTGCTCGACTTTTGTTTCCTCCGTCGGTGTAACACTCTCCGCCAGTGCCGTCGCCGGCAGGATCATAAAGGTCATCGTCAGGGCCAGCAACAAAACAAACCATTGTTTTATTTTGAATTGCATCACAACAGCCTCCTTCTATGTCAAACGGGAGCGTTTCCGCTCCATTTCAAAGCGATGCGTTGACAGCTCGCTTTGTTCCTGTTTGCCGCCGCGTTATTTGAGCTTTATCCCGAAACAATCATTTTGTCCTGTATTTCGCATGGCTGCTGCCTTTTAGTCAGGAGAATACAGGCTTTGGGATGCGTCATCGTCAAAAAAGCGTACATAAATCGGAGTCACAGAAAAATTGCCAATTTTGTGGCTCTATTTTTCCATGCCTTTCGGTGCTGTCAATATTGCAATTTGGACTTTAACGTACTATAATCTTTTTGTGTTTAACTGTATTCAGAAGCATATCGGCCTATATGGGTGCGACAAAATGATTGTTTTGTGATTTCCTACGAAACCAATCTCAACCGATCCATGGTTCTGGCGTGTTCCGCGCCGGTG